>CACYHC010000019.1 GCA_902774145.1 uncultured Bacteroidia bacterium
TTTGTACGTTTCATACACATTTAACCGGACTGCGGTAGCCGATTTTTTCGGCAGGTACAGCGGATCGGTCAAAAATGGCACAAAACGTAAGATCCACTGCACCCGGGGTACAGCGGATCCTTCAAAATCAGCCAAAAATGTCGTGTTCGCTGTACCTGCCAAGGGCCGGCAATGGACGAACGGGCTGGCGGCAGCTATTGCGCGCGGACGGCGGAGAACCAGTCGGCGGCGGTGGTGAGGTCGCCCGCACTCCAGCAAGAGCCGAAGGAGTAGACGAAGGGCTCGCCGGAACGGACGAAACGGGTGCAGAGGCCGTGGACGCCGTCTTCCGTGATGCGGACGGAAGTGGCGCCGGGTACGCAGACCGCAACGCCGAGCATCCCGTCTTCAGGCTCCTCGCCCTGGTCGGAGGCCTTTTCCCAGATGGCATACCGGTCGGGAAGCATCAGTTCCTCGGCGATGGTCTCCTGTGCGGGATGACGGAAGATGCCGGCCGCAATCTCCAGGCTGTCCGCTCCTGTAAAGATATAGGTATCCTCCACCTGGCAGAAATGGGTGTCCGGCGTAACCGTTACCTTCTTGTCCAGGGAGATGGTCTTGCCTTCCGCCTCCCAGGGCGCATAGTGCAGCACGAAGACAACCTTCTCCGGTCCGTCTTCCAGGATATCGTAGGAGAGGAAGTTATGGTCCGGGGCGAGCAGGCCCGCCTCCCCTACCGGTGCGGAAGCCCCGGCACCCAGGGTCTTGCCCACTTTGTAGCAGTCTTTGCCCAGACCCCAGTTCTTATGGTAGGACTTGCCCACGAGCTGGTTCGCGTACAGACTGTCCGCAATCAGGGCGCCCGGATACTTTACCCAGATATCGATGCCCGGAGACACCAGGTTCCCGCCCGGCACGTCCGCCTCCAGTGCGCGGCCGTAGAAGCGGCCCACGATCAGGTTGTTTTCAAAAATGAAATCGTCGTAGCGTTCAGGCACGAAACGCGCCATCACCTTGCGCTCCGCCGGAGCGCTGCACGCAGCCATCGCAATGGCCACTGCCAGAAAAATCAGTACTTTTTTCATATGTAATATATTTTTAATAATTCCTGCAACAACGGGCACTTGTTGCTTCGCAACCCTATCCGGGTAAATGTGCCCTAACGTTGCAGGAATTATCACATTTCATTATAACTACCTCCTGCAACCTGCGCCGCGGTAATGCTGCGCACGAGGTAGTGGAGATACATTTCCAGATTGGTATACCTTTTATTCTTATCTAATGTCTTGGCGTTCCCGTCCTCGGGATCCGCCTTGTCCAGGCCGAACTCGTCCTCAAAGGTGTCCGGCATCCCGTCGCCGTCCGTATCCTTCACAGCCGCCTTTTCTTCGTCCGTCGCGCTGAGCGTGGGCCAGGCGGCGCCGTAGAGCGAAATCACGTCGTCGATATCGTTGATAATCCGGCCTTCCCCCTTCTCTACCTGCGAGAGGATGCGCGTATCGACGGCATCCTTGCGGAGCGAGGCCCCCGCGTACTTCACCAAAGCGGAACGGGCGTCATCGGCGGAATGGGTGGTGACATAGGCTTCGCGGCCGTCCTTGCCTGAGATAGACAGCGCTGCGGCGAGCGGGGCCTTGTAGTTCGCGTGGCCGGAACCGTTGTGCCAGTTGATGCCGGTGGTGTTGTCGCCGGAAATGGAAGCGTACTTGGCGTGTACGTTGCCGGCGATATGGAGCGAGCAGTAGCCGTGCTCGATGTTCTTCTCATTACAGGTACTGCAGCTGGAATAGACGGCATAAAGATCCGCGAAGTATTTGCGGTCGGAAGAAGACGGCCCCGGCTTGTAGTAGCAGTTCACCAGGTTGAACCAGCCGCCCTCGCCGCCGTAGCAGTTGTTGCTTCCCCAGTCGTAGACGATGTTGTTGCGCAGGTCCACGTTGCCGCGGCGGGCGGGCGCCTTGTGGTTTTCGTAGATGTGCGGATGGTCGATGCGGGCATTGCGGCTGTCGTGGTGTGCCAGCACGTTGTGGTGGAACGAGGCGTTCTTTCCGCCCCAGAGCCCGCCGTAGCCGTGGTTGCCTTTGGTATGCAGGTGACAGCTCTTCATCGATTCTGCAATCAGGCACCACTGCATCGTAAAGTTCTCGTTGCCGTAGAAGGAAGCCGTCTCGTCCACGCTCCAGGACATCGAGCAGTGGTCCAGGATGACATTCTCCTGATAGCGGCCCCAGATGCAGTCCTCGCCGTCGGCCTTGCCCGCCTTGATGTCCGCTTCCGACCAGGGCGCACGGTCTCCGAGCCGGAAGCGCAGGTAACGGATGATCACGTTCCCGGCATTGATGACCGTCGCATAATTCTTGATACAAATGCCGTCTCCGGGAGCCGTCTGTCCGGCGATAGTCACGTTCCCGCGGCTGATCTTGAGGTCACTCTTGAGTTCAATGGTGCCGGCCACGTCGAAGACGATGGTCCGCGCTCCGCTCTGTTCGAGCGCAGCCCGCAGCGATCCGCCGCCGCTGTCGTAGAGGTTCGTCACGTGAATCACCTTTCCGCCACGGCCGCCGGTGGTGTACATACCGCCGCCTTCGGCGCCGGGAAAGGCACGGGCAACGCCGTCTTCCTCGGCGGCGGGAATCTTGAACTCCGCATAACGGTCCGTGGGAACGGGAGGAGTGGGAGGGGTCGGCGGATCCGGCTCCTTCTCCTTGCAGGAGAGAAGGGCGGAAAAAAGCAGGGTCGCGGCGATCAGTTTCAGCGTGCGCATGGGGTTAAAAGTTGTTTTCAGGATCCCAGACGATGCCGTCCTGGGGCTGGTACATGACATTGGCAAAGGTATATTCGGCGGCCTGTTCGTCCGTGAGCTGACGGGCCCACCAGACGCGGCGCGCGGTCGAGGCCCCGGGACCCGTATTGCCCCACTCGGCGTAGTAGCAGTTGGCCTCGGTATTGGGCTTGTCGGGCTTGTTCCAGTTGCGCCAGCCTTCCGGCCGGATGTGCGCGCCCATTTCGCATTCGAGGAAGACCGTCCGCGCGAAGGCGCCCCAGGGCCGCCCGAGATAGCAGGCATCGACGCCCGGAGCGGCCGTCAGCGTGCAGCGATGGAAGACATAGCCCCATTTTTGCCCGGGGAAAGTGGACGCGGCGGTAATGTAGCTGTTTTTCTTCGAATGGAGCGTACAGCGCTCGAACCAGCACACCGACGGTCCGAAGATGAAATCGGTCGTCCCCTCGATGTAGCAGTCGAGGTAGTAGTTGCGCTTGACGCCGCCGTGCTTGCCGTATTTGCCGTAGGTGTAGAGCGTGTCCTGGTTGCCGATGAAACGGCAGCGCTTGAAATAGAGGAAATCGCCGTCGGTAAATACGGCCACCGCCTGGCCGATGGCCTCCCCCTCGCCGGCGGTATTCTCGAAACCGATGTCCTCGAAGGTGACGTAACTCGAATGGATATAGACGCTTGCGCTGCCGGAGGTGCCGATTTTGTCCTCCGTCCCCGGCCAGCAGCCGCGGGCATATTTGTTCCAGCTGATGACGGTCTTTTCCGCACCTTCGCCGATAAAATGCAGGCGGAACTTGGTGTGCGGAATGGTCACGCATTCGCGGTACAGGCCCGCCTTGATATAGATCGTGGTGATGACCTTGTGGCTGTAGTCCGGGCAGGCGTTCACGGCCTCCTGGACGGTCAGGAAATCGCCGCTGCCGTCCTGCGCAACGGTATAGCTATGGGCATAGCGGGTCTCCGTGCCCAGGCGTTCCATCTCCAGGGCAGCCCAGATGAATGGGCCGATGCCCTTGGGATCGTTGCTTTTGACGGGTTCGCTGATATAGTAAGCGAAATCTCCCTTGCGCATCGCCTTGCCGCCCAGACCGCCCACCGTGCAGCAGCGGTTCAGGCTCACCAGCCCCGCCTTGTCGAAGGTCACAAAAGTCTTCAGCAGGTTTTCCCAGCAGCTCCGGGCATATTCCTCCAACGATGCATCCAGGATACCCAGCCGCACGCCTTTCAAGAGGGCATAGGTAAACATTGCACTGGCGGAGGCCTCCAGATAATTGCCCTTGCGGCCGGGCTGGTCCAGGACCTGGTACCACATGCCGCTTTTTTTGTCGGCAAATTGGGGAAGCACGCCGATGATGCGCCGCAGTTCCGCCACCAGGGCTTCCCGCCCCGGCGTATCTTCCGGGACAGTCTCCAGCACCTCGACCGCCGACATGCAGTACCAGCCCAGCGCCCGCGCCCAGCAGTGCGCCGACTGCCCCGTGTCCGGATGGCACCAGAACATCTGGCGCGACGCATCGTAGGCGTGGCGCAGCAGCCCCGTCTCCGGATCGAAGGTCACCTTCGCCGCGGTCAGGAACTGCTGCATGGATTCGGCACAGGCCTCGCGGAACTGCGCTTCCGTCCCGAAGGCCGCGGCATATTCCACCAGGAAGGGCTCGCCCATATACAGGCCGTCCAGCCAGATCTGGTGCGGATAGATGCCCTTGTGCCAGTAGCCGCCCTCGACGGTGCGGGGCTGCGTGCTGATTTGCGTGTGCAGCAGTTGCAGGGCCTTGCGGTACTTTTCCTTTCCCGTCGCCTGATACAGGGGGATGAGCGTCCGCCCCGGACAGATATGGTCGATATTGTAGCGCTCTACCTTATAGCCGAAGGGCACGCCATCTTCGTCCACCATCGCATCGTACCAGCGCTCGGCGTAATCGAACGCGGCGCGGGGGCACGCGGCTTCCGCATATGCATCCAAAAACGCTTTGAGTTCCAGTCCGGTGGCATAGTCCCAGACCTTCTTCCCCTCCCGGAAATCCATATAAGTGGCATCCGGACAGCGGGTCATCTCACTGGAGACAATCTGTGCGGGCGTAACGGCGACGAGCAGGGCAAGCAGAATCGTAAGCATATGCAATCATTTCTGGAACAAATCATCCAATAAAACATCCGGAAAGGTAGGAAAACTTCTCGTTTTGGACAAATTAATCCTGTTTTACCGGCACCTACATCATCCCCTTCACGGTCAACTTCAGCGTCAGCTGCAAGTTCTGAGACATATTCGGGACTACGCAACCTTCCAGGAATCGATGCAACGGGAATTCGTGGAGAATCGGATGCCTATTTTGAAGAGCGTACGCGCGTCGTCTGCGAATTTGCGGGCATATCCCTTCTCTTCAATCTGTTGCAGAGCCGCCTCCGCAGTGTCGTTAATTTTGATTTCGATGATATAAACGAAAGACGGCGTCTCCACCAGGATATCCATTCTTCCTTCTGAGGTTGCATCTTCGGTATGGACCTTAAGGCTGTCTGAGAGGAGCTGGAGAATAATGCTCATCGCATACTGGAAATCCTTTTCGGCATCACCCTGAATCTGGTAGTTCTGTCTGGCGAAGAATGCCTCCATCCGCTTCATAAAGTCAGCCGGCTTCCCCGTCAGAAGATCATTGCTCATCTGGCGGATGAGCAGGTTGCCAGAGCCCTTGGCCGTTGTATAGTAACCAAGGAGGAAGGAAAGAAAACCGTGCTTCACTTCCAAATTCGGGAAACCCAGCGTGTAGATACCTGTGGTCTTGTCATAATCCTTAATGGTCAGGTACCCACTCTGGTAAAGCAGGGGAACCGGGTTGTAAAATACCGTATCAATGTCTGCCAGAAGCGTAGAATCCGCATCTTGCGATGCTATGCCGGTGACATCATAATCTGTCTGTTTCATCACCTGGGCCAGGAACGACGGCGTACCGGTTTCTATCCAATACTCCTTGATTCTCAGAGAGTCAAGTGCACTCAACAGGCTGAATGGATTGTACATCCCTGCAGAGTATTCACAGAAATGATATCCATCATACATGGTAGCCAGCCGCGAATAGCAGTCGGCAATCGGGATATCGTTGGCAGCGGCAAGTTCCTTTACCCGCTCGTCAAAATACGTCCTCAGGTCCTCTTCGGAGATGCCGCAGATATCCGCAAAACGGGCATCCATTGAGATGTCCTTGAGATTGTTGAGGCCACTAAACACACTGATTTTCCCAATTTTGCTAACTCCGGTAAAGAAAGCAAACCTGACATAATCATTCTTATTCTTAATTACCTCATAGAAGCCTTTGAGCGTTGCCCTATGTGCCTCTACCAGGTCATCGTTCCCCAGGTTGTCAACAATTGGCTTGTCGTATTCATCCACCAGCAGAACGACGGGTAGGCGGGTTTGTGCCCAAGCGGCATCAATTACATTTTTAAACCGGGCAGAAAATGTTCCTGCAATATTGGATACCCGGTACAAAAGCTCCCATTGCCGCAGACGTTCAGAAAGGACAATCTCCAATGCATTGGCACAGGTATAGTCCTCTCCGCTCAAATCCAGATGTAGGACCGGATATTGAATCCAGTCCTGTTCCAGTTCCATAATCTTCAGCCCGTCAAAGAGCTCCTTTTTACCGCTGAAATATGCCTCCAGTGTAGAAACCAGCAGACTCTTGCCAAAGCGGCGAGGGCGGCTAAGGAAATAACATTGACCCGTTGTAGCCAGACGCCATACGCCATCCGTCTTGTCTACATAAACATACCCTCCCTTACGGATGGTCTCAAAACTCTGTATACCTATAGGATATAACATATCTTCAGTAACATTCAGAGGCAAAGGTAATGTTTTTTGGGGAATCGAAAAACAATTCAGAGGTACAGAAGCAACACTACCATAATGGATGCTGGAACAAATCATCCAATAAAACCGTCCGGGAATATAGGAAAACTTATTGTTTTGGACAAATAAAAGCAGTTTCTACAGGAAAAATGCGCTTACTTGTCCCTTCACGGTAAACTTCAGCGTGACTTGCAGATTCTGAATGGGCGACGGCATTTAGAAAGTCAGCGTTTTTTCGTATCTTTGCACTATAATGAAGAATACCTGTTTATTTAATGCTATGCTGGCGGCAACGATAGCCGTTGCACTCTGCGCCTGCGCCAAGGTCGGGATTTCGCTTTTTCAGGGGGAATACTCTTTCAAGAGTTCCGGGAGCATCGAGGTCCAGGGAGAAGACTGCAATTATACCCTGAAAACTGCCAACGAAATCGGCCAGATACACATCAATCAGGCCTATGACGGAACTGTCAAAGTTTCGATGAATGTCATCGGCGGAGGCGTGACGGTCTTTGACGCCAGGGTTTCCGACACCGCCATCATCCTCGTTCCGCGCACGCGGACGGTTCACCTTAGCCCTGAACTGGGTCCGGACTTTCTCACCGGGTTCGACGCCGAACTGACGATGGGCGGTATCGGCCGGAAATCAGGCAAGGACATCATATTCGATTTTGAGTATTCGGGGAAGGTGGATGCACTGCTCATCAAAGGGACGGTGACCCGCTCTGCCGTGGAATGTGTAGCAAGCCGGAATGAATAAGTTTCTGAAAATCGGCGGACTGCTGCTTACCACGCTCTTGCTGACCGCCTGCCACAACGATAAAATCAGCCACCTGACCTCCAAGATTCTCGGCCACGGACATTCCGGGGAGGAACCGCTTACCGTCGTCGTGATGGAGGCCCGTTTCTCCGAAAGCAGCGCCGAGAAAGTGTATGTAGGCACCGTCAAGGCTTCCAATGCCTCCATTCTCCGCGCCCCCGCGCCCGGAACCGTCGTCTCCCTTTCAGTGAGGGAAGGAGAGCCGGTCAAGCAGGGATGCGAAGTCGCCCGCATTGAATCCCAACCCGTCTGCAGCGCATACGAAATGGCCAAAGCCCGGCTTTCCCAGGCCCAGGACGGGCTCGAACGCGCTCAAAAACTCTTCGACGCCGGCAGTATTCCCGAAGTCAAGATGGTGGAGGTACGCACACTTTGCGAACAGGCCCAGGCCGCTGAAAAGGCGGCTGCCGATGCCTACGGGAAACAGACCCTGCGGGCGCCTTTTGACGGCGTCGTGGACAGGATCTTCACCACCGTGGGCGTAGAAGCGGCGATGGCGGAACCGCTGGTATCCATCGTGGACATCACGGACCTGACCATCGATTTCTCCATTCCGGAAAACGAATTTTCCACAGTTCAGGAAGGCCGCCGCGCCAAGGTGGAAATTTCCGCATTGAACAAGACCGTAAAGGGCAAGGTGCTGTCCAAGGGCGTAACGGCTTCCCTGCTTTCGCACAGTTATAATTGCAGTATCAAAACCGACGCGCCCGTCAGCGGGCTGATGCCCGGAATGGTCTGCAAGGTCATCCTGTCCTCCCAGGGCAGGAAAGCCCTGATCGTCCCCGCCAGTGCCGTCAAGACAGACGGAAACGGACGTTTTGTCTGGACGGTGGAGAAAGACTGCGTCAACAAGGTGTATGTCCGGACGGGAGGCTTTTCGGGGGACGGGGTCATCCTCAGCGAGGGCATAGAAGAAGGAGATGAAATCATCATCGAGGGCAGCCGGAAGGTATCCTCCGGGATGAGGGTGAACACGCAGAAGAAACTATGACGCTGGAGATCGGACACTTGGTTTCCGGCGCCATCAAGCGCAAGTACGGGATTTATATTCTCGTGCTCCTGGGTGTTGTGACCGGCATCTTCGGCCTGTTCCTGATGAACAAGGACGAGTTTCCGGAATACCAGATCAATCTGGGTCTGGTGGCGGGAATCTATCCGGGAGCGAGCGCCGAGGAAGTGGAACTCCAGTTGACCAAACCCCTCGAAGAATTCCTCTTCACTTTCAAGGAAGTTAAGCGTGTCAGTTGTATTTCTGAAAGTTACGACGGCATCTGTTACATCTTCGTGGACCTGGATGTCAGCCAGAAGAAAAAAGACGAGGTCTGGTCGAAGATTAAACTGGGACTGAACCAGCAGCAGAAATTGCTTCCGCCGGGGGTAGTGGCGGTTGCCGTTCTGGATGATTTCAGCAACACCAGTTCCATGCTCATCGCAATGGAATCGGACGACAAGAGTTACCGTGAACTGCAGGAATACGCCGAGGGGCTGTGCCGCCGCCTGCGGAAACTCCCGAACCTCTCGAAAGCCTCCGTAATGGGCAAGCAGACGGAAGAAATCGCCGTACTGCTGGACCGCGAAAAGATGTCCGCCTACGGCCTTAGCCCCACTTCCCTGGCCCTGGACTACAACCTCAACAGCCTTCCGACCCCCTCCGCCAGTTTCAAGACCTCCTACGTGGAGTCTTCCATCCGGGTGAAGAATCCCATCAGCAGCGAGCAAGAGGTCGGAGAACGCCTGGTATGGAGCGATGCGGCGGGAAACAACGTCCGCCTGAAAGACATCTCCACGATTACCCGCCAATATAAAAAAGGGACGGGCAGCGTTACTTACAACGGGAACAGTTGTCTGATCATCGACGTAGTGATGCGTCCGGGAAACAATATCGTCGCTTTCGGTGAAGAGGTGGACAAGGTCATCGCCGACTACTGCAGGATCCTGCCCGAAAGCGTCAAACTCAGCCGCGTCAGCGATCAGCCCAAGGTGGTGGCGATATCGGTATGGTCCTTCCTCCGGGACCTGCTGATTGCGATGCTGGTGGTCATCGTCGTGATGCTCCTGCTCTTCCCCCTGCGCTCCGCGCTCATCGCCAGTTCCGGCGTCCCGGTATGTATCGCCATCGCCATTGCGGTAATGTTCGTCACTCAGATAGACCTGAATACCGTGACCCTGGCGGCACTGATCGTCACGCTGGGAATGATCGTGGACGATTCCATCATCACGATGGACGGATATATGGATAAACTTTCCCGTGGGCTCAGGGGAACCAATGCGGCGGCCGCAAGCGCCAGGGAACTCTTCTTCCCCACCTTTGTCGCCACGCTCGCCATCTGTATGATGTTCTTCCCTATTAAACTTCTTATCCACGGCTATCTGGGAGACTTCATCAAACTTTTCCCCTGGGTGATCCTCATCGCCCTAATGACCTCGCTGCTCTATGCGGTGACCGTCGTTCCGTCGCTGGAAGTGGCTTTCATCCACCCCAAAAGCGACAAAAAGAAAGCCGGCCTGTTCTCGCGGGGGCAGGAGGCCTTCTTCGGCTTTATCCAGCGGCGCTATGACAGGGCCCTGGAATGGTGTTTCCGCCACGCTGCCCTCACCATCATCGGCGGACTCGTTTTCCTGGGACTTGGCGGCCTGATGTTTTCCCGCCTCAACATCCAGATGATGCCCAAGGCGAACCGGGATTATTTCGTCGTGGAAATCTATATGGAAGGCGGTTGCAGCATAGACCGGACGAAGGAAGCGGCGGACAGCCTCAGCAACCTGTTGCGTGCGGATCCCCGGGTCAAGTCCGTCACCGCTTTCACCGGAATCAGCGCACCCCGGTTCAATGCCACATACAATCCCCTGCTGCCCTCCCCGCGCACCGCACAACTGATTGTCAAGACCGACTCCTTTGAAGATACCAATCATCTGATTTCCGACTACGAGAGCAAGTACGAGCATATCCTGCCCGACGCCCTCATCCACTTCAAGCAGATGGACTACCAAGGCACCAACGAGCCGATCTCCATCCAACTGGACGGCGAGGACAGGGAAGAAATGGCCGTCGCCGCGGATAACATCAAGGCATTTATGTACACGATGTCCGATGAACTGAAATGGATTCACAGCGACACGGACAATTTCCTTCCGGAGGTGGAGGTGGAACTGGACCCTGAGGAAGCCGCCCGGATGGGCTTCAACCGGACCCTGCTCACCCTGTCGCTGGGAGGAAGTTTCGGAGGCATAAAACTGACCGACATCTACGAGGGCAGCACTGCCGTTCCGGTCAACCTCTATTCCACCTCGGTCCACGACGATATGACCTACGACGCCATCGGCAACCAGATGGTCGCCGGAATCATACCCGGCTCCAATGTCCCGCTGCGGCAGATTGCCACCATCAACCCCACGTGGAGCAGGGAGAAACTGATCCGCGTCAACGGCTCTCCCACGATGAGGGTCAGCGCTGACCTCAAGTCCCACAAGAGCCAGCCTGCCGCAGAAAAGAAGATCAAGCATTTCATCGAGACCAACATCCTTCCGCACCTCCCGGAAGGGGTCAGCATTAACTATACGGGGCTTTCCTATATGAATGAGAAAGTGATGCCGGGCATTATGAGTTCCTTCTTCGCCGCGTGCCTGATTCTCTTCCTTTTCCTGGCCCTGCACTTCAAAAAGATATCCATCGCCGTACTGACGATGGCCATCAGTTCGCTCTGTCTTTTCGGCGCCGCATTCGGGCTGTGGATTTTCAAGTTGGACTTCAGCATCACGGCCGTGCTGGGCTTGATTTCGCTGATCGGCATCATCGTCCGGAACGGAATCATCCTCTTCGATTATGCGGAAGAACTGCGGACGGAGGGGAAGGCCGACCTCTTCCAGGCGGCGATGGAAGCGGGGAAACGGAGGATGCGTCCCATCTTCCTGACCTCCTGCACCACCGCGCTCGGCGTAATGCCGATGATTATCAGCGCGGACCTGCTCTGGATGCCGATGGGCGTCGTCATCTGTTTCGGCACCCTGCTCAGCATCCTGCTCATCACCCTGATTATGCCCGTCTCCTATTGGCTGTTGTTTAGAAAGAAGTAATGCACGCAAGAAAACTCATCCGCCCGGCGATATGCTCCGCCCTCTTCCTCTGTCTCACGCTCTGCGCGGGGGCTCAGGAGGGGAAGATTTCCATTTCGCTGCAAGACTGCCTGAAAGAGGCGGAAAACAACAGCGTGGAAATCAAGAACGCACGGCTGGACTTCCTGCAGGCCAAGGCGACCAAGTCCGAGGTATGGCAGATGTGGCTGCCCCAGGTCTCCATCAACGCCGGCGGCTACTACGCCCTGAAGCCCCTGCTCCGGGTGGATCTCCAGGACATCCTCGGCACGACCACGTGGGGGATGACCCTGGCCGACATCATCACCACCGCAGCCAGCGAGATGGGAATCAAGCCCTACTATGCCAATCTGCAGAAAGGCTATATGGTAGGGGTCGGCGCCCTGCAGCCCATCTTTACGGGAGGCCGGCTGCTGAATGCCAACAAACTCGCCTCGGTGGGCGTCGAAGCCGCGGAACTGCGCCGGGGAATGGCCACGCGCACAACCCGGGATTCCGTCGAGACCAAATACCTCCGTATCCTTTCCCTGCAGGAGAAATTCGCCGTGGTGAACGCGGCCAGGGCCCTGCTGGACACTTTGGAGAAAGATGTGAACTGCGGCGTGGAAAGCGGCGTGATGACCCAGGGCGAACTTCTTGAAGTCCGGCTGCACAAAAGCGAACTGAATCAGCGGGAACTGCTCTTGAAAAGGGGTCTGAAACTACTGAAGATGGACCTTTTCAATACGGCGGGTATGCCCTGGTCCTATTCCCTGCTGGACAAGTACTGCCTGAGCGAAGAAGGGCTGGTTTCCACGGAAAAGCCGCCAAAGGACTATATCGTTCCCGAGGAAGAGGCGGTCGACTGCTACGAAAGCCGCCTGCTGGACCTGTTGGTGGAATCCAAGCGGCTGGAGAAGAAAATTGCGGTCGGCAGCAGCCTGCCGCAGATCGGCGCCGGTTTTTCCTACGGCTACAGCAACCTGATCGAAAGGCATACCGGCCGCTTCAATGGCGTGGGCTTCGTCACACTGCAGATTCCCATCACCGGAGCCATCACCAACGCTCAGCGGATCCGCAAAAGCGATTACGAACTGGAGAAGGCACTGAACACGCAGGAATACGCGACAGCGCAACTGCGCCTCCAACTCCAGATGCTGCAGGTGGAAATGGAGACCGCCTGGGATTGCCTGCAGAATGCCGCCGAAGCGGAAACGCTCTGCCGGGAGACCGTACGGAAGATGCAGGCGGGCTTCGACGCCGGAACGGTGGCGATGAACGAGTTGCTGAAAGGGCAACTCGACTTGCAGGAGGCTTCCTGCAAGACCGCCGATGCCCGCGCGGAATACCGCAAAGCCATCCGGCGCTATCTGCTGCGCATTTCGCTCTAAAACCGCTTACAGCGTCACCCCGGTCTTGAAGATGGCGATTTCGCGGTAGCCGCTCTTTTCGTTGTTCACCAGGCGCCCGGAAGCGACTTCCAGCACGAAGGCCTCGAAGGCGTCGGCCACTTCCGCCATCGGCTTCCCTTCCGCCAGCACCCCCGCATTGAAGTCGATCCAAAGCGGTTTTTTCTCGAAAAGGGGCGTATTGGTGGAAATCTTCATCGTCGGGACGAAGGAGCCGAAGGGCGTACCGCGGCCGGTCGTAAAGAGCACCATCTGGCAGCCGGCGGCAGCGAGGGCCGTCGATGCCACCAGGTCGTTCCCCGGCGCACTGAGCAGGTTCAGGCCGTTCGTAGCGATGCGTTCGCCATAGGAGAGCACCCCGCGGACGGGACCGGCACCGCTTTTCTGCGTACAGCCCAGCGACTTTTCCTCCAGCGTCGAGATCCCTCCCGCCTTGTTGCCCGGCGAGGGATTCTCGTAAACCGGCATCCCCGCCTTCATAAAATAGGACTTGAAGTCATTGATGAGTGCAACGGTACGCTCGAACAGCCCACGGTCGGCGCAACGGTTCATCAGCAGATGCTCCGCGCCGAACATTTCGGGCACTTCGGTCAGCACCGTCGTTCCCCCGAGGGCGGCGATACGGTCGGAAAGCACGCCGAGCAGCGGATTCGCGGTAATGCCGGAAAGGCCGTCGGAGCCGCCGCACTTGAGCCCGATGCGCAGTTTCGAGGCCGGGACGCGGGTACGGCGGTCGTCCTTGCAGGCGGCGAAGATGCCGCGCAGCAGTTCCAGCCCCGCCTCGGTTTCATCGCCCTGCACCTTTTGTACCACGAGCGTACGCACACGCGCGGGATCCACCTCGCCGACGAGTTCCATAAACGGCTCGATCTGGTTGTTCTCGCAGCCGAGCGACAGCACCAGCACGCCGCCGGCATTGGGATGATGCACCATATCGGCGAGAATCGTGCGGGTATTTTCGTGGTCGCCGCCGAGCTGCGAGCAGCCGTAATTGTGCGGGAAGGCGACGACGGCGTCGACGCTCCCCTCCCGTCCGGCGATTTCCGCGCGGAAGGCTTCCGCCAGGCGCCCGGCAATGCCATTCACGCAGCCTACGGTAGGGATGATCCAGATCTGGTTGCGGACGCCCACCTGGCCGTCGGCGCGCACGAAGCCCTCGAAAGTGGGCATCTCTGCCGGTGCAGACGGAAGCGGGCAGTCCACCGGCTGGTACGTATAGTCTTTCAGGCCGGAGAGATTGGTCTTGATACAGGCGTGGTCCACCAGGGCGCCCGCCGGCTTGTCCACCGTGACGTGGCCCGTGGGGAAGCCATATTTGATGATGTCATCGCCGGCCTTGAGGGCCTTGAGGGTGAATTTGTGGCCGCGGGGGATGTCCTCGCAGAGCGTCACGCCCAGGGCCTGCGTTCCGGCCTTCAGGTCCGAGAGCGCCACGGCAACATTATCCGCCGGATTGATTTTGATAAATTGATTTTTCATAGCACACTTTCAACGGCCTTCCTCATGCCCTGCGACTGGATCAGCGCCAGGTCGGCGGCCAACTTGTCGGTCAGGCCAGGGACGGCATTCAGGTTCTCGCCCCAGATGAACTCCGCGGCCAGCACCCCCTCCGCCACCTTGCGCACATCGCCGGCCGCCCAGAGGTCTGCGAGCAGCTTCACGATGGCCGCATCGTCGTTGGGAACGATTTCGTCATCGCCGCGCTTGCCGCCTTTGTAATAGGTAACGATACCGGCGAGTCCGAGCACCAGGCCTTCGGGCAGCGCGCCCTTGCGCTCGAGATAGGTCTTCAGCCCGGGCAGGTCGCGGGTCTTGAACTTCGGGAAGGAATTGAGCATGATGGAGGTCACGAAATGCTTCACGAAGGGATTCACGAAACGCTCCTTGACGCTGTCCGCGAACTGGCGGAGTTCCGCCTCGGGCAGGTTCAGCGTCTGCATCAGTTCTTCATACATCACTTTGTCCACGAAACGGCCGATGACGGGGTCTTCGCAGCATTCGCGCACGGTATCCAGGCCGCTCAGGTAACCCACCGGCGAGAGGACGGTGTGCGGACCGTTGAGCAGGGTGACCTTGCGCTCGTGGTACGGGGCCTCGGAGGGCACGAACAGCACGTTCAGGCCGGCCTTGTCGGCGGGGAATTCCGCAGCAATCTCCTTCGGCGCTTCGATGACCCAGAGGTGGAAAATTTCCGCCTTGACGAGCAGACGGTCCTCGTAGCCGACTTTTTCGCAGAGTTCGGCGGCGTTGTCGCGCGGATAGCCGGGGACGATGCGGTCCACCAGCGTGCAGTAAACGCCGCAGTGGTTCTCGAACCAGGCGGAGAAGGCCTCACCCAGGTTCCAGAGCTTGATATACTCGCGGATGCAGCGCTTGAGTTCCTTTCCGTTGAGGAAAATCAGTTCGCAGGGGAAGATGATCAGGCCCTTCGCAGGGTCGCCCTTGAAATACTCGAAGCGGTGATAGAGCAACTGCACCAGTTTGCCGGGATAGGAAGAGGCCGGCGCGTCGGTGAACTTGCAGGCCGGGTCGAAGGCGATGCCCGCCTCCGTCGTATTGGAAATGATGAAACGGATTTCCGGCTGCTCCGCCAATTTCATATAGGCGTCAAACTCGGCGTAGGGATTGATGCCGCGGGAAATCACGTCGATCCGTTCGATGCTGTCCACGCGCTGGCCCTTGTCGATGCCCTGCAGGTTCAGGTGGTAGAGGCCGTCCTGCTCGCCCAGCATTTCCACCATGCCGCGGTCGATAGGCTGGACCACCACCACGGAGGCGTTGAAATCGGTTTTCTGATTTGTTTTCCAGACAATCCAGTCTACGAAAGCGCGGAGGAAATTCCCCTCGCCGAACTGGATGATTTTCTCTGTGTACTGCTTTGCTGCCGGGCAGCTGGTGCGATTGAGTCGTTCCATAGTTTTAGCTGTGTTTCTTATTGGTGTGTTATTGCACAAATGTAAGAAAAATTTTGGATTAGAAAGAAAAATGTGATAAATTGCAACAAATTTTTTAACACTATGGCTTTTATCCACAAAGATTTCATGCTCGGCACGAAGACGGCCCAGACGCTGTACCACGAACACGCCGAGAAGCTTCCGATTATCGACTACCACTGCCACCTGATTCCCAAGATGATTGCGGACGACTACAAGTTCGCAGACATCACGGAGTTGTGGCTCGGCGGGGACCATTATAAATGGCGCGCCATGCGCGGAAACGGCGTACCCGAGGAGTTCATCACCGGCGGCCGCAGTTCCTGGGAGAAGTTCGAGAAATGGGCAGAAACGGTGCCTTATACGATGCGTAACCCGCTCTACCACTGGACCCACCTGGAGCTGTCCCGCGTTTTCGGCATCGACAAGATTCTCTCCCCCGCCACCGCGCGCGAAATCTTCGAAGAGTGCAATGCGAAACTCGCGACCCCGGCCTACAGTGGCCAGCAGCTCATCCGTAAATTCAACGTGGAGACGGTCTGCACCACCGACGATCCCGCCGACGACCTGCGCTACCACAAGCAGATTATGGAGAAGCCCTTCGGAACGAAGGTGATTCCCGCCTGGCGCCCCGACAAGGCGATGGCCATCGAGAATCCCGCCGACTACAAGGCCTACATCGAAAAACTCGGGGAAGCCGCCGGCATGGAAATCAAGACCTACGCCGACCTGCTCGCGGCTCTGCAGAAACGCCACGACTTCTTCGCGTCGATGGGCTGCAAGCTCTCCGACCACGGGCTGGAGGCCTTCTATGCCGCCGACTATACCGAAGCGGAAATTTCCCGTATTTTCGAGAAGGTGCTTGCCGGACAGGCGCCATCCGCGGACGAACTCGACAAGTTCCGCAGCGCCTTCCTCTTTGATATGGCGGTCATGGACGCCGACGCCGGCTGGGCGCAGCAGTTCCACGTGGGAGCTATCCGCAACAACAATGGCAAGATGATGCGGCAGCTCGGCCCCGATACGGGCTATGACGCCATCCACGACCTTCCGACGGCCGCCGCGGGACACAAGTTCCTGAACCGGCTCGCCGAGGCGGGCAAACTCACCAAGACCATCCTCTACTGCCTCAATCCAAAGGACAACGAGGTGATGACGACGATGGCCTACACCTTCAACGACGGGTCCTACCCCGGCATGATGCAGTTCGGCAGCGGCTGGTGGTTCCTCGATCAGGAGGACGGCATGCGCAAGCAGATGAATGCGCTGAGCGTGCTCGGCCTGCTGAGCCGGTTCGTGGGGATGCTGACGGATTCCCGCAGTTTCATCTCTTATCCCCGGCACGAGTATTTCCGCCGCATCCTCTGCGATGTGATCGGGCGCGATGTCGAGGACGGGAAGCTCCCGGCCTCCGAAATGGAGCGTATCGGGCAGATGGTAGAAGACATTTCCTATTATAACGCAAAGAATTATTTTAATTTCTGATATGGCAAAAATTGTAACGCTGGGCGAGATTATGCTCCGCCTATCGCCTGCCGGAAATGACAGGTTTATCCAGACGGAAATGCTGCGGATCATTCCGGGCGGCGGAGAGGCGAATGTCGCCGTCAGTCTGGCCAATTATGGCCACGAGGCTTATTTTGTGAGCAAACTGCCCAAGCACGAAATCGGGCAGATTGCCGTGAACGGGCTGCGCCGCTATGGCGTCCGCACGGACTTTATCGCCCGCGGGGGTGACCGCGTGGGCCTCTATTATGCCGAGACCGGTGCGTCGATGCGTCCGTCGAAGGTCATCTATGACCGGGCGCATTCCGCCATCGCCGAGGCGAATCCGGAGGATTTTGATTTCGACGCCATTATGGAGGGTGCGGCCTGGTTCCACTGGTCCGGCATTACACCCGCCGTTTCCGACAAGGCGGCCGAACTGACGCGTCTGGCCTGCGAGGCCGCGAAGCGCCACGGTGTGACCGTGTCCGTGGACCTGAACTTCCGCAAGAAGCTCTGGACCAGCGAGAAGGCTATTTCCGTGATGCGTCCGCTGATGAAATATGTGGATGTGTGTATCGGGAACGAGGAGGATGCGGAACTTTGCCTGGGCTTCAAGCCCGACGCGGATGTCGAGGGCGGCAGTACCGATGCGGCCGGCTATGAGGGGATTTTCCGCCAGATGAAAGAGGAATTCGGCTTCAAGTATGTCGTATCCACCTTGCGGGAGTCTTTCTCGGCGACTTTCAATGGCTGGAAGGCGCTCATTTACGACGGCAAGGAGTTTTATCAGTCCAAGCGTTATGAAATCAATCCCATTATCGACCGCGTGGGCGGCGGGGATTCGTTCTCGGGCGGTCTGATCCACGGAATGCTCAAGTATCCCGGCAACCAGGGGGCGGCGCTGGAGTTCGCGGTGGCGGCGTCGGCGCTCAAGCATACGGTGAACGGGGATTTCAACCTGGTCAGCGAGGATGAGGTGCTTAGTTTGGCCGGCGGCAATGCCAACGGTCGCGTGCAACGTTAAAAATCAATATAAAATGGCTAAATATAATAAGTTGCAAGTGATGGCGGCGATGGAGCAGACGGGAATGGTCCCGGTGTTCTATCACGCCGATATCGAGGTCGCCAAGAAAGTCCTGAAAGCGTGTTATGACGGTGGCGTCCGGGCGTTTGAGTTCACGAACCGCGGAGATTTCGCGCAGGAGGTGTTCAAGGAGATTGTCAAGTATGCCAATAAGGAGCTTCCCGGCATGATTGTGGGTATCGGCTCCGTGGTGGATCCCGGCACGGCCGCGCTGTATCTGCAGCTCGGCGCGAATTTCGTCGTGGGACCGCTCTTCAATCCGGAAATTGCGCCCATCTGCAACCGCCGCCTGGTCCCCTATTGCCCGGGCTGCGGCACGGTGAGCGAGGTGGGCAAGGCCCAGGAGCTGGGCTGCGACCTCTGCAAGGTTTTCCCCGGCGATGTGCTCGGGCCCAAGTTCGTCAAGGGCCTGCGCGCCCCGATGCCGTGGAGCCGCCTGATGGTCACCGGCGGCGTGAAACCCGAAAAAGAGAACCTCAAGGGCTGGTTCGACGCCGGCGTCACCTGCGTGGGAATGGGTTCGAACCTCTTCCCGAAGGAAGTCATCGCCGCGGGTGAGTGGGAGAAGATTACCGCCCTTTGCAGCGACGCACTTGCCATTATCAAGGAAATCAGAAACAAATAATCCGATATGAGTACACAAACCAAACTGATGACCAATTGGCGCTGGTGGCTCTGCTCGCTGCTTTTCGTGGCCACCACCGTGAATTATCTCGACCGTCAGGTACTTTCCCTGACCTATGAGGAATTTATCGCGCCTGAATTTCACTGGAACGACGCCCATTACGGCACGATTACCAGCTTCTTCTCCATCTTCTACGCCATCGCCTGCCTCTTCGCGGGCAAGTTCGTGGACTGGATGGGGACGAAGAAGGGCTATCTCATCGCCATCGGCGTATGGTCGGCGGGCGCCTGCCTGCACGCGGCCTGCGGCTGGGGTACGGCCTCTCTTTTGGACGAAGTCGCCGACGCAAAGGCCCTGAAGGCCATTGAAGCGGGCAGTCACATCGCCCTGGCAGTATCTACCACATCCGTCTATCTGTTCCTGCTTTGCCGCGGTATCCTGGCCCTGGGTGAAGCCGGCAACTTCCCGGCCGCCATCAAGGTGACCGCCGAATATTTCCCGAAGAAAGACCGCGCTTTCGCGACCTCCATCTTCAATGCCGGCGCTTCTGTCGGTGCGCTCGCCGCTCCGCTGTGCATCCCGCCCCTCGCGGTGAAGTTCGGCTGGGAATGGGCGTTCATCATCATCGGCGGACTGGGCTTCATCTGGATGTTCTTCTGGACCTTCATGTATGACAAGCCCGAGAACAGCAAGCACGTGAACGAGGCGGAACTGGAATACATCCATCAGGACGATGCCGCCGAGGCTGCCGAGAAAGCCGCCATCGCCGCGCAGAAGGCCATTCCTTTCGGCAAGTGCTTCGGCTACAAGCAGACCTGGGCCTTCATCGTGGGCAAGTTCTTCACCGACGGTGTCTGGTGGTTCTTCCTGTTCTGGGCTCCGTCCTACTTCCACAACCAGTTCAACGCACCAGCCTCCACGCCGCGCGGACAGGCGCTCATCTTTACGCTCTATGCCATCGTGACCTTCATTTCCATCGGCGGCGGCTACCTGCCCAAGATTTTCGTGGACAAGAAGGGCATGAACCCCTACAACGGGCGGATGCTCGCGATGCTGATTTTCGCGTTCTTCCCCATCGCCGCGCTCTTTGCGCAGCCCCTGGGCATGCGCTTTGACTCGCCCTGGTGGCCGGCCATCCTGATCGGTCTCGCGGGTGCTGGACACCAGGCCTGGAGCGCGAACCTCTTCTCCACCATCGGCGACATGTTCCCCAAGAGCACCATCGCCACCATCACCGGTATCGGTGCCATGGCGGGCGGCGTCGGCTCGATGATTATCCAGAAGGCGGCGGGCAACCTGTTCACCTACGCCGAGAAAGCCGGATCCGCATTCACCTTCCTCGGATTCGAGGGTAAGCCGGCCGGCTACTTCATCGTGTTCTGCTTCTGCGGTATCGCCTACCTCATTGCCTGGAGTATCATGAAGACCCTCGTACCGAAGTACAAGCCCATCGAGGTGTAATACCGGAAGGTACTGAAATCAGCTTATAACAGTTTCGCGGCGAGCTCTGAGAGCTCGCTGCGTTCGCCTTTACGCAGGAAGACGTGCTGGAAGAGGCGCTGCCCGAGCATTTTCTCGCCCAGGTGCGTCAGGCCGTTGGACCAGCGGTCCAGGTAGGGCTGATCGATCTGGAAGACATCGCCGGTAAAGACCATTTTCGTACCGGCCCCGGCGCGGGTGATGATGGTTTTGATTTCGTGCGGGGTGAGGTTCTGCGCCTCGTCGATGATGAAATAGCATTTCCCGAGGCTCCGGCCGCGGATGTAGGCCAGCGGCTCGATGATGAGCTTCTCCTTCGAAATCAGCCCCTCCAGTTTGAGCGCCTCCTTGGACGAAGGCCGGAACTGTGCCTTGATGACATTCAGGTTGTCCATCAGCGGCTGCAGGAAGGGGCTCATCTTGCTCTTCTGGTCGCCGGGCAGATAGCCGATGTCCTGGTTGCCCAGGATGACCGTCGGCCGGGAAAGGATGATTTGCTCATATTCCCGCTCCTGCTCCAGCGCGCAGGCCAGGGCGAGGAGCGTCTTGCCGGTTCCGGCACCGCCCGTCAGGGACACGAGGGAGATATCGGGGTTCAGGCAGGCGTCCATGGCAAACGTCTGCTCAAGGTTGCGGGGACGGATGCCGTAGGCCTCGCGGCTGCGTACCAGCACCACGCGGTCGCGCTTCTCGTCGTAGCGGGCGCAGACCGTATCGCCGCCGTCCTTGTCCCAGCAGAACTTGAAGAGTTTGTTCGCGAAGGGCTTTGTTTTGGCACATTCCTGCCATTTCAGCGCGTTCTGCGGCCCATAGACCAGCTGCTGCATCTTCTCGGCGGGCAGGACGGATTCGTCCACCTCGCGCTGGGCGTCCTCGATGCGCGACTCGTCAAGACGGTCGGTCAGGTAATCCTGTACCTCCATCCCCGCGGCCTTGGCTTTCATCCGCAGGTTGATGTCCTTGGTCACCAGCGCCACGAAACGCCCGGGCCGGTTGTCCCGCATCCAGATCGCGGTGGCGAGGATGCGGTGGTCGGGGACATCGCTGGCAAAAAGGTCCGCCAGCGCCGGCGGGAAAGGGTGATTGGGCTCGATTTTGATCCGGCCGAGGTTCTTGCCGATGGGAATCCCGTACTCTCCGAACATCTTGCCCTCAGTGATGCGGTCCAGGTCGCGCATGAACGCGCGCGCATTGAAGGAAAGGGCGTCATTGCCCTTCTTGAACTTGTCCAGTTCCTCGATGACGGCGACGGGAATGACGATGTCGTTGTCCTGAAAACGGCGGATGGCCTTGTGGTCGTGCAGGATGACATTCGTATCCAGCACAAAAATCTTGCTCTTGCCCATAGCAGCGGTTTAATCTTCGCCTTCCGCACTGCGTTCCTGCAGCAGCGCGTCGAGTATGTTTTGTATCCCGGACTTCCCTTCCGCCTTCAGGCAGATTTCCGGCGTATCCGGATCGGGATGTCCCAGCGGGAAATAGGTCACGTCCTGGAGCAGCATTTCCGCATCCAGGTAGTCGAAATCCAGGTCCCGCACCTGCAGGATGGCGCCCGGCACCTCGGAGAAGAGAATACGGGGCAGGCAGCGTTCCTGGTAGAAGCTCATCACGCCGGAAAGGTCGATCTGCGCGCCGCAGCCCCCGGAAGCCATCCGGTGAAGCGTCGGCAGGAGGCCTCCCTCACAGACCGTCACGCCCGCCACGGCCACACCGTCCTCGACGAGTTCCCGCACCAGTTCATAGCAGTCCATAAAATAATCCGGGTCTTCCAGTTGGGGGCAGGGGCCGCCCGTTCCCAGCGCCTGCGCAAGCAGGGACCCGCCCAGGCGGAACTCCGCCGCCTCGAAGGGAATGTACACCAGCCAGTCCCGCCGCTCCGGAAGGATAACGGAGGCACAAGCACGCGCCGTCGAGAGGCGGGCCCCCGCGGTACGGTAAGGCAGCACCAGGGCGCTATCTTCATCCAGGCCGTCTGCGGAAAGACGGGCGGTCAGCGCCAGGCTGTGGTGCCCGCGGGAAGCGGAAGCGGAATAAGCGGACAAACGGACGCCCAGGGCATCCAGGTAATCGGCCAGCGCGGCGACACTGCGGTAAAAGGCGGCGCCCGCCCCGGTCACGGAGAAATCCATCTGCCACTTCGCGCGGAGGCATAAATCGCCCAGTTTGAAATGACCCTTGCGCCAGAGCGGCGCCATCAGGGCCTCGGCGACCCGGCATTTCGTCCAGTAACCCGGCTGCTGGAGAGACATCTCCCGCCGGACCCCGGACACCAGCGCCAGACAGTCTTCCGCGCTTTTTCCGCCGATGTCCATCGGTTCGAAGTCCGGTTCCACGGACTCATCCATCAGAGAATCCACTGGGGGAAGCGGTTCCGCGGGACTTTCCGCCACCACGGCCAGCAGGGCCTCCGGGGTCAGCGCCTGCGGAACTCCGTCAATGATAAAACGGGAACGAAACAACCGTTCGCTTGTAACCATAACGAGGGCCAATTTACGGATTATTTTTCAGCTTTCAAAGCCTGCAGCGCTTCCGCCACGGTAAAGGTGCTTCCGCCGATATAAACCAGCGCCTCCGGAACGGCAGCCGCATCGGCGAGCGCCGCTTCCAGCGCCAGCGCGACACTTTCAAAGGCACGCAGCCTGAAATCCGGATGCAGCGCACGCAGGCGATCCTGCAGCAGGGACGCCGGAAGCGCCCGCTCCCCCGCCGGGGCGCAAAGATACCAGGACGCAGACGCGGGCATATACGCCGAAATCCCCGCCAGATCCTTGTCCGCCATAATGCCAAAAACGAGGAACAGCGGCCTTCCCGAGGCCTCCAGCCGCGCAAAATTTTCCTTCAGCGCCGGCGGATTGTGCCCGATATCGGCGATGACCTCCGGCGCGGAGAGGACGCGCTCCCAGCGGGCGTGAAAGCCCGTTCGCGCCGCCGCCCCGGCAATCGCATCCCCGGGGACAGGTTCGCCGAGCAGCCGCAGGGCGCAAAGCACCGTCCGCAGGTTCAGGTCCTGACAGGGGCCGCGCAGGTCAAGACGCGCGAGCAGGGCCGCATCGACGGCGGCTTCCTCCTCCGCAAAATGCAGCGGAGCGCCGGCTGCAGCGGCTGCCGCCCGGAAGACCGTTTCGGTCTCCGCATCCCGGACGGCGACCAGCGCGGGAACGCCCGCCTTGAAAATACCGGCCTTCTCGGCGGCAATTTGGGCACGGGTATCGCCGAGCAGCGCGCAGTGGTCCAGCCCGATGCCGGTAATGACGCTCAGCTCCGGGGTAATGATGTTGGTGCTGTCCAGCCGGCCGCCCAGGCCGGTCTCGATCACGGCAGCGGCGACGCCCTGCTCCGCAAACCAGCGGAAGGCCATCCCGGTCGTTATCTCAAAGAAGGAAAGCGGCTCCGTTTCCGCGGCCCAAGCGGTCAGGAAATCCGCCACCCAGGTCTTCTCCGGCAAGGTAAAATGCCCGTCGGGGTGAATGACCTTCATCCGTTCGCGGAAATCGAAGAGGTGCGGCGAGGTATAGAGGCCCACAGGACCGCGGCAGACCGACAGCGCCGCCGCGAGCATCGAGCAGACCGAGCCTTTGCCGTTCGTTCCCGCCACGTGAATGCAGGGATAGGCCTGCCAGGGGTGCCCCAGCGCCGCGTCAAAGCCCCGCATCGCCGCCAGGCCCGGCTTGTACGCCCCCGCGCCAAACCCCGCCGTCTGCACACTCGGATGCCGATTGAACAGCTCCGAAATTAATTCTTCGTATTTACCAACAGAATGCAACGCTCCAGCCAAAATGAAAAGCCGGCGGCAACGGCGTCCACCAGTCCGCCTCCAAAAACAACTTCAACTTGTAAAAATCCGAGGTAATGACCGACACCCCGGCCCCGCCGACCACATCCCCGGCCCAGCTCCCCTTCTGCTCCGGCCCGGCCCCGCCCAGCACATACAGGTCAAAGCCGAACCGCGGGTCGATCGGGAACGTCCAGGCCGCACCGCCGAGCAGGGAATAGCGGTTGTGGTCCTTTGCGGGATCCTTGTAGCGGAGCGACAGCGCCGATGCCCGCAAGCGCAGGGACGGTCCTTCCGGAACGGCCTTCGAAAAGCGGTGCAGGGGCGCATTGACCTGCAGGCCAGCCACGCCACCGCCATCCGGCAGGAGCCCGGCCGCCTTGTCCGCGCCATCCCCGAGCGGGAAACTCGTCCCGTACAGCCATTCCACGCTCCAGGCCGATGCAAAGGGCACCAGGAAATCCCGGTCCTCATATTCTTCCATTAGTCCTTTCTGCTTCCACATCAGGCTGTTGAGCCAGTAACCCAGTTCCACACAGCCGATGCCCAGCGCCATTCCCGCCATCGTGTCGGACATATAGTGCCAGCCGGTGGTCACGCGCTGGATGGCCGTGAGCATCGCCACGGAATAGCCGCCGATACTGTACCAGGGACTCCGCCAGCCATATTCGTGATGCAAAAGGGTGGCGGAAGCAAACGCCAGTACGGAATGGCCGGAAGGGAAGGAACGAGGACCGCCGTTGGGGCGCTCCCTTTGGGTCAGGTACTTCAAGCCCTGCGCAACACCCAACGACAAGGCAGCGCCGACGGCCACTTCGGAAAGGAAGCGGGGCCAGGTCGTACGCCCCTGCAGGCCGGAAACCTTCAGGCCCAGGAGCGTCGCGGCGGGCAGATACTGGATATAATTGCCGTAATTCCCCGTCGCCCAGCTCGTTCCGTCAAAACCGGGAATCGCATTGGTGCGGATTGCGGTAATGTCGGCATCGAAATCATACTGCGCGCGCAGGCATACCGGCGCCGCCAGCAACCCCAGGAAAACGACCAAAAGAAGCTTCAGACGCACCTCAGCCCTCTGTTTTATCCTCGGCGAGGAAGAATTTCCAATGGAAAAGCAAGAGGTAGATTGCGCCGACGGTCACGCAGGCGTCGGCGAAATTGAAGACGGGCTCGAAGAAGACAAAATTCTCCGTACGGATGATGGGGAAATAGAACATATCCACCACCCGGCCCTGCAGGAAGGGGTAATGGGGCGTATAAATCAGCCCGTAGAACATACAGTCGATGATGTTCCCGAGCGCCCCCGCATCGATGAGCGTCAGCCCCGCCAGCACCCCGCCGGGAATGTCATCGCGGCGGCACAGGCGCGCAATCCACACCGTCAGCACCGCGAACAGGCCGATCCGGAAAAGACTCAGGACATATTTTCCCCACACGCCGCCGAACTTCATCCCGAAAGCAAAGCCCTCGTTTTCCACAAAGCACAGGCGGAACCACTGTCCGATGACGAAAATCTGCTCACCGGGCAGCATATTCGCCTTGACCAGGGTCTTGACGACCTGGTCGATCACCACGAGCGCAATGCCCAGGATGAGGAGTCCGGCTCCTCTGCAAGGTTTCCCTTTCAATTTTTCCCGGATTTGGCGAGCATCTCCTTCGCCTCGACGGTCAGCGTCGCGTGGGGAACGAGGCGGAGCCTCTCCTTCGGGATCAGTTTCCCGGTCACGCGGCAAATGCCGTACGTCTTGTTCTCAATACGCGCAAGCGCCGCTTCCAGGTTCTGGATGAACTTGTACTGGCGCTGGGCCATCTGGCTCGCCTCCTCTTTGGAAAGCTGGTCCGCACCGTCGTCCTCCACCGTCCGGAAGGAAGGGGAAGTATCGTCGGTACCGTTGGAAGTAGCATGCATCACGACCTCACGGAGCGTGGCATACTCCTTCTTCGCCTTGTCGAGCATTTCAACGATGATCGCCTTGAACTCGGCAAGCTCCTCATCGGAGTAACGTGTTCTTGTATCTTCAGCCATCTCTAAAAGTTTTAGCGGTTTATCTTGATTTTAATATAGGTATCGTCCCATTCCACCTGCGCGGCATCGGCGGGCGCCTCGGCGAGAGGCCGGAGCTCCACCTGCGTAGAGAGGGTCTGGGAAGCGACATACTCTTTGAAACGGGCAAGCGAGTCACCGATTTTCACGGCGGCGTCGCCCTCTGCATAAATGACCGTGGAAATGCGGTCCGTCACCGCCAGGCCGCACTCCTTGCGGAGGTTCTGGATGGGACGGATCAGCTCCCGCGCCGTGCCTTCCTGCACCAGTTCCGGGGTCAGGGTCACGTCGAGCGCCAGGGTAAGCGGGCCTTCGGAAGCCACCAGCCAGCCGGGCATATCCTCGGAATGAATCTCGTAATCCTCCTTCGCGAGCAGGACGGGACCGCCCGGAAGGTCCAGGCGATAGTCTCCCTCGCAGCGGTCCATCGCGGCGATGGTCGGCTGGTCGAGGGTCGCGAACGCGGCGGCAATCTCCTTCATCTGCTTTCCGTACTTCTTGCCCAGGGTGCGGAAATTCGGCTTCGCCTTGCGGGTGATGAGGCCCGTCGCATCCGTCACGAAGGCCAGGTCCTTCACGTTCACCTCGCTCAGCAGGAACTGCCGCACGGCTTCGAGCCGCGCCTGCATCTGCTCTCCGCTGACCGGGACAAGCAGCTTCGGAAGCGGCTGCTTCACATTGATGCCCACCTTCTTGCGGAGCGCAAGCACCATCGAGCTGGCCTTCTGTGCCAGGGCCATCCGCGCTTCCAGTTCCGCGTCGACAAGCGCCTCGTCCGCCTCCGGCATCAGCGCGAAATGCACGCTCTCGGCAGTGGGAACAAGGTCGGTATAGAGTTCGTCCGCGTAGAACGGCGCAATCGGCGCAGAAAGCAGCGCCACCGTGCGCAGCACCTCGTAAATGGTCTGGTAGGCGGACAGTTTGTCGTCGTCCATGCCCGGGCCCCAGACGCGCTTCTTGTTGAGGCGCAGGTACCAGTTGCTGAAATCGTCGCAGACGAAATCCTGGATCAGGCGGCCTGCGGTCGTGATATCGTAGTCCTCATAGGCCGCACGGACGCCCTTGACGAGCGTATTGAGGCGGCTCAGCGCCCAGCGGTCGAACTCCGGCCGCTGCGCCACTGCGGGCATTGCGGGATCGAACGCATCGATGTTCGCATAGACCGCGAAAAGCGAATAGGAGTTGTACAGCGTGCCGAAGAACTTGCGGCGGATTTCATCGACGCCCGCCTCGTCGAAGCGGAGGTTGTCCCAGGGCTGCGCGTTGGTCAGCATATACCAGCGCAGGGCATCCGGACCGAATTTGTCCAGTTCGGCGAAGGGGTCGACGGCGTTTCCGAGCCGCTTGCTCATCTTGTCGCCGTTCTTGTCCAGCACCAGTCCGTTGGAAATTACGCGCTTGAAGGCCGGCGTTCCGCTGATCATCGTGTGGATGGCGTGCAGGGTGTAGAACCAGCCGCGGGTCTGGTCCACGCCTTCCGCGATAAAGTCCGCGGTGGCGCCGAAGTCCGGGGTCTGGATGCCGCGCAGGCCCGTCTGGGCATAAGGCATCGCACCGGAATCGAACCAGACGTCGATGAGGTCGCTTTCCCGGCGCATCGGCCGGCCCGTGGGGCTCACGAGCACGATGTCGTCCACATAGGGACGGTGCAGGTCGATGCGTTCGTAGTTTTCCTTGGAGAGGTCACCGGGGACGAATCCCTTGGCCTTCAGCGGATTTTCGGTCATCAGGCCGGCGGCTACCGCCTTCTCGACGGCGGCATACAGTTCCCCGACGCTGCCGATGCACACTTCCTCCTTCCCGTCCTCGGTGCGCCAGATGGGCAGCGGGGTGCCCCAGAAACGGCTGCGGCTCAAGTTCCAGTCCTGGATATTCTCCAGCCACTGCCCGAAACGGCCCGTTCCCGTGGATTCCGGCTTCCAGCTAATCTCCTTGTTGAGCGCCACCATCTGCTCCTTGACCGCCGTCGCGCGGATGAACCAGGCGTCGAGCGGGAAATAGAGCACGGGCTTATCGGTCCGCCAGGAGTGCGGGTA
The DNA here is from genome assembly GCA_902774145.1 of uncultured Bacteroidia bacterium. Lineage (GTDB taxonomy): Bacteria > Bacteroidota > Bacteroidia > Bacteroidales > UBA932 > Cryptobacteroides. The sequence continues at coordinate 28,355 of CACYHC010000019.1, forward strand.
ACTGTGCGTATGTTTCTGGATCTTAAAGGCTTTCCCCTGCTGCTTGAGCATCACGCAAAGGTCAACGTCGAGCGTCGGGGCGTCGGCGGGAAGGCTGTCGTCAAAGGCGTTCTTGACATACCGGCCCGCAAATTCCGCATAGTCCGGCGATACGGACTCCGCCACATAGGCAGGATCCAGCGCCTCCAGCGGATAGAAGCGTCCGCTGCGGTCCACCAGCGCCTGGCGGCGGCCTTCGCGGTCGAGCGCCATCATCGGCGGAATGCCGGCGGCTTCGGCCACCTTCTTGTCATCCGCGCCGAAGGTAGGGGCGATATGCACGATGCCGGTACCCTCGTCGGTGGTCACGTAATCCCCGGCAATCACGCGGAAAGCGTCGCCTTCCAGCGGACGGAACCAGGGAATGAGCTGCTTGTAGCGCAGGCCCACCAACTCGCGGCCCTTGAAAGTCCCGGGCAGCACCTCGAACGGAATTTTTCCGCCGAAGAGCGACGGCACCAGGTCTTTTGCGACGATATAGGTGGCGGGAGAACCGCTGTAGGGGTTCTCCGAACGCACTTTCACATAGTCGATATCGGGGCCCACACAGAGCGCCGTGTTGGACGGCAGGGTCCAGGGCGTGGTGGTCCAGGCCAGGAAATACAGGTCTTCCTCCCCTTCCACCGCAAACTGCACCGTCACCGTCGTGTCCGTCACATCCTTGTAGCAGCCGGGCTGGTTGAGTTCGTGGGAACTCAGGCCCGTGCCGTCGGAGGGCGAATACGGCTGGATGGAATAGCCCTTGTAGAGCAGCCCCTTCTCGTAGATGCGCTTCAGCAGCCACCAGAGGGTTTCGATGTAGCGGTTGTCGTAGGTAATGTAGGGGGCCTTCATGTCCACCCAGTAACCGATGCGCTCGGTCATATCCACCCATTCCGCGGTGTATTTCATCACCTCGCTGCGGCAGGTGGCGTTGTAGTCCGCCACGCTGATGCGGGTGCCGATGTCTTCCTTGTGAATGCCCAGTTTTTTCTCCACGCCGATTTCGACGGGAAGTCCGTGCGTATCCCAGCCCGCGCGGCGGCGCACCTTGTACCCGGTCTGCGTCTTGTAGCGGCAGACGGCATCCTTGATGGAACGCGCCATCACGTGGTGGATGCCCGGCTTGCCGTTGGCCGACGGGGGGCCTTCAAAGAAGATAAATTCGGGCGCACCCTCCCGCAACGCCAGGGAGTTTTCAAAAGCCCCCTGCTTCTTCCACCGCTCCAAAATCCGGGCGCCGGTACCCACCAAATCCAAGCCCTTATATTCTTTGAATGTCATAACTTTTTCACTAAATTTGCACCGCTGGTTTTATCCTGCAAAAGTAATCATTTTCGCGCTTTTATACAAATCTATGGGAATAACCGACATCATTCTGCTGGCCTGCTACATCCCCGCCGTCATACGGGGGCTCGTGAAGGGCTTTGTAGGGCAGGCGGTGGCGTTGTTTTCCATCCTGCTGGGCGTCTGGCTCGCCATCCGCTTCAGCGCCCGCGCCTCGGCGTGGCTCTCCGCCTACATTACCTGGAAGCCGGAACTGCTGCGCGCGGCGACCTTTGTCATCATCGTCATCCTGACCATCCTGGTCTGTTACCTGATCGGGATGCTGCTGACCAAAATCATCAAGATTTCCACCCTGGGCTGGCTCAACCGCCTGCTGGGCGTAGCGCTGGGCATCATCGTCACGACCCTGATCCTTATGGTGGTCGTCACCGCCGTGGACGCCTTCAACGCCCACTGGGGGCTCATCTCCCCCGAAGCGCTGGACGGCAGTCCGATCTGGTGCTCCCTGCGCGAAGGCGCCTCCTCCATCTTCCCTTCCATCAAACAGTTGATCGTCACCGGAAATGTCTAAAATCCTGCTGATCGAGACCTCCACCGCCCTCTGTTCCACGGCCCTCTCCGAGGACGGAAAAATCCTGTGCGCCCGGCAAAGTACGGAGCCCCGCGCCCACGCCGCGATGACCGCGGTCTTCCTGAAGGAAATGCTCGACGAATGCGGGCTTCGCGCCGCCGACTGCGACGCCGTCTGCGTGAGCGCCGGTCCCGGGTCCTACACCGGCCTGCGGGTGGGCTCATCGACGGCCAAGGGCATCTGCCTGGCCGCGGGACTGCCCCTGCTTTCGCTCGGAACGCCCGACATCCTCGCCGCACAGGCCCGCTCGGAAGGGTTGCTGCCGGAAGGCTGCCGCTATATCGTCCCGATGGTCGACGCACGCCGGATGGAGGTCTATACCGCGCTCTTCAGCGCTGATGGACAGCGGCTTACGGATACCCGCGCGATGGTGGTGGACGAGCAGAGTTACCGCGCGCAGCGGGAAGAAGGGCCCGTCCTTTTCATCGGCGACGGCGCTGCCAAATGCGCGGAACTGCTGGAGGGGAACGGGGCCGTTTTCGTACAGGTCTGCCCCGTCGCTACGGCGATGGCGGGCCCTGCGCAACAGGCCTTCGACGCGCGCCGTTTCGAAGACCCCGCCTATTTCGAGCCCTTCTACCTGAAGGAGTTCGTGGCGACCACCGGAAAAAACCTATTGCACTCGGGCCGTGAAAGAGTATGATGTCATTGTCGTGGGCGGCGGCATTACCGGCGCCGCTACGGCGCGGGACTGCGCGATGCGGGGGCTCTCTACCCTGCTCGTCGAACGCAGCGATATCTGCGACGGGGCCAGCGGGCGTAACCACGGTCTGCTACACAGCGGCGCACGCTACGCCGTCACCGACCGGGAAGGCGCGGAGGAATGCATCCGGGAAAACCGGATCCTGCGCCGGATCGCCCCCAACTGCGTGGAGCCCACGGGCGGCCTGTTCATCACCCTGCCCGGCGACAGCCTGGACTACCAGGAGAATTTCGTGCGCTGCTGCCGGGAAGCCGGCATCGACGCGGTGCCCATTTCCCCCCGGGAAGCGCTGCGGCTCGAACCTGCGGTGAACCCGGAACTCATCGGCGCGGTGAAGGTGCCCGATGCTTCCGTCGACCCTTTCCGCCTCACGGACGCGAACATCATCGATGCGATGCGGCACGGGGCCACCATCCTGAAGTTCCATACGGTGACGGGCTTCGTGCGCAGCGGCGGACGCATCTGCGGCGTCAAAGTGTCCCGGCCCGGCGAAATCCGCAGCAAGGAGATTCGCGCCCGCATGGTCGTGCTCGCCGCGGGCATCTGGACGGCGGGACTTGCGCGCGACGCCGGCATCAACATCGGCATGCTGCCCAGCAAGGGCGCGCTCATCATCTTCGGCCACCGCGTGGCGGGCATGGTCATCAACCGCTGCCGCAAGCCCTCGAACGCCGATATCCTCGTGCCCGGCGACGTCGTCAGCGTACTGGGCACCACCTCCGACAAAGTGCCTTTCGAGGACATCGACGACATCCGCGCCACCCCGCAGGAAGTGGACCTGCTGCTGCGCGAAGGCGTGTCGCTCGTCCCTTCCCTCTCCCATACCCGCATCATCCGCGCTTACGCGGGGGTACGCCCCCTGGTAATGGCGGACAGCGACGGCGACGGGCGCTCCGTCAGCCGCGGCATCGTGGTGCTGGACCACGAACAGCGGGACGGGGTGCCGGGCCTGATGACGATTACCGGCGGAAAACTCACGACCTGCCGCCTGATGGCGGAAATGGTCACGGACGCCGTCTGCGCCCGCCTGGGCGTGAAAGCTGCCTGCGAGACGGCCCTGCGGCCGCTGCCCGGATCCGGGAAAGCCCACAAGGACGACGAGGAAGTCCCCTACTTCAAGCGTGCCGCCATCGGCCGGCACGGCACGGAGGTGAGCCGGATGGACTTCGACCTCGGCCACGAAATCATCTGCGAATGCGAGCAGGTGACCCGCGCGGAAATCCGCTATGCCGTGAAGACGCTCGGCGTGCGGAACATCTCCGACCTGCGGCGGCACACCCGTATCGGAATGGGGACCTGCCAGGGCTCGTTCTGCATCCGGAAGGTGGCGGAAGCGCTCGCCGAGGAACTGGGGCAGCCGCTGCGCGAAAAAGAACTCATCGACGAATACCTGCAGGAACGCTGGAAGGGCATTACGCCGGTCTTCTGGGGCGATTCCCTGCGGGAAGCCGAATATATGCAAAGGACGCACAAGGATGAAGTTTGATGCTGTCGTGATTGGTGGCGGGGCGGCGGGATGCGCCGCCGCGGGCCGGCTCTTCGACGCCGGGATGAAGGTCTGCCTCATCTCTGCGGGGCTGACGATGGAAGACGAGAATACGGACCCCTGGAAGGAGAACCGGGCGCTCGCGCAGCGCGGCGTCACCGTCCTTCGCGGAGACCGGGCCACGGGCGCCGTCCTCGAGGGGGACCGGGTCCTGTCCGTGCAGACCGCCTGCCTCGACGACGAACCGCTTTGCGCACGCGTTTTCGTGCTGGCCACCGGCAAGTTCTTCAGCCGCGGGCTGCTCTCCGATATGCAGCGCATCTACGAGCCCGTCTTCGGCGCCGATGTGGCGTACCTCCCCGGACGGGAGAACTGGTATGATCCGGATTTCAGCGCGCCACAGCCGTTTTTGGGCTTCGGCGTAAAAACCGATGCGCAGGGTCGCGTCAGCATCGGCGGAAAGTGCATCGAAAATCTTTACGCGGTCGGCGGCATCGTCGCGAAAGGGGCGGCGGAGGCGGATATGGATGTAATTGTGGAAACCTATGCAGGAAAGTAACATCAGTGCGGGAAACCTGGAGCAGTGCCTGAAGTGCAACCTCTGCACCCTGGTCTGTCCGATGATGGCGGTGAACGCCCATTACCCCGGGCCCAAGAAGGCGGGGCCGGACGGCGAGCGCTACCGGCTCAAAGACCCGCAGTACTACGATTACGCGCTGAAATACTGCCTCAACTGCAAGCGCTGCGAGGTGGCCTGCCCCTCCGGCGTGAAGGTCGGGGACATCATCCAGGCGGCGCGGCTGCGTTATGCCGGCCACAATCTGCGGGACTGGGCGCTGGCGAACACCGACCTCGTGGGGAGCCTGGCCTCTCCCTTTGCGCCGGTCGTGAACGGGGTCCTGGGCCTGCGTCCCGTCAAGACCCTGATGCATTCCTGGATGGGCGTGGACGCGCACCGCACCTTCCCCGCCTACTCCGCCCGGAAGTTCACAGCCTGGATGCGCCGGCAGGACCAGTCGGCTTTCCGGCGTTTCGTGACCTTCTTCCACGGCTGTTATGTCAATTACAATTATCCGCAGCTGGGCAAGGACCTGGTCCGGCTGGTGAACGCCGCGGGCTACGGGGTGCACCTGCTGGAAAAGGAAAAATGCTGCGGCGTGGCGCTGATGAGCAACAGTATGGGCGAACAGGCCCGCCGGCAGGGAGCGGTCAACCTGGCGTCGATGCGCAAGGCCATCGCCGCGGGGGAAGAGATTCTGTGCGCTTCTACGACCTGCACCTTTACGATGCGCGACGAATATCCGCACGTCCTGGGCCTGGAGAACGCCGATGTGCGGCCGCACCTGTTCCTGCTTTCCAAATGGCTCTACCAGAAGATGGAAAGCGGCGAGCTGTCCCTGCGCTTCCGCAGCGACCTGCACCTCAAAATCGCCTATCACACCTCCTGCCATATGCAGAAGCTGGGCTGGCGCAACTTTACGCTGGAACTATTAAAGAAGATTCCCGGGGTGGAAATCGTGGAAATGGAACAGCAGTGCTGCGGCATCGCCGGGACCTTCGGCTTCAAAAAAGAGCATTATACCTATTCCCAGGCAATCGGCGGACGGCTTTTCGATGAAATCGGCGCCGCGCGCGTGGAACTCGGCGCCCAGTCCGACCCGGGCTTCGTGGTCTGCACCGAGTGCGAGACCTGCAAGTGGCAGATCGAGATGAGCACCGGCGCCCCGGTGATGAACCCCGTCTCTATCCTCGCCCTCGCCCTGGCATAGCTTCCGGCCCGGTGCTATAACGCCTGAACCTGTTCGGGCGTCAGGCCGGTAGATTGAACGATTTGGGCTTCCGGAATGCCCAGTGCCTTCAGGTTCCGGGCAATCTCGGCAGTTCTGGCAGAGGCCCCTTCCGCTCGGCCTTCCGCTCTCCCTTCCGCCAGGCCCTCTTCCCTGGCGTACTCCTTGATTCCGTTTACATCAAGCCAGTTAAACATCTTTTCTTCGTATTCTAATTGT
>CACYHC010000020.1 GCA_902774145.1 uncultured Bacteroidia bacterium
TTTGTACGTTTCATACACATTTAACCGGACTGCGGTAGCCGATTTTTTCGGCAGGTACAGCGGATCGGTCAAAAATGGCACAAAACGTAAGATCCACTGTACCCGGGGTACAGCGGATTCTTCAAAATCAGCCAAAAATGTCGTGTTCGCTGTACCTGCCAAGGGCCGGAAACAACGCAAAGAGGGCGGCCAGCCGGCCGCCCTCTTCAAAAGACAGGGATGTCCCCTGGATTACTTTTCGTACTCGACAGAAATCTTCACGAGTTTGGCAGCATAAGTGGAGGTGTTGGAAAGCTGGAAGAACGTATATCCCTTTCCGGTAAAATCATACACCAAACCATTCTCGATTTCCGTTGCGGAAATTTCATTCTCCGGCTTCTCGGAAGTTCCGCCACAACACTTGTAATTGGTCGCGTAGAAAGTTCCGGCGGCACCGCCGCCCAGGATAGTCACACTGACAATCTGTTTCCCAAACGCGGTCTTGTTGGCCACATAGGAGACCTGCTTCTTCATCTGGATAACCCCGGCGTTATAACAAGCCGTCTGATTGAAGTAGAAATCCAGACCATCGACAGCAACGACGGCATCATCCGCATAGGAAGTAGGGATGACGGCAGATTCGATATCGACCGTCAGGTTCCCCGGCGCAGGCTCGGTCACGGTCACCTTGAAGCTCGCTTCGGCGGCGCCGTAACCCTCGACCGCCTCTACGGAGGCCTTGACGGTGGTCTCACCTACCAGCAGGCCGTGGATCGTGCCGTCCTGATCGACGGAAACGATACCGTCTTCCGCAATGGTGTAGGAAATCGGCGCAGGGGAATTGGTGGTGGCCCCGGCGGCAACGGTCTTGTTCTGTTCTACCGTCAAGTCCTTCACGTTGATGACCGTACCCACTACGGTGGGAGTAAAGTCTTCGTCCGCCCAGAAGGAAAGCCGCTTGGTGCTGTTGTTGACAGCGGGATAGACGATGATGTCGCCCTCGCTGCCGGCGGTCAGGAGCAGGGTCTTGAGCTGCGCGTACACGGCGATACTGCTGCCGTTCTGCTCGATCTTGCCTTCACGGTCGTTGCCGTTGATGCTGTCGGTCACCTTCACGCCCTTGAGGACGATACGGCGGCTGATGTTCCCGTCGTACGTGGCGAGCAGGTCTTTGACGGTCATCTCGGTCGCGGGAATGGTGCCGCCCTCACCCTTGGTATACTCTGTGCCGAGCGCGGTGATTTCCGGGAGGCCGTTGTAGAGGTAACCCGAACCGAAGATGCGGCCGCTGATGGTGGTACCGGCGGTCAGCCCGTGGCTCTTGAGGTAGAGCAGGATAGCGCCGCTCGCATCCTCGATGTAAGCGTTGTTGCCATTCACATAGGAGACGACCGCATTCTCGACCGTCGCCTCATAGGCGCTGGGAGCGCTGCTGCTCGTAGAGATAATCATCGGAGCGATGTCCGCGATGCAGGTAGCGGGCTTGAACTGGGTCAGGGTAACGTCGAGGTTCGTGGTCTCGCCGATGATCTTGAAGGTCGCGATGCGGGCGGCGTCGCCGGTATTGGCGTCAAAGGTCACTTCGATGGCACCATCCCCCGTACCGGAAGGGGTGAAGGTCTTGATCCAGCTGTCGTGGCAGCGCACCTTCCAGGTCTTGTTGGAAGAAACGGCAATGGAAACTGCCGTTATGTTCGCGTTTACGGTAGTGTTTTCCGGCACGGAGAGCACCTCGTCGGTGGGCGGAGCGGAATCCTTCCACAGCGTAGGTAGGATGTGATCGGCAACGGCCGTACCCGCATCAAAGTTGCCGTACTTCGTGGAGTACATCAGCAGATTGTTGTTGTTGGAAACGTTGGTAATCGTCGCCTTCCCTTCTTCATCAAACACCACCGTCCAGGCATTGGCCTTGGTGATATCGGTCGAGTTGTAGAAGTTGGTGTAGGTGCCGCTCTGCCAGAGATAATTGCCCTTGCCCTGGCGGATGGCATATCCCCCCTCGACCGCATCGAAGAAGAAACTCAGGCTGCCGTTGTTCATGACAATCACGCCCTCGTCGTTCGCTTTGACGGGAGTGGGAAACATATAGGCGTAGGCCTTGCTGTTGTTCGGCTCGGCAGCGCAAGGCTGGCAGGCCTCCAGACCGGACGCGGTCTGGGCGATCAGCAGGTATGCGAACGCAGGGTCGAACTCCTCGGCGGTCTTGATCTGCTTGAAGTACTTGGTGGCGTCCAGACCGGGTTCACCGTTCTGGGATACGGCCACATAGGCAATGGCGTCGTCCGCGCCCCAGAAGGCGACATTGTCCTTGCGGGGAGCCATCAGTTCGGACCAGTTATCCAGGTTGGGGGCTGCGGTGATGGTCACCTCGGCATTGCCCTTTCCGTTGGCCGGCTCTACGGTAAGCCAGGAAGGATAGTAGGCGTGCCAGTCCCCGTCAGCGGTCACCCTCAACGTGGCGACGACCGGTTGGACACCGTCAAACGCCAGGACGGCCTTGTCGGTCTGAATGGCCTTGGAAAGCACCTCGTTCTCCGTGTTGCAGGCGCCCAGGAGCAGGACCGCGGCGGCGAGGGCCAGGATAGATTTGAAAATATGTTTCATATCCACTGTAGAATTTCAGATTAGTTGAAGAGATAACGTACACCGAACTGGAGCATCCAGCAGCGGCCGAAGTCCTTGCTGCGGGCAAAGGTATGGTCCGTCTTTCCGGAGAAGGTATAGATGGGAGCCACGTCCTTGCTGAGCTGGTCCACGTTGGTACAGTGCAGGATCTGGCCGTTGTTGCAATCCAGGTAGTAACCGGTGCCCCAGTTGCTGTTCAGCAGGTTCGCCAGGTTGAGCAGGTCCACGCTGAACTGCAGTTTGTGCATCTGCTTCCCCCAGCGGATACCCACATCCTGGGCCACGCGCAGGTCGATCTGATGTACCCACGGGGTGTAGGAACAGTAGGCTTCCGCGTACTGGCCCTTGTGGGAACGGAGGTAGGGATCCTGCTGGACGAAGGCCCAGAAGGCACGCTGGTCGTCCACGGTGGCAAACTGGATCTCATCCGGCGTCTTGGGGATGTAGATCAGGTCATAGGCGGAACCGTCGCCATTGATGTCGCTGTCATAGAGGAAACTGTAACCGTTGGAGGAACGGCCCTCGTACATCAGGGAGATATGGGTGTCGAATCCTTCGAGGGCCCAGCGCTGGTTCCAGGATACGGAAGCGATCAGACGGTCGGGAATCACGTAGTTGGAACGCTGGAGCGTCGCGAACTGCGGACCGTTGACGGTATAGAGGGAAGTATAGGCAGAACTGGCCTGACTGCCCGGCATACCGGTAATCTCCTTGGACTCGGTACGGGTGTAGGACGCCATGATAGCCAGGCTCGGAATAGGACGCATGTGCAGGGAGACATTGGCGGTATAGCCGTAGCCCTCGCCCGTGTTGGTCAGCACAAAGGCGTCAGCCTTGTTATACTTGTAGTCGGAAGGATAGATGAGACGGTTGTCCGGGCCGGCCATACGGTCCCAGCCCTCGGGATCCTTGATGTTGTAGTTGCTCAGGCGTACGCCGTGGATGGTCTTCTGGTAGGTTCCTTCCGCGGAAATGGAGAAGGGGAAGGAAACGGGGAACTGGTAGTCGATACCCAGGGAGGCCTTGGCTACGAGCGGCATGCGGAAATTGGGATCCACACCGTCCACCTCGTCACCGATGACACCGTTCTCAGGAGAAATTTCCAGGGGGAACTTCGCGGGATCCAGGCTGTTCAGTTTGTCGCGCAGGGCGGCCTTGTCTGTAATCATTGGGCCGGCAAGTTCAGCCAGCAGAGGATCGGGGGTTCCCACCTTTCCTTTCCACTGGGTGGTGACTGCCGATGTATTCTGAATCATATTGGAGTTCGTCGGCATGTTGGTGAAGTACACCAGCGGGAGACGGCCGGTAAAGAGACCGGCGCCGCCGCGGATTTTCAGGCTCTTGTCGCCAAGTACATCCCAACTGAAGCCGACACGCGGCGAGGTAATGAGCTGGGGCTTGGGCCACACGCCGGTGTCGATGTGGCGTCCGCCGTAGTCCAGCGCCTTGATGGCGTTGTTGGTCATGATGTCCTTGCTGTCGAAGGCCAGCACGTCCAGACGCACGCCGTAGTTGAGCTTGAAGCGGGTGGAGATGTGCCAGTCGTCCTGCAGCAGGAGGCCGAACTGGTTGAAGGTCACCTGGGCCGTCGGGTTGGCTGGATCGGCGTTATTGAGGTAGCCGTAGGTCAGGGCCACGGTCTCCGGTGCGGCTTCATCCACAAAGTCCTGAAAACTCTTGTAACGATAGTAACCGGTCCCGTTGCGCATAAAGGAGTTGTTGGCATACTGGTTTTCGTAACTCAGGCCGGCCAGCAACTGGTGGTTGCCCAGGTCGTAGGTGAATTCGTCCTTGACGATGATGGTCTGGTTCTTCACGCCGTTGTTCCAGGTGAAGAGTTCGTAACCGGCCGACATAAGCGGGTAAATGGTTCCCTCCGTCGTCGCCGTACCGTCGAGAATGTCGATGAAGGGGAATTCGGCGGAATCGGAACCACGGACATCAGCGGAATAGGTATAGGTGGCAAGCAACTTGTTGTGCCCCTTGTCGCCGATGCGGCTGTTGAGCTCGAGGGCGGCGGAATGCACCTTGTTCTGCGTATTGTAGCAGGCATAGTTGAATGCCATGCCATACTCGGAGATACGCGCCGCGCTGGCCTTGGTGCCTGCCTTGGTGGAAGTGGCATTGGTGGGCGTGTAATACTTGTTCTGCGTAAAGTTGTAGCGCAGGGACAGGCGGTGGTTGCGGTTGATGTTCCAGTCGATGCGCGCCAGGGCCTTGATATTGGTGGAGGTGGCGGGATAGTTGGTGTAGGAACCGGCATCGTAACCGTAACGCTGCTGGAGGAGATCCTTGAACTCCTGGAGTTGGGCCGTCGTGGTACGGGAAATATAATTCTGCTTGTCGGCAACACCGTCTTCGGAAGCACGCCACTTGTTCATCGTGGAAGGAGAGGTCGTGTACTCGCCGCTCACGAAGAAGAAGAGCTTGTCCTTGATGATGGGCCCGCCGACGGTGGCGCCGTACTGCTGGCGGCCATACTCGTCGGGAATACCGGAAGCCCGCTCGCCCAGAGCCTTCTTGCCGTGCATGTTCAGGTCGTAGTAGTACATATAGGCCGTGGCCTTGTACTTATTGGTACCGGACTTGGTGATGGCGTTCACGCCGCCGCCGATGAAGTTCGTCTGGCGCACGTCGAAGGGCGCAATCACGACCTGCACCTCCTCGATGGCATCCATCGAAACGGGGTTGCCGCCGCCGGGGAGATTTTCGGAAAGACCGAAGTTGTTGTTGAAGTTCGCACCGTCGATGGTGAAGTTCGCCATACGGCCGTCACCACCCGCGAGGCCCATACCGCCCGAAGAATAGGGGGAGAGCTTGGCGATGTCGGTAATCGAACGGCTCACCGTCGGGAGGTCCTGCATCATCTGCTGGGAGATGTTGGTGGCCGCACCGGTCTTCTCCGCGGTGAACTTGGTGGGAGAGGCCACCACGATGACCTCGTCCAGCTTCTGGGTAGCGGTGGCGAGAAGCGCATCCTGCTGGGTGGTTTCACCCAGCGGCAGGCCGATGCCCTGCACCTGAACGGTCTGGTTGCCGATCAGGGAGAAGGTCACGTCGTACGGACCGCCGGGGCGCATACCCTGGATGTTGTAACGTCCGTCTCCGTTGGTCACCGCGTAATACTGGGAACCGGAAGGCGTATGGACGGCGATGACGGCAGCGCCCGCGAGGGCCTCTCCGTTCTCGTCCACTACCTTACCGGCAAGGGCGGATGTCGTAATCTGCGCGTGGGCAGACACGGCAAAGACTGCTGCCGTGAGGCACGACAACAGGAACTTGAAGAATTTTTTCATAAAAACGTTTATGGTTGAACAGTTTTTCCGGTCTCTTTGACGGCACAAATTTAACGTAAAAATCAAAGATTTTCAAGTGCGTCAGAAATATTTGTTTTCCTGCCTGTGCAAGGCGATGAAAATAAAAATCAGCAGGGTGAAGGAAAGCAGCGAGGAACCGCCGTAACTCATCAGCGGCAGCGTGATGCCGATGACCGGCACCAGCCCCACCGTCATCCCCACGTTGATGAGCAGGTGCATCGTCAGCAGTCCCGCGACGCAGTAGCCGTAGATGCGCGTAAAACCCTCGCGGCTCTCGTCCGCATCGACGATGATCCGGCCAATCAGGAACGCATACAGGAGCAGCACCAGCAGGCAGCCCGCAAAGCCCCATTCCTCCCCTATCGTGCAGAAAATGAAGTCCGTCGTCTGCTCCGGCACAAAGCCGTAGGCCGTCTGCGTGCCGTGCAGGAAACCCTTGCCGAACAAGCCGCCGCTGCCAATCGCAATCATCGACTGACGCACGTTGTAGCCGGCGCCGGAGGGGTCGTCCTTGAGCCCGAGCACCACCTCGATGCGGTTGCGCTGGTAGTCGCGCAGCAGGTAATGGAACACCACGTTCGTCGAAAAGACCATCAGGATACCGGCGATGGCGGCGAGCAGCGAGCGCATCAGATAGCGCCTGCGCAGCCGCAAATGCCGGATCGGCCGCACATAAAACAGCAGGTACAGCAGCAGCGCGGCCGCAATCAGCGCGAAGGGGACCCAAGGCGGCGAAGCGAGCGTCAGCACGAACAGCGCAATGGCCATCCCGATGAAGAAGAGATACCAGCCGGAAAGGCCTTCTCGGTACAGCGGCAGCAGGAAGCCGGCATAGACCAGCGCCGACCCCGTCTCCCGCTCCAGCACGATGATGAGCATCGGCAGCCCGACAATCAGGGCGGCGCGAAGGCGGTTGCGCCGCAGCGAAAAGCGGAAGCCCGCCTGACTCATCACCATCGCCAGCAGCAGCGAGGTGGTGATTTTGGAGATTTCCGCCGGCTGGAAACTCACGGAACCGATGGAAAACCACGAATTGGAACCTTTGTGTTCGGTGCCGAGGAAAATCACCGCCACCAACAGGACGAGCACCACCAGGTAGGCCGGCGAAGAGATTACTTCCCACAGGCGCGGGTTGACGGCAAAGAGCACCACCATGCCCATCGCCAGGGCCACGCAAATCCAGAGGAACTGCATCCCGGAGCGGAAATGCAGGTCGAAAATCGAAGCAGGCTCCGACGACTGGATGGACGCGTAGATGTTCACCCAGCCGATGAGGACCAGCAGCAGCCAGCTCACCACCAGCGACCAGTCCACGGTCTTCCTCAGTCCCCTGTCCAGCGATTGCGTCATCTAATATCTCGTTAAGCGTTTGTGTATCATATCCTGTTCCAGGCCCTTCCGGTCCGGCCGGATGCTCCCGTTAAGGTACTTTTCCACCATCAGCGTGGCGATGGGACAGGCGGTCGCGCCGCCCGCGCCGGCGTTCTCCACATAGGCGGCCACGGCGATTTTCGGATTGTCCCGGGGCGCAAAACAGATGAAGACCGAATGGTCGTCGCCGTGGGGGTTCTGCGCCGTCCCCGTCTTGCCACAGATGTCCAGTCCGGGCACGCAGCCGCGCACGGCGGTGGCGCCGGAGCCGTAACCGGCATTGACCGCCCGCCACATCCCCGGAATGACCTTCCGGAATTCGAGGGTATCCACGAGCGTATAGTGCCGTTCGTGGTATTTCGGATCGATGGAAATATCCTCCGAATCCTTGACGATGTGCGGAATACAGTACCAGCCGCGGTTGGCCAGAATCGCCGCAAGATTGGCAATCTGCAGGGGTGTAGCGCCGATTTCCCCCTGTCCGATGGACAGCGAGACGATGGTCGGGAAGCGCCAGTGTCCCCGGCCGTAGCGGCGGTTGTAGAACGCCGCGGTAGGGATGTTGCCCCCGAGTTCCGCGGGGAAATCGCTCCCCAGCCGCTGTCCGAAGCCGAAACTCATCACATACTGCCGCCAGGCGGTGAAGGCCGTCGAGAGGGAATCATAGCGCGGATTTTCCAGCACGTTCTTCAGTACGTGACAGAAATAGGCGTTGCAGGACATCATGATGGCCTCGTCGAAGCCCAGGGGGGAAGGATGGCTGTGACAGCCCAGGATATGTCCGGTGGAATACTGATAGCCCTTGGCGCAAGGGTAATGATAGTAGGGTTTGAGCACCCCTTCCTGCAGGCCGATCAGCCCGTTGACGATCTTGAACACCGACCCGGGCGGGTAGGAGGCCATCACCGTGCGGTTGAACATCGGCTTACCGGGGTTGCGGGAGATTTCCGCGTAATGCCGCCCCACGTCCGAGAGCACGCTCACGTCGATGCAGGGGCTGGAGACCATCGCCAGAATCTCCCCCGTCGCGGGCTCGATCGCCACGATGCTGCCTTTTTTGCCCTGCATCAGCAACTGCCCGTACTGCTGGAGCGGCGCGTCGATGGTGGTGACGACATCCTTCCCCGGAACGGCGAGTTTATCGTCTTTCCCGTCGTTGTAGGCGGTCTGCACGCGGTTGCGCGAGTCACGCAGGTAGATGTGGTAGCCCTTCTCGCCGCGCAGGTCCTGCTCGCGCGCCGCTTCGAGCCCCGTCTTGCCGTAATAATCGCCGCTTTTGTATTCCCCGGGGTGTTTGGCCATATATTCGGGACTGACCTCGGAAATGTAGCCCAGCAGGTTGCCGCCCGCATTGAACGGATAGTCCCGGATGGTGCGCGTCTCCGTCTTGAAGCCCGGAAAACGATACTGTTCCTCCACGAAACGCTGGTAGGGCGCCTCCCCCAACTGCTTGATAAAAGGCACGCTCTGCCAGCCGATGCGGCGGATATTGGCCTTGTAATAGTGCATCCGTTCGACGATGAAGGCGACGGAGGTGTCCAGCACCTCGGCAAGCGCGAGCGTATCGAACGGACCCACCTCCTTCGGGGTGACGAGCAGGTCGTAACACATCTTGTTGCCCACGAGAATGGCGCCGTTGCGGTCGTAGATGATGCCCCGCGGCGGGGCGATGTACTGCCGCACCATCGCATTGCGCACCGCGTCGCTCTTGTAGCGCCCGTCCATCACCTGGATATGGAAAATGCGCCCGAGCAGTACGGCGATAATCACGCCCAGGGCCAGCAGGAACTTGTTTTTGCGGTCGAGCGTCATCGTCTACTGCCTTTCAGGGGAAAACAGGTTGACGGTAAACAGCGAAAGGAAGGTGCTCACCAGGGTCGAGAGCAGCGTGCGCAGGAGGTTGAACCACAGGGGCCGCGTGCCGGCGCCGTCCGCCTGGACATAGATGAGGAAAAAGAGCAGCGTCGCGAGGAAAACCGCAAGCAGCACCGGCCAGAAGCCGTTCCGACGCAGGGAAAGGTCCTCTTCGCGGTCGAAGAAATCCGCGCCGAAAATCAGGCGCAGGATCCAGGTGCGCGCATAGGCCACCGGCAGCAGCGCACAAACGGTCAGGCCCAGCATCCCGTCGGCGAAGAAATCAGTGAGAAAACCGGCGACAAAGGCCACGGCCAGCGCAAAGACGCCGCCGTGACGGGCCGGGACGCACAGGATGGCCGCCGGCAGGAAGGAAAGGACCAGGTACTGCGAAAATGGAAAGAAATTCAGCAGCAGGACCTGGAGCACCAGCAGCAGCGCAAGCCGCAGGAAATAAGCGGTATCCGTCATTGCGCCTCCTCCCGTTCTTTTTCCAGCGCGGTGATTTCCGCCCGCGAGGGGTTCTGTACGATAGTCACATAGCGCAGCGACGAAAAGTCCTGCAGCAACTCCACCGCCACGCTGTTGGTGGCACCGTCTTCTTTGGAAACACCCTGGGTCACGGCGATGGGGATGTCCGGCGGAAACACGAAGGAGAAGCCGCTGGTATATACCGTCTCCCCTTCCGGAATCTCCATATGCGGCGGAACGCCCTTGAGAAAGCCCCGGCGGGTACTCACGCCGTCCCAGACCAGCGGGGCCACCAGGCCGTCCCGGCCCACCCTGGCGCTCACGCTCAGGAAACTGTTCATCAGGGTCAGCCCGTAGGAATAACGCCGGCCCACCGCCTGCACGACGCCCACCACGCCCTGTTCGGAAATGATGCCCGAATGGGGATACACGCCGTCGTCAGACCCCTTGTCCAGGATGATGTAGTTGTGCAGGGAGTTGCGGCTCATCTTCACGATGGTGGCGGGAATGTAGGTAAAACGCCCTTTCGCCGCCGCCAGGTGGGCCTCCTCTTCCTCCAGGCGGTCCAGTTCCTGGTAGCGCCGCAGTTCTTCGCGGAGCGCGAAGTTCTCGGCGGCCAGCTGTTCGTTCTGCTCCCGGAGCTTGAAATGCCCGCGGACATTCTCTCCCGTCTGCCAGTTCAGGGCCATGATGCGGTGCGAGAAGCGGTTGAGCCAGATATTCTGGAGCGTGGCGCTGTGGGAAAGCAGCGCCAAAGCGGCAACCTCCATCACAATGAAGACTGCCGCCGTAAAAATCAGGGTTCCTGTTTCCTTGCTTCTGGGCATCCTAACGAATCAGGAAGGAGAAGCGGTCGGTATTCTTGAGCGCCTCGCAGGTGCCGCGACCCACGGCGTGCAACGGGTCGTTGGCCACGTGGAAGGGAATGTTGATCTTGTCCGTCAGACGTTTGGCGAGACCGCGCAGCAGGGCGCCGCCGCCGGAGAGGTAGATACCCTCGCTCACGATGTCCGTGTACAGTTCGGGCGGGGTTTCCTCCAGCACATGCATGATGGACGTCTCGATTTTGGCAATCGAACGGTCCAGGCAGTGCGCGATTTCCTGGTGGGTGATGGTCGCCTCTACGGGATGCGCCGTCATCAGGTTCGGGCCGTTGATGGTGTAGGGCTCCGGCTCGTCTTCGAGGTCCGGCAGCACCGCACCCACGGCAATCTTGATGCGCTCGGCGGTGATTTCACCAATCTTGATGTTGTGCTGCTGGCGCATGTACTGCTGGATGTCGGCGGTAAATTCGTCACCTGCCGTCTTGATGCTTTCCTGCACCACGATGCCACCCAGGGAAATCACGGCGATTTCCGCGGTACCGCCGCCGATGTCCACCACCATATTGCCCTGCGGCGCCTCGACGTTCAGGCCGATACCCAGGGCCGCCGCCATCGGTTCGTAGACCAGATAGACATCCCGGCCGCCCGCGTGCTCGGTAGAGTCGCGCACAGCGCGGATTTCCACTTCCGTACTGCCGGAAGGAATGCCGACGACGATTTTGAGGTTGGGCGTGAACAGGCTGCGGTGTTTGCTGTTCACCTGCTTGATAAAGCCGCGGATCATCATTTCCGCCGCATTGAAGTCGGCAATCACGCCGTCCCGCAGGGGGCGGATGGTACGGATGCCGGGATACACTCTCTCGTGCATAAGTTTGGCCTTCTGGCCGATGGCGATGCACTTGCCGGACGAATTGTCCACGGCAACGATACTGGGTTCGTCCAACACGATCTGCCCGTTCTGGTAAATCACGGTGTTGGCGGTTCCCAGGTCAATGGCCAGTTCCTGATGCCAAAAAGAAAAAAGAGACATAGTTCGCTTCAAAATGGATTTCCGCAAAAATAATGATTAATTTTGCGAAATGGAAAGAAAAATTTACGGAATTTTTACGGCGGGCGGAAGCGGCAGCCGTATGGGTGCGCCGGTCCCCAAACAATTCCTGAAAATCGGCGGAAAACCCATCCTCCGCCTCACCATCGAACGCTTCCTGGAAGCCCTTCCGGACCTGCAGGTCGTGACCGTACTTCCGCGGGAGCACTTCGACACCTGGAAAGACCTCTGCCTGAAAGGGGCCTTCGATGTGCCGCAGCGGCTCGTTGGGGGCGGAATGACCCGCTTCCATTCGGTCAAAAACGCGCTCGGCGCCGTTCCGGACGGGGCTTTCGTGCTGGTGCAGGACGGCGTGCGGCCCTTCCTTTCCGTGGGCAAAATCCGCGAAATGACCGCGGCGATGCAGGCGGGCGCCCGCGCCGTCATCCCCGTCGTGCCCGTCACCGACACGCTGCACTGCCTCCGCCGGCGCGAGGATGGCAGCCTGGAACCCGTCCCCGGGGAAATGCCCGACCGGAGCCGCCTCTTCGGCGCCCAGACCCCGCAGATTTTCCGCTCCGAAGAACTGCGCGCCGCCTATGACAATGCCTACGACACCCGCTTCACCGACGACGCCTCCGTCGCCCTGGCCGCCGGCATTCCGCTGACTTACATCGAGGGCGAGCGCTACAACATCAAGATTACTACGCCGGAAGATCTGGAACTTGCGGGGAAAATAGTTTACAGATATTGAAAAAATTTTTTCGCAGGGATAATTGTTTTGTTCCTTTTTTTGCGAAAAAGAATTTTTTATGAAACGATTTTTCGCCGCCCTTCTGTCCATCGCCCTGGTGACCCTCACCGGCGCGGACGCCCTCGCAAAGAAAACCAAAAAGAACGCCGCGCCCCAAAAGCCGCGTCTGGAAACCCCGAACCTCGCCTTTGAGATCGAACCCGACGCTTCCGGCGCCACGTTCATCGTCAAAGGAAAAGAGGACGCAGCACAGCGCGGAGCCGAATGGTGGCGCCTCATCATCGACGACGGACGCCGCACGGAAATCCCCGTGCTCTCCTACCAACAGAAAGGCACGGCGGCGCTCAAAGACGGCGTCATCACCATTGAATACGATGGCCTCCACTCCGAATGGGGGGACAACTTTGATATGACCTTCCGCCTCGAGGTCTGCGTAGAGGACGGCCTGCTCGTCTTCACGCCGACGGTCGCCAACCGCGCCGAAGGCCTGCGCATCAACGAATGCCAGGCGCCCTTCGCCACCTTCACGGAACTCATCGGCCCCAAGGAAAAGGACTTTATGGTCCTGCCCCGCGCCCTGGGCCAGAAAATCGTGAACCCCTGGAAATACATGGAGGACCAGACCCCCAATTTCTACAACCACGACAAATGGGAGACCGTCCTCACGCTGCCCTATCCGCGGGCTTCGATGAGCTGGTACGGCATCCAGAGCGCCGACAAGTTCCTCTATGTGGCGCGCTATGACGCGGATATGACCTTCTGCAACCTCTCCGTCCACCACAGTATCGGCGGAGAAGACCTGCGCGTGGGAATCAACCACCTGCCGATGGCCCGCACCGGCGAGACGCTGACCCTGCCCGCCACACGCATCGGCCTCCTGGACGGGGACTGGCGTGCCGGCGCAGACCGCTATCGCGCGTACGCGGACGCCTCCTTCTTCAAGGTGACGAAAAAATCCGACTGGCTGCGCACGATGCCGGGCTGGCAGCGCCTGACCTTCAACGCACAGTACGGCGAGACCCGCTTCCGCTTCAGCGACCTGCCCGAAATCTACGAAATCGGCAAGCGCTACGGCGTGAACACCATCTTCATCTTCGCCTGGTGGAAGGAAGGCATGGACTGGGGCTACCCCGCCTACACCGAGCCCTACCCCGGCGCCTTTGAAGAACTCAAAGCCAATATCAAGAAGGTACAGGAAATGGGCGGCCACATCGTCCTGGAATGCAACTGTCACTTTCTGGACCTGGATTCCGACTTCTACAAGCAGTGGGGCGACGAGGTTAAAATCCTCGACATCAACGGGCAGGAAGTGCGCTCCCAGTACGGCTATCCGGGCCGCGGCGAGTTCCGCGTCACCTACGGCAAGCGCCAGTTCCCCCTCATCTGCACCGGTACGCAGCGCTGGCGGGACCAGATTCTGAACCAGCTCAAATTCATGGGCGAACTCGTGGGTCCCGACTGCGTCTTTGCCGACTGCTACGGCGGATGCCCCTGGCAGCCCTGTTTCAACCATCAGCACGAACACGGCTGGCGCTGCGACAAGGAAGGCCATTACAAAATGGAATTCTGGAAAGCCGCGCAGGCCTACAGCGAAGGCGCGGGCAACGTGCTCGGCACGGAGGTCCTGACCGACCTGGGCGCCGCTTTCACCCAGTTCGTGCACGGCGGCCTCTCCGGCCATTCCTTCCGCATCAACGCCGACGACTTCCCGGAGCTCTTCCGCTACACCTTCCCCGAAGTGATTACCACCAACCGGGGCGTGCGCACCTCCCGCGGCCAGTATGACCGCCAGATGAAGTACGCGATGCTCACCGGCATGCGCATGGACGGCGAACTGCACGTCTGCCGCTCCACGCTCGACAAGGACGAAAAATACGCCGCCGTCATCAAATATTGCACAGACCGGCTCGTCCGGTACGGCGATTTCTTCTTCGACGGGAAATTCACCTGCATCGATATGAGCGAGCGTCCCTACTACATCAAAATGGCGGAATACTACAACGCCGACGGCAGCAAGGTGCTCCGCGTCCTTTACAATGCGTCCTACAAGACGGCGGCCCGCTTCGACGGCGTTTCCCTCCAGCCGGACGAAATGCGCTTCGACATCTTCGATACCGCCACCTACAAAGCCTCGCACCACTGATGCTCTCCACGCTCCTGGCCCTATTGACGGCAGGGCTGGTCACGCTCTGCGATTTCGACTCCCGGCAATTGGGCTGGGAGAGCCTCAGCCTGGAAATTTCAGAAGTGGCCAATCCGGAGCATAAGGGCATCAACCCGTCGAAAAGATGCGCGGTGACCACCTCCGGCGGCGAAAAGTGGGAAAGTGTTTTCACTGTTCCCCTGTCCCGTGCGCTGGACTTCACGGCCCATCCGCCCGTATTCTCCATCAAGGTGCTGCCGCCCCGCGCCGGTCTCGTCGTCCGCTTCTCCATCAAGCAGATGAAAGCCGGACAGAGCGCGGAGTGTCCCACCCTCTGGAAGGAAACGCGCACCACAAAGGCGGGCGAATGGGAAGAGTTGTCCTTCGATTTCAGCGACCTTTCTCCCAAAAGCAACTGGTACCGGAAAATCGTCCTCTACTTCGATGCCGGCGGGACCTCGTCCGGAGAAAGCTGGTTTTTTGACGACCTGCAGGTGCCAGACGATGATCTCACCCCCCTGAACCTCTTTCGTAGCGTGTCTGATGAGCCGCTTTTCGACGTGGACCCTGCCTTCCCCTGGCGCAGCCGGAGCATTACTTCCGGGCGTATTCTCACGCCCCGGCAAAGCCCCGACGGGAAATGGCACTGGTACAACCGGGGCAGCGGCAAGGCGCACCAGACCATCGGGATGTTTGTCCAGGACAGCGCGAAATTCGACCCGATCAAAGGCTGGAAAGACTATCCGGGGAATCCCGTACTCGACGTGGGACGGGGCGCAGACTTCGACGCCTGGCGGATTCTGGGCGTCTGCCCCGTGCCGATGCCCGACCATAGCCTCTTCTTTTATTACAAGGCGCGGCCCTACAACCAGGGCAATACCTTCGGCACCGGACTCGCCTACTCGACCGACGGGGTGCATTTCGACAAACTGACGGACCACTCCCTCTCGGAGCGCAATCCCGCCGATGCGGTCTTCCACGAGGGAAAATTCTACCTTTTCATCGGGCCCTGGCTGGTGATTACCGACGACCCGCTGCGCATCCCCCTCGAGGAAAAAATCAGAATCCTGAACGCGGGGGACGGGCCCGCCTGTTTCGACCGGACCTGCCTCTTCGGGAACCGCGTCTTCCGGCTGGAGGGCGTGGACAAATGGTTTATGGTCTATCACGGAGATGCCTCGCACCCGGATTTCCCGCACCGTTTCCATATCGCCCTCTCGGACGACCTGGTGCACTGGACCAAGGTGGACAACCCGCAGCCGCTCTTTTCGCGCGGACCGCGCGGTCGCTGGGACCAGGGCGGCATCTGGGCCCCGGAAATCATCGAATACCGGGGAACCCTCTATATGTATTACGAGGGCTGGGGCGAAGCGGAAGAGGTCCCGGACCGGGACAAGGAGTATTTCCGGCCGGCCGCCTCGCGCACCGGCGTCGCCGTCTGCGATAAAAACGCGTTTCTGAAATGGTGCGGACTGCAGTAAAATGGCTCGCCGCCTGCGTCCTGACGGCCGCGTGCAGCGTGCTTCCCGCCCCCCGGGAAGCGGGGAGCGTCATCCTCGCCGGAATGGAGGAAAATTCGCGCGCGCTGTTCGGGGAAAAGGGCGAATGGGGCTGGGAAACGCTTTTTTCGGCGGACGAGGTGCTTTGCGCCGGCGGCCTGAACTCCGTTTCCGTCAGCCTTTCCGACGGCGGGAAACGGGCGGCCTTCACTTTTGACGGCATCGTCGGGCAGCCGTTTTACGGCCTGCTGAATCCCGGGATCGTCCGTTCCGTGGAGGGCAGCCGCTTTTTCCTGACACTCCCCGGGGTGCAGAACTTCACGGAAGGGTCCTTTGACCGCCGGGGCACCGTCATTTACGGTCAAGGAAATGCCAACGAACTGCCGCTGCATCACGCCTGCGCCTTCCTGCGCCTCACCCCCACCGGCGACGGTGCCCCCATCAAAGAAGTGATTGTCAGCGCGGAAGACGGCGCTTTTCTCTGCGGAGACCTCTGCCTCAACGCGCAGGACGGCAGCTTTTCCGGGACGGGCGCGCGGGAACTGGTCCTGGACTGCGCGGGTGGTGTGGAAAGGGGAACGCCGCTGACGCTCGCGCTGCCCGCCGGCCGCTACACCGGCCTGTGCATCCGCCTGACGGACACGGAAAATCACTATATGGAGCTCCGGAAGGCCGATTTTACCGCCGAAGCGGGGAAGATGTACGCCAAAAGTTTCGAATTTACCGTACAGGGCACCGTCGTGGACGCCTCTGCGGGCACGGCCTGGTACAACGCCGCCAACTTCGAAGACCGCAGTCTCTCCTTCCAGAGCCAGACGCTCTCGCCCGTCTTGTCGGACAATCCGCGAAAAGACCGCATCAACACTTCCGAACGCTGCCTCTGCGTCACGACCGCCGGCGGCAAAACGGACAATGTGTACGCAAATTTTGCCCGCGCCCTGGATTTTACGGCGAACGAAGCCGTGCTCCGTATCAAGGTCCTCTCGCCGCGCAAGGGAGCGACGCTGCGCCTGAGCATCAAGCGCAAGCAGTCCGGGCAGAGCGCCGAATGTCCCACCCTGAACCTGGACCGCAGTATGCAGACGGAGGGCGCGTGGGAGGTCCTGACCTTCGATTTCCGCGACTTTGCCCCCGGCAGCAACCTCTACGAACGCATCGTGCTCTATCCGGATTATCAGGGCGGCCACGGCGGCGAGGACTGGTATTTCGACGACATCGAAGTCCCCGACGACGACCTTTCCGCCCTCGACCTCTTCCGGCGCGTTTCCGACCAACCTTTCCTGAGCGCCGATGCCTCCTCCCCAGCGTGGCGCCGGAACAGCATCACCGCCGGACGCATCGTGCGGCCGGAGCAGTCGCCGGACGGAAGGTGGTACTGGTATGTCCGGGGCAGCAGCAGCGCGCACCAGACCATCGGCCTGTTCACACAGGAGGCCGCGGATTTCAACCCCCTCGGTCCCTGGGACGAATACCCCGGCAACCCCGTCGTCAATGTGGGCACGGGGGACGCCTTCGACGCCTGGCGGATCCTGGGCGTCTGTCCCGTGCCGATGCCCGACCACAGCCTCTACCTTTATTACAAGGCGCGCCCCTACAACCAGGGCAGCACCTTCGGCACCGGGCTCGCGCAATCGACCGACGGGGTACATTTCACCAAGCTGGTCAGCGCGTCGATTTGCCCGCGCAACCCTTCGGACGTCCTCTATCACGCCGACAAGTTCCTGTACTACAGCGGCATACGGCTCTACACGCTGGACGACCCCGCGCAAGTGCCGGAGACGCTTTTCGAGACCATTCTCTCAACCGGCGACGGCCCCGCGCACTTCGACCGCATCTGCCTGCAGGGCGACCGCATCTTCCGCCTGGAGGGCGTGGACAAATGGTTTATGGCCTACTATGGGGACGCTTCGCACACGGACTTCCCGCACCGCTTCCATGTCGCCCTCTCGGACGACCTGGTGCACTGGGCCAAGGTGGACAATCCGCAGCCGCTTTTCACGCGCGGGACACGCGGCCGCTGGGACCAGGGCGGCATCTGGGCCCCGGAAATCATTGAATACCAGGGAAAACTCTATATGTACTACGAGGGCTGGGGCCGCGAGGGCTATGTCCCGGACCGCGACGAGGAGTATTTCACCCCCGCCTGCTCGCAGACCGGCGTGGCCGTCTGTGACAAACAGGCTTTTCTGAACTGGTGCGGTCTCTAAGCGCATCATAATTTATTGTGATAAAGGAGGTATTTTTGCAAAATCCTCCTTATTTTTGTCCCTGTTATGAAAAAGTTGTTCTTTATCGCCGTGGCGGCGCTGACATTCGCGCTGACCGGCTGTGAAAAAAATCCTACCATCAGCATTGATGAAAGCCAGTTCCTCGTCCCGGCTGCCGGGGGAGAGTACCTTGTCAACCTGACCTGCAACACCACCTGGACCGCGGAAATTTCCGTCGCCAGCACCGCACAGGTCACCGTCGAACCCGAATTCGGCAGCGGCAACGCGCAGGTCAAACTCACCGTGGCGGAAAACCTCAGTGAGAACCCCCTCGCCGCAGTCGTCCGCTTCTCCGCCGGCGTCGCGCCGAACGCGGTCTTCGCGGAAGTTTCCCTCAACCAGGCGGGCCTGACGAGCGTCTCCTGGGGCGGTGTGGACTACAAGGTCAAGAAACTCGCCGACGGCAACATCTGGTTTGTCGAGAACCTGCGCTATGTTCCGGAGGGGAAGGAAGTGTCCACTGATCCCAATGCCCTAGAAAACGGAGTCTGGTATCCTGTGGATTACGCAACTAAGACCCTCACTGACAACGCTGACACCGTAGCCAAGAAGGGCTTCCTCTACAGCGCGGAGGCTGCACTCGGCGTAGCTCCCGGTACCGTGAACAACAACAACTTCACCACTTTCGAGGGTGCCAGAGGCATCTGCCCCGAGGGCTGGCATATCCCCACGCTGGATGAAATCGCCCACCTCGTAGGAAGGGTAGCCGTCTCGAAATATGATCTCAAACAGACCCCCGGCCCTGTCGCCGAGGCACCTTACTGGGATAAAGAAAAGGCCGCCAGCCAGACTACGCTGGCCAATGCTGACGGCTTCAACCTGGACAACAAGAACGGCCACGTGAGTTTCAATAACAGCACCAAGAAGGTTCTTGTACAGAATACGTTCAGTTACTACCTCACCTCCACGGCAGTTCCGAAGAGCGCTGATCCCAGCGTATTCAACGACCAGTTCTACGCCATTATGCCCATGGCCACGGGGACTTGCAACGGTGCCGCATTCAATCACAAGGGCGGTGCTGCGGTCCGCTGCGTCAAAACCAAACTCCTCAAATAAAAACGACCCTGCAAAAAATGTTGCTGCTTGTCGCACTGTTTGCGGCAGGCAGCAGCCTTTTTGCCGCCGCTCCCCCGACCTTCTCCATCCGGGGAAAGGTCCTGGAAAAGGAAAGCGGCGCCCCGGTGCCGATGGCCTATGTCCTGCTGAAGGAAAACGGCAGGTGGGCCGCATCGGCGCAGGACGGCAGTTTTGAAATCTCCGGCCTCCCCGCGGGCACCTACAACCTGGAGGTGGACCTGCTGGGCTACGAGACCCTGAAAAAAACCATCCAACTGAACGGCGACATCGCCGGCCTGAAACTGCCCATCGCCGTCTCCAGCCTCACGCTGGACGAAGTGGTGGTAACCGCGCGGGAAGGCGGGGAACTCACTTCCGCCTCCAAAATCTCCTCTCAGGCCATCGAACACATCCAGCCCTCCAGCCTCAAGGACGTGATGCAACTGCTGCCCGGCGGAATGGGCGGCAACCCCTCGCTCACCGGCGTCAACAGCCTCTCGATCCGCGACATCGGCAATACGGCGGCGAACATCGCCGGAACGGCGCTGATCCTGGACGGGGCGAACGTTTCCAACGACGCCAACCTCCAGATGCTTTCCTCCGGGACGGTGATGAACGAAGGGGAAGCCAATACCGCCGCCACGGCGGGCCTGGGCGTGGACGTGCGCCAGATATCGACAGACAACATCGAATCCGTGGAGGTCATCCGCGGCATCCCGTCGGCGGTGTACGGAGACATGACCTCCGGTGCAGTGGTGGTCAAAACCCGCGCAGGCGCATCGCCGCTTACCGTGCGCCTCAAGACGGACCCGCAACTCAAGCAGATTGCCGCCGGAAAGGGCTTTGCCCTCGGCGAAAAGAAAGGGGCCCTCAACTTCGATTTGGACTATGCCCACGCCGCCGGCGACGTGCGCACCCTCGCCTCCGCCTACCAGCGCCTGAATTTCCAGGCCGGCTGGGCGGGGAAATTCGCCGGCAAATTCACGCTCAACGCGCGGCTGCGGGCCCATTTTTCCGACGCGCAGGACCGCTCGGACCCGGACCTGGTGCTGGACGAACTGAGCGCCGAACGGGACCTGGGACTGCGTCTCAACCTCAGCGGCAAATGGACGCTGGGCAAGCCCTGGCTCACGGATATCGAGTATCTTGTCGGGGCCGGAGTCTCCTCACAACATTCAAGGCGCCGCAAATACCAGGGCTCGGCGGGCTACACGCCGCTCACCACAGCAATGGAAGCCGGAGAGTTCCAGGGCGCGTTCACGCAACCCCAGTACTACTCCGATGTCACGGTGGACGGCCTGCCCATTGAATCCCAGGCCAAAATTACCGCGCGGCAGCTGGGGCATTACGGCCCCGTTGCGCACAAAGCGACCCTGGGCGGCGAGTGGTCGATGCTGGGCAACCGCGGCGCAGGCAAGCGCTTCGACCCGCTGCTGCCCCCCTCGCCGGGCTCGGCATCGGCGTACCGGGAGCGCAGTTTTTCCGACATTCCGCTCCTGCACCGGATGACGGTGTTTGCGGAAGAAAAACTGGAATACCGCTTCTGGCAGTCGAGCATCGAGTTGCAGGCGGGACTGCGTTTCAGCGGCATCGCGGCGGCGGGCATCGACACCCGGAATTTCCTGGCGCTCGAACCGCGGACCAACCTGCGTTACAACATTATCCGCAAGAATACCGGCTGGCGGGAACTGAGCCTGCGGGGCGGCTGGGGCATCACTTGCAAGATGCCCTCGATGCTCTACCTTTACCCCGAACCCGCCTGGAAGGATATGGTCTCCTATTCCTACAACGACTTCGACCGCAACGGCTACGGTCTGTCGGTGCTGACCACGGCCCGGCAGGAGACCGCCAATCCCGCCCTGCGGCTTCAGCAATCCGTCAACTGGGAGGCCGGTATCGAGTTCGACCAGGGGCAGATGAGCGGCTCGCTGGTCTATTACGACGAAAACATGACCGGCGGCTACGGTTTCGCCACCCAGTATGCGCCGATGGTCTATACGCGCCACGGCTACACCTGGGAGAACGGGGCACCCTCGCAGCAGGTGCTGCCTTCCGGCAAAAAACCCGTCTATCAGAACGGACAGGTCCTCAACGGCGGCGAGGCGCTGCCCGCCATCAGCGACACCACCTTCATCGCCTACAGCGTGCCCTGCAACAGCATCGAGCTCCACAAACGCGGGGTGGAGCTGACGCTCGAATTCCCCACCATCAAGCCCATTCACACCACGATTTCCCTGAGCGGCGCCTGGCAGTGGATGGACACCCGCAGCACCGCGCTCCAGGGCCGGCTCTACGGCTCCAGCCAGGGCGGACGCAGCTATCCCTACATCGGCATCTACGCGGGCGGCACCGGCACCTCGAACGCCAGCGTCCGCGAACGCATCAACGCCAACCTGCGCATCGTCACCCATATCCCGTCGATCGCGATGGTGGTCACGCTCACCGCGCAGATGGTCTTTATGGACCGGTCCACGGTCTCATCCCTGTACGAAGGCCGTTCCCTTCCTTATTATTACACCGATGCGGGCAACCGCATTTCCGGAGCCGCCGCCCTCGCGGACACGGAGCACGCCAAGCTGATCAACCCCGTCTCCATTATGGACCGCACGGGCACGGTGACGCCCTTTACCCGGGAAATGGAGCGTGACCCGCGATACCGGGACCTGATCCTGAGCACCAACACCGCCACCTATTACCTTACGCAGGGCTATCCCCCCTACGGGACGCTGAACCTGCGCCTCACCAAGGAGATGAAATGGGCCACCGTGTCCTTCTACGCCAACAACTTCCTGAACCTGAAGGGCCGCGTGAAGAATTCGGTGACCGGATATCCCGCCGACAAAAACCCGCCCATCTACTTTGGGGCCGAAGTCAAATTCACCATCCGATGAAACGCGCGCTCCTGCATATTGTCTTGCTTGCAGCGGCCCTGGTCTGTGCGGCCGGCTGCCTGCAGAGCACGCTCTCCGACAAAACGGAAGCGCACGGGGCGGCGGCGCTCAGCGTGCAGCTCCTGCTGGAAGCGGGCGGCGAAATCGACCTTACTGCCGTGCGCGTGACGGTCCAGAACAAGGAAATGCCCTTCTCCTACACGGTCCATCCTGATGCGGAAGGCCGCGCGGCCCTGGAACTTCAGCCGGGCCGGTACGGGATTACCGCATCGGCGTACTTCCCCGATACGCACATTTCCGCGAACGGCGGCGTCGCGGATTTCCTGCTGGCGCGCGAGGGCATCGTGGACGAAGCGGGACATTTTATTCCCGCACAACTGGACATTCCCCTCAACATTACCGTCCCCGGGGAACTGGTCTTCCGTGAAATTTACTACCACGGCTGCTCGACGCTCGAAGGCGCGGCCTACACCAAGGACCGCTACCTGGAAATCTACAACAATACCGGCGCAAAGGGCAAGACGATGTACCTGGATTCCCTCTGCATCGCCACGCTTTATCCGGCCAATTCCACCACCGGCAGCAATGCCTGGGCGGGCCGGGACACCATTCCCGTCTTCCAGATAATCTGGGTCTTCCCCGGCGACGGACAGACCTACCCGCTCGCCCCCGGGGAAAGCGTCGTCGTCGCCACCCACGCCGCCGTGGACCACCGCGGCCGCTGCACCTCCGGCCTGCAGCTGGAGCGTGCGCATTTCGGCTGCTATGACGCCACCCTTCCGGGCCACGAAATCGCCGCAGGGGTAACGCCGATGACGATGTATATGACCGGCCAGGGCACCGCCTGGGCCCTTTCCATCCACTCCCCTTCCGTGGTGCTGTTCAAGCCCGAAGGCGGCTTCCGGCACTATATGGACAACGCCGCGCTCTGGGAGCGTTATGCCCCCGGCGAGACCTCCGGCACCCGCTACCGGCACATCGCCGCTGCCTGGATCCTGGACGGCGTGGACTGCTCCGACAGCCCCGCGCAGTCCGTCAAGCGCCTGCCCGTGAAGGTGGACGCCTCGTCGGCCATCATGACATCGGCGCACTATTCGGGCAAATGTATTACGCGGCGGCTCGAAAGCGTTGAAAACGGCATTGCCTTTTACCGCGATACGAACAATTCCGCCGAGGATTTCCTCACGGACCAAATCCCCGCCCCCAGGCTCAAGGAAGAATGAACGCACTGCTGAGCATATTCGTGGCGCTGACCAGCCTGTTCCCACTCTACCGGGGACCGGAATACGCGCGCGTCAAGGCGGAATGCAACGTGGAGGGTGGCGGCTACCGGAACATTTACGACCCGCTCTTCTCCGTCCGCGGCCTGCTGGGCGCCGAGGCGGTCACCGTCAAGAAGGGCCTGATGCTGCACGGACATTTCGAATACGGCTACGACTATGGCACGCAGTCCCGCTGGCGGGGCTGGATCGACCCGTACGAGACGCCGTTCATGCTCTGCGACTCCATTCCCGGCAATGTGACGCAGGAGACCTACAGCCTGGGCGGAAGCCTCGCCTACCCGCTGGGCAACTGGCGCATCGGCATCGACGCACAGTACCGCGCGGGCATTTTCGCGAAGCACAAGGACCTGCGCAACAAAAATACGCGGATGGACGTCAGTATCGCGCCCGGCGTGTCGTATATCGGAGAGCATTTCCGGGCGGGGCTCTCCGCGGGCTGGCTGCGCAACACCGAGCAGGTGGAATATATGCAGGTGGACGCCACCAGCGAGAAATACCTCTTCCGCATCTACGGCCTCTGGCTCTATTCGTCGGCCGGTTTTTCCAGCGCCGAGAACCGCCGCTATAAGGAAAACAACGGCTTCTGCGGCGACCTCTCCCTCGAATGGGAAAAGAACCGCCTGCTGCTCCGGAACGACTTCCACGCCCGCTACAGCTATGGTTCGCAGGAAGAAACCGGCTACAACAATCTCCACTACGGCGATACGCGGGCCCTTCGCTACAGCGACGAGTTCCTGCTCCGCTCCGGCGGCCACAGCCTGCGCGTAGACTGGACGCTGGAACAGATCCAGGGCCTGCGGAGCCTGCAGCGGCAGGAACTCGACCCCGCTTCTTCCATTCGGCGCTATTTCACCTATTCGGGCCTGAGCGAATGTTATTGGTCAGAGCATATGCAGTTGGGGGCGCGCTATGGCTTCGACGGGAAAAAATGGTCCGGCAGCGCGGGCCTGCAATGGCGTACCCTGCTGCGGCGTTACCGGGAATTCCCCCTGCTGTTCACCCAGCATTTCCGTACGCTGGAGCCGCTGCTGACGCTGGAGCGGCGCTTTGACGCCGGTGCGTGCGGAGCTTTCTCGCTGGGGCTGGAAGGACGCTACCGCCATCCCGTCGACGGAGCGGCGAACGAAATCAGCGTCATCGCCCCCGTGGAAACCTCGGCGGAAGGCGGGCAGCTGCTGGAACCGCTGCAGGAAGAATTCGCGTACCTGACGGCGCCGGTCGCGGGCGCATCGCTGCAAGTGAAATGGTCGTTGCCGCTCGGCGGAAGACGGGGCATTGCCGTCCTCGCCGGATTTTCGCATTCCTCGGCCTTCGGCGACCTTTTGAAAGACAAATACCGCACCGGAGGCTCCCTCTCGGTGATTTATTCCTTCTGAAATGAAATTGCGTTTTCTGGTTTTTAGTGCGTTTGTTGCGCTTTTCGCCGGTCTCCCCGCCCGGGCGGACGAGGGGATGTGGATGGTGAACACCCTGTCCCGGGCCCTGGTGCAAAACATGCAGCGCGAGGGGCTGCGGCTCCCTGTGGGCACGATTTACGACGAATCGCGCGTGTCGCTCAGCGACGCCATCGTCTCCCTGGATTTCGGCTGCACCGGGTCGATGGTCTCGGAAGACGGGCTGCTGATCACCAACCACCACTGCGCCTACGCCGACCTCCACGCACTGAGCGACTCCCTGCACGATTACCTGCAGGAAGGCTTCTGGGCCTACTCGCGTGAGGAAGAACTGCCGGTAAAGGGCAAGACCGCCTATTTCCTGCGCAAAGTGCTGGACGTCACGGACGAGGTGGCGGCGCTGCGGGATTCGCTCGAAAGGGCGGGCATCGGCACCGGAATGCGCAAACTTAGCCACCTGATGGAGACGCGTTACCAGGAGAAAACCGGGCTGGAGGCGGGCCTGAGCGAAATGTGGGCCGGAGAAAAATACTATCTCGCCCTCTATGAGACCTGCCGGGACCTGCGCATCGTGGCGGCGCCGCCCGCGAGCATCGCGGCCTTCGGCGGAGACATCGACAACTGGGAATGGCCGCAGCAGAAATGCGATTTCGCCATCTATCGCTGCTACAAGGACGGGAAACCGTATCATCCGCGCAAGCATCTTAAAATCAGCACGAAAGGCTACAGAAAAGGGGACTTTACAATGGTGCTCGGCTACCCCGGACGGACGGACCGTTACGCCTCCGCCGCCAAGGTCCGCTTTATGACGGAAGTGACCCTGCCTATCTGCAACGAAGTGCGCGGGGCACAGATGCAGATCATCAAGAAACAGATGGAGCGCAGCGCCGAGGTTCGCCGCAAGTACGAAGACAAGTTCTTTTCACTAAGCAATGTCCAGGAACTGCAGGAAGGCCAGACCGCCTGCAGCAAGCGCTTCAATGTAGCCGGGGCACGGCGCGCCGAAGAAGCCCGGCTTGCGCTGCCGGATTCGCTGCTGAAGGCCCTGGACGCGGGATACGAAGCGATTGCCGCCGCCGAGCGGAACCGTGTCTATTACCGCGAGACGCTGGTGCGGGGCACCCGGCTGTCGCTGATCGCCACGCGCCTGAATTCCCTGAGGCGCAAACCGGACGCGCGGCGGGAGGCGCAGGTGCTCGCCCAATTGGACAAGGATTATGCGGCGATGGACCCGGCCACCGAAAAGGCCCTGCTGCGCTACAGCCTGCAGGTCTATTACGAAAATGTGGACAGCAGCTGCTGGGGTCCGTACCAGAAACAGTTATACCGGAAGTACGGGACGGACTTCGATGCGCTCTGTGAAGCGCTCTGGCCTGCGGACAGGCTCAGTGCGGATGCCCCCCTGTGCCGTTTCTTCGGCGACGTGGGCATTGCCGACTTCAACCGCCGCGTGGATTCCCTGCAGGGCACGCCGTCGCTGCGTACGCTCGGACGCCGTTACACCCGCGCCGTCTATGCCGCCCGGGACAAGGGGATGCAGTACCCCGACGCCAATTCCACGATGCGTCTCAGCTACGGCAGCGTGAAGGGGTACGCCCCCGTCGACGGGCTGTACGGCCACTGGCAGAGTACGCACCGGGGCATTCTGGAGAAGGTACGTCCGGGAGACTTCGATTATGGCGTCCCGGCGCCGTGGGAACGGCTGCTGCGGACTGCCCTGGACATTCCGCCCGTGGATTTCCTGACGGACAATGACATTACCGGCGGCAATTCCGGCAGTCCGGTG
The DNA here is from genome assembly GCA_902774145.1 of uncultured Bacteroidia bacterium. GTDB lineage: Bacteria > Bacteroidota > Bacteroidia > Bacteroidales > UBA932 > Cryptobacteroides. Next base: position 26,542 of record CACYHC010000020.1, read on the forward strand.
CTCAACGCCCGCGGAGAAATCATCGGCCTGGCCTTTGACGGCAACAAGGAATCCCTCGCCTCCGACTGGAGCTACACCCCGGACTTCAACCGCTGCGTCTGCGTAGACATCCGCTTCGTCCTCTGGACCCTGCGCCACTACGCCCGCATGGACACCCTCCTCGCCGAGCTGGGGTTCTAGCGGAGATTACACCTCCGGGGCGGAGGCGAATTCGCCGAGGAAGCGGAGGTCGTTCTCGAAGTAGTGGCGCAGGTCGTTCACCTGCCACTTGAGCATTGCGATGCGCTCGATGCCCATACCGAAGGCGAATCCGCTGTACTTCTTGCTGTCGATACCGCTGGCTTCCAGCACGTTGGGATCTACCATTCCGCAACCCAGAATTTCCAGCCAGCCCGTTCCCTTGCAGATGTTGCAACCCTTGCCGTGGCAGATGTTGCAGCTGACGTCCACCTCGGCGGACGGCTCGGTGAAGGGGAAGTAGGAAGGACGCATGCGGATCTGTGTGTCGGGGCCGAACATTTCGCGGGCAAAGAGCAGGATGGCCTGTTTGAGGTCGGAAAAAGTCACGCCTTCGTCGATGTAAAGGCCCTCCACCTGATGGAAGATGCAGTGCGCACGGGCGCTGATGGCCTCGTTACGGAACACGCGGCCCGGGCAGATGACGCGGATGGGAAGGTTCATCGTCTCCATCGCGCGCACCTGCACGCTGGAGGTATGGGTACGCAGCAATAACGGATTGGGATGTCCCGCCGACACGAAGAACGTGTCTTGCATATCGCGCGCCGGGTGGTTCGGGGGGAAGTTCAGCGCTTCGAACACGTGGTAGTCGTCCTCCACCTCGGGACCCTCGGCCACATCATAGCCGAATTTGCGGAAAATCGAGACAATCTCTTCCCGGACAATGGATACCGGATGACGCGACCCCATCGGGAGCGGATCACCGGGCATGGAAAGGTCCAGGCCGGAAGCCTTGGCCCCGGGCGCATCGGCTACCGCATCCTTGAGCGCGGTAATCTTCTCCTGTGCGCTCTGCTTGAGTTCGTTGAGCGTACGCCCGAACTCGCGTTTCAACTCCGGCGCAACCGTACGGAACTCGTCGAAGAGCGCCGTAATCTCACCTTTCTTTCCGAGGAAGCGCACGCGGGCCTCTTCCACTTCCTTTTCGGTCTTGCACTTGAGCGCGTCCAGTTCGGCGCGCAGCCTTTCAATGTCCTGAATGTTCATAAGTTACTGCTTCCTTTTCGCCGCGCGCTTGTCCCGTGCGGCTTTGTCCCGTTTGGCTCCGCCTTTCAGATATTTTTCCCACTGCTCATCGTTGAGCACCTTGCGGAAAGCGTTGTAGGTCGCTTCCATCCATTTGTCACTCGCGATTTCGATGTACTCGCCGGAACTCACCCGGGCCGCCTGCAGCGCTTCCACTTCGGTACGCAGGGCGCACATATTGTGCGTCAGGATGGAATCCACATAGAATACCTGCCAGTCCTCGAGACCCAGCTGGTCGGTATAACGCTCCACCTGCGTCTCCAGCGCCGTGAAGAACTGCTTGTCCGCCTCTTCGCGGCTTTTCTCCTGCGCGGAGACGCCCGCCGATGCGGCAAACAGCATCACTATCGGGAAAAATATTGTAAATTTGCGGGTCACAATTTGCAAAAATACGAAACTGTTTTGAATTATCGCGTTTCCTCTCTGAAAAAAGGCCTGATTGCCCTTCTGGCAAGCGGCGCAACGCTGCTGGTTTCGCGGCCGTCCGAGGCCTGCACCAATATCATCGTCACCCCCGGCGCCAGCGCTGACGGCAGCGCGATGGTGTCCTACGCTGCGGATTCCCACTGGCTCTACGGCGAACTTTACAGCCACCCCGGCGGCCGCTGGAAGGCGGGCAGCCGCGTCGATATCGTCGAATGGGACAGCCAGAAGCCGCTCGGGAGCATCGCACAGGTGGAGCGGACCTTCCGTACTGTGGGCAATATGAACGAAAAGCAACTCATCATCGGCGAGACCACCTGGGGCGGACGCGAAGAGTTGGTGTACCCCGCCGGCGTGATGGACTACGGCTCACTCATTTACATTACGCTCCAGCGGGCCTCCACCGCCCGCGAGGCGATACAGACCATCGTCGCGCTGGCCACCGAATACGGCTATCCCTCGGAAGGGGAGACTTTTTCCATCGCCGACAAGAACGAAGCCTGGGTGATGGACCTCGCCGGCAAAGGGCCGGACGAAAAGGGCCTGCTGTGGGTGGCCCGCCGCATTCCCGACGGTTATATCTGCGCCCACGCCAACCAGGCGCGCATCACCCGCTTCCCCCTGAACAGCCCGGACTGTCTCTATGCGCCGGATGTCATCCAATATGCCCGCAGCAAGGGCTGGTATGAGGGCCCGGACGAAAATTTCAGTTACCGCGACGCCTACAACCCGCTGGATTTCGGGGGCGCCCGCGGCTGCGAAGCCCGCGTCTGGAGCGCCTTCAACCGCCTCTGCGACGAGGTTTTCACCTATGAGGAAGCCGGACAACGCGTCAGCCGTCCGTCCTACGACTGGATCGACTTCGCGATGGGCTACGACCTTTCGGGCGAAATGCCCCTGTTCGTGCTTCCGCAGCGCAAACTGAGCGTCAAGGATGTCGCCGATGCAATGCGCGACCATTTCGAAGGGACGCCGATGGATATGACCCGCGACATCGGCGCAGGCGGCAATGGCTGCCCCTACCGCTGGCGGCCGATGCATTTCGAGGTGGACGGCAAGACCTATGTCAACGAACGGGCGATTGCCACGCAGCAGACCGGTTTCTGGTTCGTCGCGCAGGCCCGTCCCACGCTGCCCGATCCCGTGGGGGCACTCCTCTGGTTCGGCTGCGACGATGCCGCCACTTCCTATCTGACCCCCATTTATGTGGCCACGGAGCGCATTCCCTGGTGTCTTACCCCCGGGAACGGCGACCTGCTGCACTACAGCGCCGAATCGCAGTTCTGGATGTGCAACCGCGTGACCAATGCCTGCTACCGGATGTACGACCGGATGGCGCCGGTCGTGCGCGCATCGGCGGATGCCTACGAAAACGATATGTTGACGCGCGCTGTGCCGGAGCAGGATGCCAAGGCGGTCGCGCTGCTCGAAAAAGGCGGACTCAAACGCGTCCGCAAGGCGCTCACCGCTTTCAGTTGCGACAACGCGCAGGCGCAGTTTGCACGCTGGACGGCCCTCGAGGAGCTGCTGCTCGTCAAATTCATCGACGGAAACATCAAGGCGCAGGATGCCGACGGTAAATTCCTTCACTCACAATATTCGGAAGGAATTCCCGAAAAACTGGAATTCGGCGGGTACAACGAGACCTGGAAACGTGCTGTCGCCACCCACGCCGGCCCCACGCTGGAAAGCAAGTAGAATTATGAAGAAGAAAAAAAGTGTACACAAGATTGCGGCGGGCTTTACGCTCGCCGGTGAAGTGAGAGAACTGGGAATTTATCCCTATTACCGCCCTATTGCTTCGGGACAGGACCCGGTGGTGACGATGGCGAACGGCCGTAAGGCCCTGATGTTCGGTTCCAATTCCTACCTGGGCCTCTCCGACGATCCGCGCCTCAAGGAAGCGGCCATCACCGCCATCCAGAAATACGGTACCAGCTGCTCCGGTTCGCGCTTCCTGAACGGAACGCTCGACATTCACGAGGAACTGGAAGAGAAACTGGCGAACCTGGTGGGCAAAAAGAAGGCCGTGACCTTCAGCACCGGCTTCCAGGTCAACCTGGGCGTCGTTTCCACGCTGGGCGTGCGGGACGGATTCATTTTCCTGGATTCGCTGGACCACGCCTGCATCATCGACGGTGCGCGCCTCTCCTTCAGCAAAATCCTGAAGTTCCCGCACAACGATATGGAGATGCTGGAAAAACGCCTGCGCCACGCCCCGAAGAACGCCCACAAGCTGGTGGTCGTGGACGGCGTCTATTCGATGGAAGGGGATATCGCCCCGATGCCGGACCTCGTGCATCTCTGCGACAAGTACGACGCCGCCCTGATGGTGGATGACGCCCACGGGCTCGGCGTGCTGGGCAGGCAGGGCCGCGGTACGGCCAATCACTTCGGCCTGACGGACCGGGTGGACCTCATTATGGGCACCTTCTCCAAGAGTTTCGGATCGCTGGGCGGCTTTATCGCCGCGGACGACGACATCATCGACTACATCAAGCACACCGCCCGTTCGCTGATTTTCAGCGCCAGTATGCCCCCCGCCAACGTAGCAGCGGTCAGCAAGGCCATCGACATCATGCTCTCCGAGCCGGAGCGCCTCGAGAACCTCTGGAAGGTGACGCGCCACGCGCACGAGGCCTTCCGCAACGCCGGCTTCGACATCGGACACACCCAGTCCCCGATCATCCCGCTTTTCGTGCGCGACACGTTCAAGGCGATGACCGTCGTGCGGGACGCCCTGGATGAGGGGGTGTTCATCACGCCGGTCATTGCGCCGGCCGTTCCGGAGAAGGACGTACTCATCCGTTTCGCGCTGATGGCCACCCATACGGAGGCCCAGGTGGACGAGGCCGTGGAGAAACTCACCCGCATCTTCAAGGCGCAGGGCATCATCGCATAATTTATGGTCATCCTCATTACCGGCATCAGTTCCGGCTTCGGCAAGGCGATGGCGGAGCGTCTCTCCCGTGAGGGGCACAAGGTCTACGGCACCTACCGCAAGGTACAGGATCCCCTCCCCGGCGTCACCTACCTCAAGGCGGATGTCCGCAGCGACGAAGACGCCCGCGCCGCGGTCCAGGCCGTACTCGACGCCGAAGGCCGCATCGACGCGTTCATCAGCAACGCCGGCATGGGTATCGGCGGTCCGCTGGAGTTCTGCAGCCTCGACGCGGCGCGCGAGCAGATGGACACGAACTGGATGGGAATGGTGCGTTTCCTGCATTTCGTGCTTCCGGCGATGCGAAAGCAGCGCAGCGGCAAAATCCTCTGCTTTTCCTCTATCGGCGGTCTGATGGGACTGCCCTTCCAGGGGCTGTACAGCGCATCGAAATTCGCCATCGAGGGCTACTGCGAGGCGCTTCGGTTGGAGGTGCGCGGCTTCGGCATCGACGTCATCCTGATCGAGCCCGGCGATTTTGCGACCTCCTTTACCGCCAGCCGCCGCTCGGTGCCGGATGCGGAGGCGTTCGAAGCGTACAAGAGCTACAGGGACTCGCTCGCCAGCATCGAGAAGGACGAAACCGGCGGCCTGAAGCCCGAATATCTCGCGGCGAAGATTTCCCGCATCCTGCGCAAGAAGCGCCCGGCGTACAGTTATGTGATTGCCACCTTCGAGCAGCGCCTCTCCGTCACCCTGAAAAAGCTGCTGCCGCCCCGCTGGTTCGCCGCTATCCTTTCCGGTTATTATAAATTGTAAACTTATTCCGGGGCTACCGGTTCCGGCGGGAATCTGCGAGCAGGGCGGAAATCTCCGCGTTCAATGCTGTCAGGGAGCATAACTCCTCCACATTGAAGTGCAGGCGATAACGCCAGTGATGGTGCGGGTCGGCCGGTTGGTTGATCCGTTCCGCCTGAGCATCGGCGCGGCGATGTTCCCCGTCCAGCGACAGCCAGTCCTGTAACGGCAGAATCGCGAGCATCGACGCGGACGCGAGTACGCCGCGGAGGATTTGCCGGCATTCGTTCGGGCTGCGGTCGCCCTCCTGCTGCATCCGGAGCGTGTCCATATCGTGGCTGGAGGTGGTGCAGACGCTCAGGTAGGGCCAGTGGCGGCCTTTTTCCATCATCGGCATCTCCAGCGAGAGAATGCGTTCGTGCTCCATCACCTGCGGTACGCAGTCGGGAATCATTCCCAGGTCTTCGCCGCAGGCGAGCATCCCCGTCACACGCAGAAGTTCAGGCAGTTTCCGCTCGGCGTTGCGCTTCCAGAACGCATCGTGCCGGTGGAAGAAGAAATCGTTGTACAGCGCATCAAAACGCTGTTTTTGTGCTTCGTTCAGCCCCGTTGTGTCCGGGGAGATGCGCGGCTCCAGACAGCCGCGATGGCGCGGGTCGGGCAGGAACAGCCCTTTCGCGCCCTCCAGACCCATCGCCTTGATTTCTTCCTTCGTATAGGGCAGCGACGGGTTGAAATGCCCCATCTTCCCGCTTTTTTCGCGCACCGGGATTTCCCAGATGCGGAAAAAGCCCAGGATATGGTCGATGCGGAAAGCGTCGAAGTACTGCGACATCTTCAGCAGCCGGCATTTCCACCAGGCGTAGCCGTCACGCGCCATCGCTTCCCAGTTGTAGGTCGGGAAGCCCCAGTTCTGGCCGTCGGCGGAGAAAAAGTCCGGCGGTGCCCCGGCGCAGCTGTCCAGGTTGAAAAGCTGCGGATGGAACCGTGCATCAGCACTGTCCGCGCTGACGCCGATCGGCAGGTCGCCCTTGAAAAATACGCCTTTGGCGCGGGCGTAAGCCACTTCTTCGCTGAACTGCTTGTCCAGATGATATTGCAGCCA
>CACYHC010000021.1 GCA_902774145.1 uncultured Bacteroidia bacterium
TTCGGCCATCGTCAAGTACATTATGGAAGGGGTCTCGGCCGGCAAGACCGAATCCCAGATCGGCACGGAACTGCTGGCAAAGGGCGTTTCCACCCAGCAACTCCAGCGGTTGATGAAGAATTACCGCGAGGGGAAGGTGAGTGCGATGGGGATTACCACGACTTCCAACAAGCTGGAAACGGCTTCTTCCTCCTCGACGGCGACAAACCGTGCGGCTCAGCGCAGGGGGACGGCTTCCCGTAAGGAGGTGCTGCCGGTAGCGCCGGGTGTCATTCCGTCTTTTGTGGATATGGATTTTGAAAATAAGAGGGATACCCTTCCTGTTTCCAAAATCCGATATCCGGACGGCTCCAGAATTATCTACGGGCAGAATTTCCTCAATAGCGCCAGCCAACTTTCTTTTGAACCCAACGAGAATGCCGCAACGCCGGACGATTATATCCTGGGTCCCGGGGATGTGATGCTGGTGGAAATCTGGGGGGAGAGTGAGGCCTCCTACAGCCTGACGGTGACTCCCGAGGGTAAGGTCAGCATTCCTCAGGTGGGTTCCATCAACGTGAGCGGACTTTCCATCAAGGACGCGACCACCAAGATTCGCGCCCAACTGTCCAAATACTTTGCCGGTTTGCGGGGATCCCGCCCCAGCGCATGGATGAGCCTGACCCTGTCCGAGGTGCGTACCATCCAGATCAGCGTGCTGGGAGAGGTGAATATCCCCGGAACCTACCGGCTCTCCGCTTTCACGACGGTGCTCAACGCCCTGTACAAGGCGGGCGGCGTTACGCCGGTGGGTTCGCTGCGTGACGTGAAGGTGATGCGGGGCGGACAGGAACTGACCTCCGTCGATATCTATTCCGTCCTCTTTGCGACCAATCCCCAGGTGAATGTTCCGCTGCGCGAAGGCGATATCATTCTGGTCCCGCCTTATCTCTCGCTGGCGAGTATCGACGGCGGCGTGAAGCGTCCGATGTTTTATGAACTGAAACCGGAAGAGACCGTGGCGGACCTCGTCCGTTATGCCGGCGGATTTACCGGTGAAGCGCACGATGCTTCTGTCAACGTGTCCCGTACGGAAGGTGCCCGCCGCCGGGTCTATACCGTGAAGAAGGAAGATTTGGCTTTTTTCCGCATTCAGGATAGCGATTCCGCCTTTGTGAGCGTCAACCGCACGGAACTGATTGAAAATGTCGTCGAGGTGGAAGGCTCCGTCTATCGCCCAGGCAGTTTCCAGTTGGGCGGTGATCTGGCTACCGTGCGGCAGTTGGTGGAGTATGCCGGCGGCCTGCTTCCCGATGCCTTCCGCAACCGCGCGCAGATTATCCGTGAAAAGCCGGACCGTTCGCTGGAATTGATCGCCATTCCCATCGGCGCCATCGTGGAGGGTACCGCGCCTGATATCGCACTCAGGCGCAATGACGTGCTGGTGATTGCCAATGTGAACGAAGTTTATCCCAAAGGGGATTTTTCCATCACGGGTTATGTACTTAACCCCGGCAAGTACCAGTATGCCGAGCATACGACGATTGAGGACCTGATCCTGCTGGCCGGCGGTCTTACCGAGGGTGCATCGTCCGTCAAGGTGGACGTGTCCCGGCGTATTCAGAACTCTTCGAGCAAAGAGGCCAGCGATACGCTTGCCCTGATCTTTACCTTTGCCATCGAGGATGGCCTGATGGTGGAAGGTGACCCCAAGTTTGAACTGGAACCCTTTGATGCCGTAGCCGTCCGCAAGAGCCCGACCTTCGTCGAACAGAAAATCATCACCGTTTCCGGTGCAGTCAACTTCCCGGGACAGTATGCCCTGGAAAGCACGGAAGAACGTTTGAGTGACCTGATCCGCCGCGCCGGCGGTCCCACCAATATGGGTGACGTCCACGGTGCCATGCTCAAGCGCAAGATCAGCCAGTACGAGCGCAACGTGCGGATGACGATGTCCCGCATCATCAACCAGAATACGGGACGGGATTCCATCAATACGAAGAAAATCATGGTGTCCGAACTCTACAGCGTGGGTCTGGAACTGGACAAGGCGCTGGCCAATCCCGGTTCTTCCTATGACATGATCCTGCGGGACGGCGACGAAATCATTATCCCGGAATATACTTCCACGCTATGTCAAACAGGCGGGTGGTTTTTCCACCCACGCCAAGCGCATCAAGACCTATGTGGTCCATATGAACGGAACGGTATCCGTGGGTATGGGGGCCAAGGTGGATGCAGGCGCGGAAATCGTGGTGCCGAACCGTCCGGAACACAATAAACTGACGACCGGAGAGTGGCTGGGTATCGGTACTGCCGCGGCCTCCATTTCCACGATGATTGCTACTGTTGTCAATTTGTTCAAGAAATAATATGGCTGGTAAATATTTTGACGACGAGATTCTGGATGCCCCCGTGGGCGGGGGAAATCCTGCTCAGGAGCAAGAAGGAATTGATATGGGTAAATACTTGAATCTGCTTCTTCAGCAAGCCCAAGGAGTTTGTTTCCAGTGCCGTCGTAGCGCCTGAACTGGTCACGCGAGGCAGTTCCTCCGGCCTGAGTTCTCTGGCCAGCCTGGCGGGCTTCAATATGAATACCCTCGCGATGACGGACGCCATGCACCCGGACCTCTATCCGGAAATCATCAAGTCCCAGAACTTCATGATTGACCTGTTTGATATGCCGGTGACTGTGGAAACCCGGGATTCCGTAGTGCATACGGACCTTTATGACTATATGGTCAATTATACCAAGGCTCCCTGGTGGGGCGTCATCTTGGGCTTCCCCCATGTGGCGATGGACTGGGTGAAGGGCCTCTTCGAAAAGGAAGATCCCTTTGACGATGCAGAAGGACACGAGTCGGTTTCCCGCGTAAGGCTTACCAAGGAGCAGGAGCGCGTGGCGCTGGCGCTCACCAAGAGCATTGCCGCCACGGTAGAAAAGCGCACGTATGTGTTAAAGATCAAGGTCAAGATGCAGGACAGGGTCATTGCGGCGGAAGTGGCCAACCGGATCATCGATAACCTGAAAGCCTTCGTGATTGAATATAGGACGGAAAAGGCACAGGAGTCGGTGGATTATTATCAGGCCGTGGAAGAAGAGACCCGGGCGGAATATCTGAAGGCACAGCGGGAATATTCCCGTTACGTGGATTCACACAAGGGCTTTGTGATGCAAAGCTCGATGGTGGAGCAGCAGCGGCTCCAGAACGAGGCATCACTCAAATTCCAGATGTACAACCAGACGGCGCAGAATCTGTTGATGGCCCGTGCCAAGGTTCAGTTGGAAGCACCGGTGCTGGTGGTGATCCAGCCGGGTATGGCGCCGCATAAGGGCAGTCCGTCCAAGGTCAAGCTGGCGATGCTCTGGTTTGTGCTGGGGGGGATATTTGGTGTATTCTGGTTGTTTGTTGCTCAGCAAAAAGCTGAGAGGAATGATAAAGAGAATTTACAGAAAGATTCGAAAGGTACTGGGCCTGTGGCTTGATGCGGCTTCGATGCTATGGATTCGGCTGGTCTGCTGCATTCCTTCCAAGCACCTCAGGCGGGCGTTGTTGTGCCTTTACCGCGATGTCTGTATTCATCGCTCCGTCCCTCTTTACCATGGTCTTGAATATTGGCGAGGTCCGCTTGTCATTGGGGAGGGGAGTTCTATAGGCTTCCGGAATCATTTGGATTGCCGCAGAGGAATTCATATCGGACGGAATGTCTGCCTGGCTTCTGATGTGACGATTTGGACGTTGCATCATGATTACAACGATCCGTCTTTTCGCGCTAAGGGGGCAGGTGTCACGATAGGAGATTATGCCTGGCTTTGCTCGAATTGCATCATTCTCCCCGGCGTAACGATTGGAGAAGGAGCCGTAGTCGCTGCCGGTGCCGTGGTTCGTTCAGATGTGGAGCCATGGACGGTAGTGGGCGGTGTTCCTGCCAGAAAAATTGCGGAAAGACAGCGTAAAGACTATCATTATCGTCCAGGTGAATATTGGTATCCATTGCTGTAATGAACTGGCTGGACTTGCGTAAATACTCTGGAGTTGTTGCGGGATTCGTCTTTTTTGTATTCCTGCATTCTCTGCGGTATTTTGACTTCATTGGGCTCTCTCCTGTGTTTTATGGGCGTTTTTCCAATCTGCTGGCGCTCTTTTTGATGGTCATCTGCTTTTTCAGTATGAGCCCGCGCCGGATTCCCGGGCGATACTGGTTTCTAGGCCTTATCCTGGTCCCCATGCTGAGTTTCCTTCCTGCCTGGATTGAAAACGGGCAGTCCCCGGTTGAATCCATGCGGGCCTATTTACTCACTTTCCTGGCTTTGGTCTATTTCCTTCCCCATAAGGCCAGACTGTCTTCTGGGGTCATTTTGAATGCATTGACCGTATTTGCGGTAGCTCGTACTGCCATTTATGTCCTTCAGCAATTTACTTATCCCGATTATTGGTTTGCCTTCAGGCCTGACGGACTTGACGCGGCTTCCGGGATGTATAAGGATGTGGAAATCCGTAGTGGGATCTATAGGTTTTATATTGAAGATACCTACCTTTCCATGTTTTTGGTGTTCAGGTATTTTCAAAAACTTACCCATCGTGTTTCAGGAAAAGATCTGGCATTGTTCCTGATTGGTGTTGCCGGGGTTTATCTTGACCAGTCCCGCCAGTTTATGCTTTCTACCCTTCTTTCCCTGGGGCTTGTATTTTTCTTTTCTTCAAAAATTCGCTACAAGGGCCTGATGGTCGTTTTCCTGGGGTTGGCGGCGATGGTCCTCTTCATGAATGCATATAAGCTTTTTGGGGACTTGATGGATATGACACGGGGCGATTTGACTCGCGACAATATTCGCCTCCTTTCTTATACTACATTCGGGCTGGAACTATGGGGTGGCCCTCTTTCCGTTCTATTCGGAAATGGCCCCGTCGGGCATAGTGCATACGGGGATAATGTGATGTATCTGTATGAAACCTTGGGAATGTATCATGCGGATGTGGGAATGGTGGGTGCGGCCAATCTATATGGCGTCGTAACGGTGCTGTTTTTCGTTGTTTTCTACATCATGTATGTGGCGAAGCATTGGAAAAAGATACAAATGCATCTGAAAATGTATTTTTTGGCGTTATTGATCAATGCCCCGCTTGTTACAATATTTACCCAAAGTATCAACTGGTTTGTCTTTTTTGCATTCATGTTAGTGCTGGCAGACAGGGATATTGTTCGCTATGAGAGAAAACTGGCTTCATAAGCTCGATTCCCGTCCGTTCTTGCGGAATTTCTCGCTACTGACGGTCGGTAATTTCGGGTCCAGGATTATTTCGATGGTAATCAATATCATCGTCGCCCGTTTTTTGGCTCCGGAACGTTATGGCGAATACTCCCTGGTTCTGACCTATATCAGCATGTTCTATTTCGTCGCGTCGCTGGGGCTGAGTCAGTTGGTTACGCGTTCTGTTGCACGGGAACAGGATCATTCCGCCTTCTATTTCCGTCTTTCGCTGGTGTTGCGCGGAGGGGGCTTTATCGTCTCCGCTGTCGCGTTTGCCCTCTATGCGTTCTTTACCCATCAGGAATTTTCTTCGTTTGTCATTTTCTCGATCCTTGGGGGCGTTTTTCTTGAGAGTTTGTGGGATGCGGAGCAGAATGTGGCATTCGGTATGCAGCGGATGGAATGGAATACGGTGATTGGGATATCGGCAACCCTGCTCAATCTGGTGATTTATCTGCTGATGCCCAGGTCCTGGTTTACCGTTGAATCCGTGCTGGCTGTCTATCTTGGGGTCTATGTTTTGAAAACCGTCGCCTATTATGTATGCCTGAAACATTTCTCTTTGCTTCGTGGCGATGGGGGACAGAAGCATATTTCGTTTCAGGAGAGTCAGGACTATCTCAAGCAGGCGATGCCTTTTTATTTGATGTACCTGCTGAGCCTGTTTACCGGACAATTCCCTATTTTGTTTCTGGAGCACAATACAGGCGTGGTAGAGGTAGCCTATTTTAATACGGCAAACAAGCTGTTGCTCCCCATAACGCTGTTCATGCAGACGGCTTTCAGTGCCTTCTTTCCGAACCAGTCTATTCTTTTTGCCAGGGATCGTGCGGCATTCAGCATGCAGACCCGTAAAGTGTTGGCATTGGTCTGTGGCCTTGGGGTTTATATGGCAATTAGTGCCTCGCTTTTCAAGGGGGAACTGGTCGCGCTTCTTTATGGTGCGGATTATGCAAATACAGCCAATGTCCTGGCCTATCAGTGCTGGTACACTGTACTTTATGGAATCTTTTGCCTGAACGGAAATACGCTCGGCGCGGCTGATGCGCAGGGGAAGCTGGCCGTATGCTCTGTGATTTATGCGCTCGTCAGTACGCCTATCCTGTATTTCTCCTCGCGCAGAGGGGCGGAAGGACTCGCTGCCGGTTTTGTCTTGGCGAGTATTTTGAACCTGTTGTATATTTTCCCTGTGCTGAAGAAGACAGTTGGCGGGGCAATGACCTGGAAATTCTCGGGGTTGTTACTTGCCGTTGTATTTGCATCGATCGCTTTTTCGCTTTTTGCCATCGATGCATTGTCTTTGCCTTGGAGAATCGCTTTGTTCTTCGCGTTGTCAATGGGAATTTTTGCGGGTAGGAAAACTTTTGTCAAAGTATGGAAAGAGTAGCTGTTATTGGTGCCGGTATTTCCGGATTGAGCGTTGCCCGGCTCCTTCAGGATCGTTATGCGGTCAAAGTCTTTGAGAAGGAAACTGTTCCCGGGGGCCTGATTCGTTGCAGGAGGGTAGAGGGGAGCCTCTTCCATCTTTGTGGCGGGCATGTCTTCAATTCCCGCAGGCAGGACGTTCTAGACTGGTTCTGGGGACAGTTTGACCGGGGCCGGGAATTCCGTAAGGCAGACCGCAATGCCGTCGTAGCGATGACAGGGTCCTTAATGGTGCCCTATCCTATCGAGAATCACTTTTATCGCTTCGCTCCGGACATTCAGCGGAATATTATCGGGGACTTGTTGCGGATTTCGGCTGTAGATGGTGCTTGTCCGGATAATTTTGCCGATTTCCTGCGCCTGCGTTTCGGGGAGACGTTGTATGCGTTGTATTTTAAACCCTATAACGAGAAGGTGTGGCGTCGCCCTCTGGATTGTGTGCCTTTGGATTGGCTTGAGGGGAAACTGCCTATGCCCAGTCCTGCAGAGATTCTTTTTAATAACATCAATCATGTGGAAGAGAAGAGTTTTGTGCATGCCAGCTTCTGGTATGGCAACACCGGGGGCTCCCAATTCATCGCCGACCGTCTCTCCGAGGGCCTGGATATTTGTTATGGAACCGAAATCGGTCAGATTTCATCGGTTGGAGGAGCCTGGCGGATTGCCGGAGAAAGCTATGACAAGATCGTGTTTTGCGGGAATGTAAAGAGGCTGCCTGCGATGGTCCAGGGGGTGGATATTGACCGGTGGACATCTTTTATTGACAGTCTGGAATTCCATGGGACAACGGCGGTTTTTTGCGAATTGGATGCCAATCCCTATTCGTGGATATATCAGCCAGGGGCGGAACATCGTTCTCACCGTATCATCTGTACGGGTAATTTTTCCCCGGACAACAATGCCCCGGGGAAGATGACCGGTACGGTGGAGTTTACAGATGAAGTTTCAAAGGATGAGATTCTTGACAACTTACAGCGGATTCCTTTCCATCCCAGGTATATTACCCATCATTATAACCAGTATACTTATCCGATACAAGGACCTGAGACGCGTCGGGTCATGGCTGAGATGAAGGCGGCGCTGGCTGAGAGAGGGCTCTACCTTTGTGGACGTTTTGCCGATTGGGAATATTATAATATGGATGTAGCCGTTGGTGCGGCGATGGATCTTTGTAAGACGCTATGAGAACGCTGACGCACATTTGTTCACAGCGGAAATTCGCTCCATATCCCTCTTTTCAGATTGTTTATGAATGGGAGGATATCCTCGCCCGTTCCTTGGGATTAAGGATGAATGCGCCCGGCGAAATCAGCAATATTTTTCACCGCCGTTTTGAAAAAAACGGGCTGACGGGATTGTATCATTCGCTACTTCCTTCTTCTTCGTTGGGATTGCGTTATATTATGACGGCAACAACCCAGGAGCTTTGTTGGAACAATCGGAACAGCATTCCCGTTCTGATTGATTTTTGGCTGGAAGAGGCGGACCTCCCTGCGTTTTTCAAGGCATATCGCCATGTGCCCCTGATGCTGGTTTCCAACCGGGAAGTATATGATTTCTTATTGGCGCACAACTGTCCGTTCCCTGTTGCGCATTGGGCGCTGTCTATGCCGGATTACTATCTGGGACGTTTGGACCGTCCGGTGGAAAAAAAATATGATTTTTGTGTCTTTGGGCGACCGAATCCGTTCTTTATGCGCTTTCTGGAGGAGTATTCCCGGCGTCATCCTGCCTTTGAATATGTTCTCAATAACGGAGATATCGACAAGCGTTGTTATGTCAGTAACAAAGGGCGTTCCGTCGCTAAGGATACAGGCCGTGCTTCCTATTTGGAGATGATTGCCGCTACCCGTGTCAGTTGTTATACGACTCCCGGGCTCGATGAAGCAAAAGCGGAAAGCTCCCGTTACAATCAGGTAACTCCCCGTCTTTTTGAAATGCTTTCCCACCAGTGCCACGTCATCGGACATTACCCGGATAATGCAGATACGCAATGGTATGGCCTCGACGGAATTGTCCCGAATACGGAGGGTTATGATGAATTTGAGTCTCAGTTAGACCGCATGTTGGCAGAACCTTTCCCTATAGAGGCGGCGAAGCATTTTCTTGCTCCGCATACGACGGGGCACAGGGCTCTCGAACTGCGCCGGATTCTTGAGGATCACCAAATTTCACTGGGAAGATGAGGATAGTCTATTGCTCTACTCCTCCTTTTGCAGATTGCGACCTTCCGTTGATAAGGGCGTTCTGCAAGGCCGGCCATATAGTGGATTACTTTCTGCATATTGCGCCGTATTCCAGGAAGAGTACCTATGTGGAGATTGAGAAGCTGAAGGACGAGTGGGGGATATTGCCCGTTTCCGCCTATCCTGAACTTGAACGGCTGGCTCAATCGATCCCCGGGGTAAGCGTGCATATCGTCAATAATCCAGTAGGGAAGAATAACCTGCAGGCCCTTCTGCTAAGTATCAAGGAGCGCCGGATGATTTCCAGATTGAATCCGGATGTGGTCCACTATGTGGAGTCCCCGGCTCCGTTTCATCTTCCTATGCTTTGGCGGAACCGGTCGCGCGCTGTGTGTGTGATTCACGATCCCGTCCCGCATCTGAATCGGATGAAAAGAATCGAGTTTGTCTGCCGCAGACTGGCGTCGATGATGCTGGATAAATTCATATTGCTCAGCAACAGGCAGACGGATGAATTCTGCAGGCAGTTCAGGGTGTCACCGGGCAAAGTCTATTTTTCGGCTTTGGGACCGTATGAAATGCCTGAAACATTCAGAGGAGAGAATCGGAATCCCTATGGCAAATATATTTTGATGTTTGGGAGGATTACCCCATATAAAGGCATTGACAAGGGAATAGCTCTGATTGACAGAATATCGAAAGATTTTAAGGAGGTCTCTTTAGTCATTGCCGGCAGCGGAGATTTGTATTTTGACAGTTCGCTGGTGGAAGGGAAACCATACATCAGACTGATTCATCGCTATATCCCTGTTGAGGAGCAGTATGACCTTGTCAGTAACGCTCAGTTTGTCCTTTGCCCCTATACGGAAGCCACGCAGAGCGGTGTGGTGCAAACCGCACTCGGGCTTGGGGTCCCAGCTGTCGTGACCGATGTGGGCGCATTGTCTGATGCGGTAACAGATGGGAAAAACGGCCTGGTCGTGCCTCCTCAAAACACAACTGCGCTCGAACAGGCGGTACGAACCCTTTTGGAAAAGCCCGAACCCCTAGCCCGTATGCGTGAGTATATACAGAATGATAATTCTTCCGGTGAGCATTCCTGGACGAGAATCGCCGAAAAATATATCGAGATTTACCATGCTTGACAGGAGGGTCATCATTGTAGGCGGCGATCACCACAATACGTTGGGGGTGATTTGGGCGATGCGCGAGGCGGGTGTCAGACCGTATGTCATTATCCTGTCGGAAGAGGCGTCTCCGTTTGTCCCTGTCAGCAGATATCTTGCCGGCAGTGTCGTCATTCAAAAGATGGAGGAACTGCTCCCAGCCGTTATCAATCTCTCAAAGGATCAGCCCCAAAAACCAGTCGTTATCTGTTGCCATGATGAAATGGCCGCGTTGATCGATCAATCCAGCGAAACGCTCTCGGAATATGCGGTTGTCCCCTGTGGGACTCGCCCCTGCTCTCTGCTTGAATGGATGGATAAGGAAAAGATGGGAGCATTGGCTGTATCGTGCGGACTTGATGTGCCCGCGTCAGAAGGCTTCCCCTGTATCGTGAAGCCAAAGCGCAGCCTGTCCGGGAGCAAGGACTGGATCAGGGTATGTCGCGACGCTGACCAGTTGAATGAGTGCCTGGATTTGTATGGGGCGGAAAAGTTGCAAGTCCAACAGTTTATTGAAAAGACGGCGGAATTCCAGCTTATTGGCTGTGCCCTGCCGGATGGGACGGTCCTTATACCGGGGGTTTCTTCCATTCTTCGACCCTGCAAAGGGTCCAATACCGCATTTCTGAAATACTCAGGTCCGGAAACCCAGGTCGATGCCGATAAGGTGAAGGCGTTTGTCCGTGCTACGGGATATTGCGGTCTCTTCAGTGTAGAGTTCGTAAGGGGTCGGGATGGCAGGGACTATTTCCTTGAGATGAATTTCAGGAACGACGGGAATGCAATCTGTGTTACGCGGGCGGGCGTCAATCTTCCGTTGATCTGGTGCCTGGGAGCTTCTGGGCTGGATTATGAGGCAGCTGCTTCGGCCCGCGTTCGGACCGTCTATGTGATGCCGGAGTTTGAGGAGTTGACGCTGTTGTCTTCCCGTTCTATTTCCATCGGCGACTTTTTAAAGGATTTACTGCTGAGGAATGCCGGAATGGACTTTTATTTCTGGGACCAGTGTCCTTTCTGGCATCAGTTATTTCGTCGTATCAAAAAGAAAATTGTCCGAAAACAATGAGCTTGGGCGCATATATAAAAAGACATCGCTGGGATCTGGCGTTCGTGGACAGGGACTGGAACTTTCGGTTTATCGATACGAAATATTCAGATCGTTGGTTTGCGGATCCGTTTATTTTATCCGTCGCCGGACAAGAGGTGGTCGTGCTGGCGGAAGAGTTTACTTTCCGTACCGGAAAGGGACGGATTGCTCGGTTGCTGATCGATGCTGATGATTGCATCTTGAAGGAGATGGAGATCATTCTGGAATTGGATACACATTTGTCTTTTCCGGCTATATTCAGGAAAGACGGTGATGTGTTTATTTATCCTGAAAATTCCGCTTCCGGCGGCAGCCGTCTGTACCGATATGATGATCAGACGCGTAAGATGGAGGCCGTCGCATTACTGTCCGAAACGCCGCTGACGGATGCCGTCATCTTTCAGGGAGTGCCCGGAAGGAACCTTATCCTGTCCACGGCATTGCCGGATCCCAATGGGAAGGAACTCCTGGTTCTTGCGTCCAAGGATGTGTTCTCGCCCTGTCAAATTATTCAGAAAGTTCATTTTGATGATTATGTCGCAAGAAACGCCGGCGATGTCTTTGTCCGTGACGGGGTTTTTGTCCGTCCTGCGCAAATTTGCGACGGGGGATACGGGTATGGTTTGGGGGTGGAATTCCAAAAAATGGAAGTGGGGAAGGACGGGGCGCTGACGTTTGCGCCGCTGGAACGACATTTTCCGCCTGCCGGATATGATGGGATGCATACCTATAATTCCTGGGGCGATGTGCATATCGTTGATTGCAGAAGATTCTTGCACCCGGGACTCCGTGGTTTTCTGCATCGGATTAAACATGGACGCGGAAGATGAGGATTGTACATGTCTTGTATGAACTGGGATCCGGCGGAGCAGAGCGTTTCGTCGTTGATTTGGCCAATTGCCAGGCCGCGCAGGGACACCGGGTAACGGTATGTATGCTCAGGCCCATAGATGGGAAGAATGACTTCTGCGCCCGTTTCCTTTCTGACCAGGTCGAGTTTGTGTGCCTGGGGATATCTTCCGGCTTGACCGTCGGGAAGTTGAGAAAAGTTGCCAGGGAACTCCTGGCGCGCTGTCCCGATGTCCTGCATGCGCACCACAATGTATTGCCTTACCTGGCACTGCTGATCTTTAGAAGGAATCGTCCCGTGATTATCCATACGATTCACAGCGATGCGCATCGGGCCAACGCAAATGTTGTTGAACGATGCTATTGCAAGTTCCTTTATCGGAAGAAATGGGTGCGCCCCGTGACGATTTCGGCAGCGAGCGATGATTCGTTTTTTTCTGTATATGGAGTCCGCGCATTTTGTATTCCTAACGGACGGGAAAAAATCGCCCCGGGGGAGGCACTGAATGTCGTTAAGAAAGAAATTGAAAGTTATGGACAAGGCGTGCCGGTTTTCGTGCACACCGGGCGCTGCCATCCGGTAAAGAACCAAAGATTGCTCGTTGACGCCTTCAATGCCTTGAAGAATAAAGGGGAGAAATTTACATTGCTGGTCATTGGTGCCGGATATGACAGTGAATTGGGACAGGCTTTGAAAGACATGGCCTGCGATCGGATTTTCTTCTTGGGAGAAAAGGAGAATGTAGGGGATTATCTTCTTTGTGCGGATGCGTTTTGTCTGACTTCTTTGAGTGAGGGGCTCCCCATCTCCCTTTTGGAAGCACTGGCATGCGGGGTAACGCCGATCTGTACACCTGTAGGAGGAATCCAAAGTGTGGTAACTGATGGGAAAACAGGCTATCTTTCCAAGGATTTGACCAGAGACTCATATCTTGATGCAATTGATCGCTATATGAAACAGCCTGTCCCCCGGGCGGTCCTGCAGCATTATTTTGAGGAGAATTATAGTATGCGCAAGTGTTGTGAGCGGTATCTGTCCTTTTATGACATTTCGTAAATTCATAGTGATAGTTTTATGCCTGCTTGTGGCAATATGTGCTTCCGGGCAGGATGTCTTTGTGTCTTCATCCCGGGGAAGCGATGATAATGACGGTATTTCGCCGCAGACCCCTTTCCGTACCCTGGAGAAGGCTTTTGCTTCCGGACGGAACGTTTTTCTCAAGGCCGGGGATATTTTCTACGGTCCGGTCGAATGTTATGGGCGTAAACTGAGTCGCTATGGGGAAGGCCCGAATCCGCTGGTCAGCGGATATAAGAGAATCCATGGACAGCGCTGGCGTAAAGTGGCGAAGAATGTCTGGCGCCTGGATTTGACGGGAAGAAAATTTTCCGGTGCCGGCGTTTCTGACGCATCTTCGCTATTGAATAATATCGGCTGTATCCATGATTGGAAGAAGGATGAGATTCACGGGAAGAAGGTCAGGCGCTATAACGAACTCAAGGAGGACTGGGATATTTGGCAGGTGGATACTTCCTATGCGGAAATGCCGCCTTCTTCTTTCAATTACCTCTATCTTTTTCTGAAACGTAACCCCAACAGGCTGAACCTTGAATTTTCAGTAGGTGCCGTGGCGATGTATATTCAGGATTCAACCGTTGACGGAGTGGATTTTGAGGGCTTTGGGTTCGGGATTTCCGGTGGCTCCGGGACGGTGCTCAGGAATTGCCGGGTGGATGCCATGGGGGGCATGTTGCAACTGGGTTATCCGGAATTCATCTGTTACGGAAACGGAATTGAATTTTATGTTTCCCGGAATCTGGAAAACAGTCTTGTAGAGCACTGCCGGGTATCCCGTTGTTATGACGCCGGAATGACTTTGCAGGGCAGCGACTGTCCCGGCGCTTTTCCAAAGAATATCGTGTTTCGGAATAATCTGATTCTGAATTGTTGTCAAGGGTGGGAGGATTACCTGAGAAATGGAGAAGACGCCCGGTTTGACAATTGCCGTTTTGAAAACAATCTGGTGATGGGCAGCGGGAATTCCGGATTTGGCTATGCGGACGGGCGCTTTAAGTATTGTAATATCCTGGGTAATAATTTTGAGGGAAACCGGGGAATGGTGATTCGCGGGAATGTCTTCGTCGGCGGAAATTTTTACTGCACGATGCCCTATAGGGGGAAATATGCTTCCCACTGTTGGGAGGGGAACGTGTATTATATGACTCCGGGCAGTTTTATTCTTGCCAATTATGTGGGAACAGAAGATGTTCTGATTCCCAAGGCGGCGGGTAAGGACGATATGATTGCGCGCTATCGGAGTCTGACAGGAGATAGAGATACCCGTTTTATTTCTTGTACTTCAGAAGAAATCCTTCAGATTCAAAATGATTATTTGCAACTTTGGGAGTCAGGTAACTGGCCGATGAGAAATGAAAGTACTCCATATCACAACTAATTATCCGACTCCGGATTATCCCATCTTTGGCATTTTTGTCAAGGAGCAGGTGGAATCGCTGCAAAAACTCGGCGTAGCCTGCGATGTGCTTTATTGTGACCGCAAGGGGCGGGGGACCTGGATGTATCTGACCTATATTCCGCGTATCTGGTGGCGCATCCTGCGTGGACGCTATGATGTAATTCATTGTCATCATGCACTTTCGGCTTTGCTCTGCCTTTGTACGCTGTGGCCCATATTTAAAAAGTGCGTAGTGTCCTATCAGAACGATCCCACGCGCGAATGGAAAGTGAATTGCTTCGGTCTTCTGCATGCCTGCTTCAACCGCATCATCATAAAGAATACGTCCCCGTACCTTGAAAGGAGCCGGACAGTCTACCTTCCCAATGGCTGTAACGAAGATTTCTTTGTGCAGATGGACAGGGCGGCGTGCCGGAAAGTACTGGGCCTTGATCCGGATGCCGTGTATATCCTGTATATGGATTCCAACAAGTGGGGGCGGACGCAGAAGCGAAAAGATCGCTTCGACGCTACGCTGGAATTGCTCCGGCAGCATTTCCCCGATGTGCGTGCGCTGGAACTGTATAATACGCCGCGCGAACAGATCCCGGCATACATGAATGCCTGCAACCTGCATCTGATCAGCAGCGATTTCGAAGGCTCGCCCAATTCGGTCAAAGAATGCCTTTGCTGCAATGTCCCGGTGGTTTCGACGGATGTGGGCAATGTGCGGGAGATGATCGGCGATATTCCGGGTTGCGCGGTCGTTTCTGATTTTTCCGTCGAAGCACTTGCAGAGGCTGCTAAGGAAGTTCTTCTCCATACAGGGCTTTTTGAGGGGCGGCGGCTGTTCCTTCGGAAGGGATATTCCATGTCTGCCGTTTCCCTCAGGTTGAAGTCGCTCTATGAACATCTCGTCCGTTGAGTGAAATGTGCATTTTTCTGTGACATGATTTGTATAATCGTGTCGTTTGCGCTATTTTTGTGTGGATGCAAATGATTTTTCAGACATGAGTTCGTCGAAGAAACTAAACGGAACAGTTATCGTTACGTACCGCTGCAACGCGCGCTGCACGATGTGCAACCGCTATAAGGCGCCTTCTAAGCCGGAGGAGGAGATTAGTGTGGAGACCCTGAAGAAACTCCCCAGGATGTACTTTACCAACATCACCGGCGGCGAGCCTTTCATCCGGGAGGACCTGAAGGACATCGTGCGGGAACTCTACCGGCACTCGGACCGTATCGTCATCAGCACCAACGGCTTCTTCACGGACCGCATCATTGACCTTTGCAAAGCGTTTCCGCAGATTGGCATCCGCATTTCCATCGAAGGCCTGGAGCAGACGAATAATGAGATCCGCGGCCTGCAGGACGGATTCAATCGCGGCTATACTACGCTCTGCAAACTCGTGGAGATGGGGATGAAGGACGTGGGCTTCGGTATGACCGTGCAGGACCGCAACGCCGCAGACCTCGTGCCGCTCTACCTGATTTCCAATAAACTGGGAATGGAATTCGCGACGGCGTCGCTGCACAACAGCTTCTATTTCGTGGAGTCGAAGAATATCATCCGCGACCGCGCCATGGTGGCGGGCAACTTCGAAGCCCTGATTAACGAACTACTCAAGTCCAATAGCCCGAAGAAATGGTTCAGGGCCTATTTCAACCATGGTCTGATCAACTATATCTACGGCCAAAAGAGGCTGCTGCCCTGCGACATGAGCTTCGATACTTTCTTTATCGACCCGTACGGCGATGTGATGCCCTGCAACGGCACGCGCGAAAAGGAAGTGATGGGCAACCTGAACTCACAGACTTGGGACGAGGTCTGGCAGAGCGATGATGCTGAAGCGGTTCGCGCTAAGGTGCGCTGCTGCAACCGTCAGTGCTGGATGATTGGCTCCGTCAGCCCGGCGATGCATAAATACATCTGGGTGCCGCTTTGGTGGGTGTTCCGCCATAAGTTCCTTCGCTTCTTCAAAGAGAAGAAGTATTCGATGTACGAATTGAAGGTCGTACGAGACTACCGCGACGGCAAGGTAAGCAAAGCGCAGTTGGACGCGCTCTCAACCTGCGAGTTATGAAGCTAGTCGTCACGGGCACGAGGGGCATCCCCTACATTATGGGTGGGGTGGAAAAGCATTGCGAAGAGCTTTTCCCCCGCCTGGCGGCGATGGGTGTGGATGTGACCGTCGTTCGCCGGACGGCCTACGCCCGGGACAGCTTGACGGAATGGCGCGGCGTGAAGATCAAAGATATCCCTGCGCCCAAAAGGAAGGCCTTTGAAGCGGTGGTCCATACCTGGCGCGCCGTACGCTATGCCGCCCGGGAAAAGGCGGATGTCCTTTACCTGAACGCCGTGGGCCCCGCCCTGCTTACGCCTGTAGCTAAATTGCTGGGACTCAAAGTAATCTTTGTGCATCACGGCCCCGACTACGACCGTGACAAGTGGGGACGTATTGCCAAGGCGATGCTAAAGCTGGGCGAACGGATGGGCTGCCGTTATGCAGACAAGGTGATTGTCATTTCGGAGCTGATCCGCAACCACATAAAGGAGCGTTATGGCCGTACGGAAAACGTCCACCTGATCCATAACGGGGTATCCAAGCCGGATTTCTGCGAAGAGCCCGAATGGCTGGCGCAGTTGGGCGTCGAGCCAGGAAAGTACGTGATGGGAATGAGCCGGCTTGTGCCGGAAAAGCGGCTGCACGAACTGATTGCCGCCTTCCAGGCGGCGAAGCTCCCCGAGGGGACAAAGCTCGTCATCGCCGGTGCCGCCGATTTTGAAGATGCCTATTCCCGGAAACTGCGCGCACAGGCGGCTGCGGCCGGGGTGGTGATGCCCGGCGCGCTCCGCGGGAAAAAGCTTCATTCGCTGCTTACGGGCGCTTTCTGCTTCGTGCTGCCTTCCTCGCATGAAGGATTGCCCATTGCCCTGCTGGAAGCGATGAGCTACCGCCTGCCGGTCATCGTCAGCGATATTCCCGCGAACCTGGAGGTCGGGCTGCCGAAGGACTGTTATTTCCCGTTGGGGAACTTGCCTGCACTTGCCTCTGCGCTGGAAAAACTATATGCCGAAAGGCCGCAGAAGCTCGACTACGATATGTCTGCCTACGACTGGGATACCATCGCCGGACAGGTCTTTGTGCTGCTCTGAGGATGGAACCCTACTTTAATATCCCGATGGAGTTTGACCAGGAGCGCTTTGACGCGACCGTGGAGCATACCGTGCGCGCAGGGGAGAAGGGCTATGTCTGCGCAGCCGAATCGAACAACATCACTGTGGCCAATACGGATCCCGCCTTCGGGGAGGTTTTCCGCCGTTCGCTGCTCAATAACTGTGACGGTTCCGTCGTGGCGCTCTTCCTCTCCCGCATTCACAATAAACCGTTGCGACCCTATATTTGCGCTGATATTTTTTCCAAATACATCCGAAATGGGCGATATCGGCATTTTTTCCTCGGCAATTCGCCGGAAATCATCAACGGCCTGCGGCAGCGTCTCACGGCGGAAGTGCCGGCGCTGGAGGAAATGCGCTTCGAGCCGCTGCCGTACTGTTCTGTGGAGGATTTTGATTACGAGGGCATTGCCGCGATGCTCAACGCCGACCATCCCGATATTATCTGGGTGTCCCTGGGTGCGCCTAAACAGGAACAATTCATGAGTCGCCTACTACCCCTGCTGAACCGGGGCGTTCTGTTTGGCGTAGGGGCCGTCTTTAATTTCTATGCCGGCGTGGGAAAAGTGCGGAGGGCTCCGCGCTGGATGCGCCGTTTGCGCCTGGAATGGTTGCACCGCGCCCTGGAAGAACCTTCCAAAAACATCCCCCGTTACTGGGGCTTCATCCGCATCCTTCCGCGCCTGATTCGGCAGGAAAAGAGGACGGTTACGAGAAAGCCGCAGTAATTATACATTTTCTATTATAGAATTTGTATAATTGAAATCTTTCTCTTACTTTTGCATAAAAGTAGAGTGTTATGGAGAATCCCTTTTATCTCAGCGGCATCATTCCGGAACGTTGGTTTTGCGACCGCGAAAAGGAAACTGAATGGCTGACAAAAACATTGGTAAACGGTGCCAATGTATTGCTTTCTTCTCCCCGCCGAATGGGGAAGACGCAATTGATTTATCATTTGTTTCAGCAGCCTGAGATCAGAGACAATTACTATTGTTTTTATACGGATATCTTTCCTACCAGCAGCCTGCAGGAACTGGTGCTTTTCCTGGGGAAGGAAATTTGTTCGACACTTGTCCCTAAAGGCAAGTCTGCCTTGGATAAATTCCTCTCCGCCATACGTTCACTGTCCGGTAGTTTTACGTATGACCCTGTGTCCGGCAGCCCTTCATTCGACGTAAAATTGGGAGACATCCATTCTCCGATGCTTACGATAGAGGAAATCTTTGCTTATCTGGAGGGGGCCGGAAAGCCCTGTATTTTTGCGATAGACGAATTTCAGCAGATAGCAGCGTATCCGGAAAAAAATGTAGAGGCACTTCTGCGTTCCTATATCCAAAAGATGAATAACTGCCGTTTTGTCTTTGCAGGGAGCAATCGGCATGTGCTTGAACGAATGTTCAATTCAGCGGCTAAACCTTTTTATAACAGTGCGCAACAGTTGTATCTGGACCGGATCCCGGAAGAAACGTATATAGCGTTTGCCGTAAAGGCTTTCAGGGAAAGCGGAAGGAATATTCTCCCCGAGTCGGTTTCTTACATATACAGGATGTTTGACGGACATACCTACTATGTTCATAATATCCTGCACAATGCCATTGCCTATCTGGGACCTGGAAAAACAGTTGATTCAGCGGATACGGACCGGCTGCTTTCCGATATACTGGATGAAAAAGGGCAGACTTATGCGGGGATGATGAATCAACTCAATTATCAGCAGAAAGAAGTAATCGTCGCCATCGCCAGAGAGAGAAAGGCCAAAGCAATCACCTCTGTGGCGTTTATAAAAAAACATTCCCTCAAATCTCCGAGTTCTGTCCAGTATGCTGTGGCACAGCTTCTTGAGCAACAACTGATTACTTATGAGAATGAAGGGCGGAACAAGGTCTTCAGCCTCACGGACCGTTTTATGCAGGAGTGGATACGTAAAGTATATTAAAAATCGCTATCTTTGCGTGACGAATAACCAATGAACGCCAAGACTTTCAGCTCGAAAGAATTCTGGCTCTACAGCGTGCCGGTGATGGTGGTGGATCTGCTGATCCATCTCCTGCTCTTCGAGTGGATTGGCAGCATCTTCCGTTTCGAGGACAGCGCGGACCTGGTTCTGGTCCGTCCGCGTACGCTCTATTTCCTGGTGGTTTCCTTCGGGATAGCGATGCTCCTCTTCCCGGTGCGCCTTTACGGCCGCGGCGTGCATCGGCGCGATGTCGTTTCCCGGGCATTCCTCCAGTGTCTGACGACCCTCGTCATCCTGGCCCTGACGGTGGATGTGATGTTCTCTTCCTTTGCCGGGAAGTTTTACCTCCAGCAGGGGATTGCAGCTACGGCCGTCATCTCGCTCTGGCACCTTCTCGTGCGCCGTCTCATCCTCGTGGTGCGCCGTCACGGCCGGAACAAGGTCCACGTGTTGATTGTGGGCGAGGGGGAGAACGCTTCGGCGCTCTGGCAGGAACTTAGCTACGGCGTGGATTTTTTGGACTACAAGCCGCTGGGTTTCTTCTCGGATATCCCGCAGGCTCTTCCGCCGGAAGCGGAGCGTCTGGGCGGGCTGGATGGCGTGATTCCCTACATCGAGGAAGGCAACAAGGTCCACGAACTCTATTGCAGCGTGAACCCCGCCCTGCAGCCGGAATTCGTCAACGCGCTGATCCGCGAATGTGAGAACCGCTTCATCGCCTTCTATTATCTGCCCAGTATGGACGGTTACGTGAAGCGCAAACTGAGCTTCTCCGACCTGGGGCCCGTCACCGTCGTCCGTCTGCGCGAAGAGCCGCTTGCCGCACCCCTCAACAGTTTCCTCAAGCGCTTTTTCGATATCGTCCTGTCCGGACTGTTCCTGATCACGCTCTATCCGCCGATCTGGCTGCTGGTCGCCATCGGAACGACGATATCCTCGCCCGGCCCCATCCTGTTCCGCCAGTTGCGCACGGGCTACAAGGCCAAACCTTTTACGATGCTGAAATTCCGGTCGATGCGGCCCAACCGCGACGCCGATGTCCTTCAGGCGACGAAGGACGACCCGCGCAAAACCCGCTTCGGCAACTTCCTGCGGCGCA
This sequence comes from uncultured Bacteroidia bacterium, assembly GCA_902774145.1. Lineage (GTDB taxonomy): Bacteria > Bacteroidota > Bacteroidia > Bacteroidales > UBA932 > Cryptobacteroides. The sequence continues at coordinate 20,637 of CACYHC010000021.1, forward strand.
CCAGCATCGATGAACTGCCGCAGCTGATCAATGTTTTCAAGGGAGAAATGTCCCTCATCGGTCCCCGTCCGCATATGATCCTGCATACGGAGACCTATTCCAAACTCGTCGATGAATACCTCGTACGCCATATGGTGCGTCCCGGTCTTACGGGCTGGGCGCAGGTGAACGGCTGCCGGGGTGAGACCGAGACGGTGGACAAGATGGCCCGCCGTGTAGAGAAGGATATCTGGTATATCGAGCACTGGTCCTTCTGGCTCGATATCAAGATTCTCCTGATGACCGTCGCCCAGGTCTTCAAGGGCGACCAACAGGCTTACTGACACAATGAATTGCGAAATCAAATTTGAACAAATCTGGCGAAAGTCTCCGGAAGCGGTGGCTTTCTGTCCTTACCGGGTTTGCCCGCTGGGTGCCCATTCCGACCATCAGAAAGGCCGGGTCACCGGCCTGGCCATCGACAAGGGGATTCACATTGCCTGGTCCGTCAAGCACAACGGGGTGGTGGAGGTTGTTTCCCTCCAGTTCGAGAAGCGGGCCCAGTGGCACGTGAGCAGCGTAAGCGAAACGCGGGAAGGCGACTGGGCGGATTACCTGCGCGGCGCTACCCTGGAACTCGGGCGGCGCTATCCGCTTTCCCGGGGCATTTCCGGCGCCATCGAGGGAAGCCTTCCCATCGGCGGGCTGTCTTCCTCGGCGGCGGTGACCATTTCCTTCCTTTCCGCGCTTTGCGCAGCGAACGGCATCCGCCCCTCGGAACAGGAGATTATCGCGATTGCGATGGCCTCGGAAAATAAATATGTGGGCGTATCCAGCGGCAAACTGGACCAGAGCTGTGAACTTTTTTCGCGCAAGGACAACCTGCTCTACCTGGATACGAAAGACGACAGCTACGAGCTCATCCCCGTCTCGCCGAACTGCAAGCCCTGGCGCATCGCCATCTTCTTCAGCGGAGTAGAGCGCTCGCTCGCCGGCAGCAAGTTCAATATGCGCGTCGATGAGGTGCGCAGCGCCGCCTACGCCCTCAAGGCCTTCGCCGGGATGGAATACGGAAAATTCCCGGAAACCTTCCTCCGCGATGTTCCGCGGGATATTTACGACGCATACAAAGACAGGCTTCCGGAGCCCTGGCGGCGCCGTGCGGAGCATTTCTACACCGAGTATGACCGGGTGGTGCAAGGGGCCGAAGTCTGGCGTGCGGGCGACATCGAAGCCTTCGGGCGCCTGGTGGCCCAAAGCGGCCATTCCTCCATCTACAACTGGGAGAGCGGGTCGCCGGAATTGAAAACCCTCTATGAAATTATGTGCCACACCGACGGCATCTACGGTGGCCGTTTCAGCGGCGCCGGCTTCAAGGGCTGCTGTATCGCGCTCATCGATCCCGCCTTCGAAGAAAGTATCCGCCGGAGCGTCCGGGAAGCCTACCTCACTGAATTCCCCGCCTTGAACGGAAAGTATTCCGATTATGTCTGCGACAGTGCGGACGGCGTAAAATTCTGAATCAAGCCATGAAATGCCTTGTCCTGGCGGCGGGCTACGCCACGCGCCTTTATCCCCTGACCGAAAATTTCCCCAAACCCCTGCTGCCCGTTGCCGGAAAGCCTATCCTGGACCATTTGATCGACGACATCTCCCGCAGCAGTGCGGTAGACGGTTTCATCGTCATTTCCAACCACCGGTTCGCGCAGCATTTCCGCGACTGGGCGGCCGCACGCCAGGGGAGTGCGGACATCCGCATTGTCGATGACGGCACGTCCACCAACGAAACGCGGCTCGGAGCGGTCTGCGACATCCAGTTCGCGATTGAAAAATTCGGGCTCGATGACGACCTCTTCGTGATTGCCGGGGATAACCTGCTCGATTTCAGCCTGCTGCAGTTCATCGACTATGCCCTGGCTGCCCGCACCTCCTGCCTGATGCGCTACTTCGAGCCCTCCGTGCCCAAACTCACCAAGTGCGCGGTGGTGGAGGTGGATTCCCACGACCGGATTCTGTCGATGGAGGAAAAACCGGCGCAGCCCCGTTCGCACTGGTGCTGCCCCCCGTTCTACTATTATACGCGCAACGATGCGCGGCTCGTCGCAAAGGGCATCGTCGCCGGCTGCGGAACGGACGCTCCGGGCAGTTTTGCCGCCTGGCTCTCCACCCAGGTGCCCGTACACGCGATGGAAATGCCCGGGAAGCGCTTCGACGTGGGGAATTTGGAATCTTACCAAAAAATCGTTGCGAATTTCCAGCCGATTTTTTAAATTTGCAGGAAACAGGATCGGGTGCCCCAGATGCCGACAGAGCTTAAACAGAATATCGAGCGGCTCATTGCTTTATATGAAGCTGAAAAGAAGCGCGCGGACGCACTTGACGGGCAACTTTCGGAGGAAAGGCAGGCGTCCCGGGTCCTGCGGGAGCAGATTGTTGAGTTAAACAGACAGATTGACAATATGAAGCTTTCCGAGGCGTTTCGGGCGGGCGGAGACAACCGTATGGCCCGGGAACGCATCGATAAGCTCATTGGTGAGATAGACAAATGCATCCGACAGCTTGAGAAGTAAATGGGCCAGAGCATCAAAATCAAGGTAGCCGGCAGGGAATATCCTTTCCAGGTCCCCACCGAGGAGGCAGAGCACTATATGCGTCTGGCCGCCGAGGACGTGAATGAGGCGCTCGGGAACTACTCCACCCGTTTTCCGGACAAGGAACTTGTGGACAAGCTGGTATTTGTCGCCATGATAGAAGCCATCGACAAGTTGAAGGCGTTGAAAAAGCTGGATACTTCCGACAGGGAACTGCGGTCGCTGGGAAGCGCCTTGCAGTCCTACCTGGAGTCTGTTACAAAATGACGCACAAAGCCGTCAGGCCCATCTTCTGAAAACAACAAGTTCTTCGGAACCGGGTCCACTCGCGGCAAGGAAGGCAGGCCCGCACCGACGGGAAGCCCGATATGCGGCGGAGCCCAAAACCTATTCGGAAAGTTTTTCTGAAATTCGGCTGACGGCTGTTTCCTAACGGCGATGCTCCCACTACCGGGGGTATCGCCGTTTATTTTGTTGAACATTAATTTATAATATATTATGCAGATACTTTTTTATATAATTGCAGCGGTCGTGGGCGCAGTCGCCGCGGTCGCCATTCACATTGCCGTTACACGCGCCTCCGCAAAAGGGAAGGCGGCAGCCATATTGGAAAAGGCGGAACTGGAAGGGGAGAAGGTCAAGCAGCAGAAAATCCTGCAGGCCAAGGAAAAATTCCTCCAGCTCAAGGCCGCTCACGATGAAAGCGTGAACAAGAAAAACCAGGAAATGCGCGACCGCGAGAACACGCTTCGCCAGAAGGAGCAGTCCCTCAAGGACCAGCTCGCCGACCTGGGCCGCAAGCAGCACGACCTCGATTCGCAGAAAGGCCAGGTCAATGCGCAGAAGGAGAAGCTGGAGCGCAAGAGCGCCGAATGCGACGAGCTGCTCGCCGCGGTGAACAAACAGCTGGAAACGGTCGCCGGAATGACCGCCCAGGACGCCCGCAATATGCTCATCGAGAACCTGAAGGCGGAGGCCCGCACGGCCGCCCAGGCCTACATCAACGATACGATGGATGAAGCCCGGCTCAATGCGGTCAAGGAATCCAAGCGCATCGTGATCAATACGATTCAGCGCATTGCTACGGAAACCGCCATTGAAAACGCCGTCACTACCTTCCCCATCGAAAATGAAGAGGTGAAGGGCCGCATCATCGGCCGCGAAGGACGCAACATCCGCGCCCTGGAGGCGGCGACGGGCGTGGAAATCGTCGTGGACGATACCCCGGACGCCATTCTGCTTTCCGGTTTCGATCCGGTCCGCCGCGAGGTGGCGCGCCTTTCCCTCCATCAGCTGGTGGTGGACGGACGCATCCATCCCGCCCGCATCGAGGAAGTGGTGGCGAAGGTCTCCCGCCAGCTCGAGGATGAAATTCTCGAGACGGGCAAGCGCACCTGCATCGACCTGGGCATCCACGGCCTGAATATGGAACTCGTCCGTCTCATCGGCCGGATGAAATACCGTTCCTCCTATGGGCAGAACCTGCTGCAGCACTCGCGCGAAGTGGCGAATATCTGCGCCATTATGGCGGCGGAACTCGGCCTGAATCCCAAGACAGCCAAGCGCGCCGGCCTGTTGCACGATATCGGTAAGGTTTCCGACGCGGATCCCGAACTGCCGCACGCCCTGCTGGGTGCCAAACTCGCCGAGCAGTACAAGGAGCGTCCCGAGGTGTGCAACGCCATCGGTGCCCACCACGAGGAAATGGAGATGACCTCCATCTATTCGCCCATCGTGCTGGTGGCCGACGCCATTTCCGGTGCCCGTCCCGGAGCCCGCCGCGAGGTGATTGAATCCTACATCAAGCGTCTGCGCGGAATGGAAGACCTGGCCGCCTCCTATCCCGGCGTAACCAAGTCCTACGCCATCCAGGCCGGCCGCGAACTGCGGGTCATCGTTGGCGCCGAGGAGGTTTCCGACGACCAGGCCGCCCGTCTTTCCGCCGAGATTGCCCAGCGCATCCAGGACGAGATGACCTATCCCGGTCAGGTGAAGATTACCGTCATCCGGGAGACGCGCTCCGTCGCTATCGCGAAGTAAACCCATACTGCGGATGCGTAAATTCTTCCTGGGACTCTTTTTGTTGCCGGTAGCGGCGGCGGGGCTTTGTGCAAAGACCCCGCCGTCCGCTTCCCGCGTGGAAACCTATCGTTATGCCTCCCAGCTTGCCCCTTCGGCGGCTTATGCGGTTAAGGTAAACGGAGAGGACCAGTTTGTCTATCCTACGTCTGAAGCGCAGATTGTCACTTTCGGCTGTGACGGTCCCGTGACGGTAGAGGTCATCTCGGCCCGCTCCGGCTTTTCGTCCGTCGCCGTGCGGCCGCTGTCCAAAAATTATCTGGTCAAAAAAACGGCGGAAGGCATCCGGCTCTCTTTGTCTCCCTATGACCGGGTGAGTGTGGAATTTGACGGTGACGAATCCTGTCCGCTCTTTATTTTCGCCAATCCCCTGAGCGGAGAAAAACCCTCGCCGGAGGACCCGTCGGTCCTTTTCTTTGAAGCCGGAAAGGTCCATTCTGCGGGAAAAATCCAGTTGCGTCAGGGGCAGCGCCTGTATATCGAGGGCGGTGCCGTTGTGGACGGGTATGTCTCGGCCTCCCGTCTCAAAGGTATATCGCTGGACGGATTCGGCATCCTGAATGCCGTTCCTTATACCAAAGAACCGAATGGGATCGGCATCCTGGAGTGCAGCGACGTCCATGTGGCCAACCTGATTACCTGCAACACCAGCGGGCGGATGGCTTTCTTTTATAAGAACCTGGGCGTGGAAATCGACAATCTCAAGTGCGTCGGCCGCTTCTATAGCGGGGATCAGACGGATGCCATCGATCTCTATTGCAATCAGGACGTGCGCGTAACCCGCTGCTTCTGTTACGGAAACGACGATACATACTGCATCAAGTCGCAGAAATTCCAGTTTGCGGGGGAAGTGAAGCACATCCGCTTCGATGACTGTATTGCCTGGAACTACCGGGGCAACTCCTTTGAACTGGGGTATGAGACCAACCTGGACGTTTCGGACATTCGTTATACCAATATTTATTCCATTCATTCCTCCGGTCCGGAGATCGAGTACCGGCGCGGTGCCGTTACGATTCACGCGGCGGCAGCGGGGACGGTCTCGGATATCAGCTATGAAAATGTCTTCATCGAAGACCCGAAGGAATTCGGCATTATGGTATGGGTGCTGCAGTCGGAATACAATATCGGAAACGGTGTGACCTATGCCCCCGGCGTCGTGAAGAACGTGCGGTTCAAGAATGTTCGTTTCCTCAAGGCGCCCCGCTATGGCAACCTGGTGATGGGCTTCGATACGGCGCACACGGCCGAGGTCTCCTTTGAGAACCTGGTGGTAGAAGGGAAGAAAGTCCGCGATGACCGCGGTTTCCACCGGGCGTTCTGCAGCCTGAGTTTCCGGTAATCAGATATCCACATCCTCCAGTTCCTGTTCGGACCGGAGGTTTTCGCGGATAAAGTTCTGCCTTTCCAGGGTGTTGTCCCCCATATAGAAGGCCATAATGTCGGCAATGGATTCCTCGTCGGCCAGTTTGACGAGATCCAGCCGCATATTCTCCCCGATGAAATCCCGGAATTCGTCGAAGGAAATTTCTCCGAGACCTTTGAACCGGGTAATTTCCACGCCCTTGCCCAGCTCCCGGATGGCCTTTTCCTTTTCGTCGGGGGCATAGCAATAGCGGTTCTCCTTTTTGTTGCGGACGCGGAAAAGGGGCGTCTGCAGGATGTGGACGTGTCCGCGGCGGATCAGGTCGGGGAAGTACTTCATGAAGAAGGTGAGCACCAGCATCCGGATGTGCATCCCGTCGTCATCGGCATCGGTGGCGACGATGATGTTGTTGTAGCGGAGGTTCTCCAGGTCATCCTCGACGCCGAGCGCGGAAACCAACAGGTTCAGTTCTTCGTTCTCGGCGAATTTCTTGCGCCCTTCCTTGTAGCAGTTCAGCGGCTTTCCGCGGAGGCTGAAGACCGCCTGGTAATTGGCGTTGCGCGCCTTGGTAATGGTTCCGCTCGCCGAATCTCCCTCGGTGATGAAGATGCTGGAACGTTCGATGTCGTCTTCGGTCTTCTCCGTGCGCTTGTCGGTCAGGTGGTAGCGGCAGTCGCGCAGCTTGGGATTGTACACGTTCGTACGCTTGTTGCGCTCGCGGGTCTTTTTCTGGATGCCGGAGATTTCCTCGCGCTCCTGCTGGGAAGACTTGATTTTCTCTTCGATGACAGGAATGACCTCCGTATGCATATGGAGGTAGTTGTCCAGGTTGCGCGACACGAAGTCGTTGACGAAACTGCGGATGGTCGGTCCCGTCTCGCCGTCTTTCTCCCACATATAGGTGGAGCCGAGCTTGGTCTTGGTCTGCCCCTCGAAATTGGGCTCCTGGATCTGGATGCTGATGGCCCCCACGATGCCCTGGCGGCAGTCGTCCGGGGTGTAATTCTTCTTGTAGAACTCCTTGAGGGTCTTGGCGATGGCTTCGCGGTAGGCGGCCAGGTGCGTGCCGCCGTCCCGGGTGTTCTGCCCGTTGACGAAGGAGGAAATGTTCTCGCCGTAGGCATTGCCGTGCGTGAGGACGATTTCGATATCCTCGCCTTCGAGGTGGATGGGCGGATAGAGCGGCTGTTCGCTGAGGTTCTCGTTCACGAGGTCCAGCAGGCCGTTCTCCGACTTGTAAGCCACTCCGTTGAGGTTCAGCGTGAGCCCTTTCTTGAGGTAGGAGTAGTTCTTGACCATCGTCTCCACATAGTCCATGTTGAAGGCGAAGCCCTGGAACATCTTGTCGTCCGGGATGAACTCGACGAGCGTCCCGTTCTTTTCGCGGGTGTCGCTCTCGCCGCTTTCCAGCAGCTGACCGCGCTCATAGACAGCCTTGAAGCAGCGGCCGTCACGGTGCGAGCAGACCATAAAGTGCTCCGACAGGGCGTTGACCGCCTTGGTACCCACGCCGTTCAGACCGACGGATTTCTTGTAATTTTTGGTGTCGAACTTGCCGCCGGTGTTGAGAATGCTCGTCGCGCGGATCACCGCGTCGAAAGGGATGCCGCGGCCGAAGTCGCGTACGCACACCTTACGCTGGTCTTCGATGGTAATCTGCACCTGCTTGCCGAAACCGGCGGAAAATTCGTCGATGGCATTGTCGATGATCTCCTTGAGCAGGACGTAGATGCCGTCACCGGGGTTGTTGCCGTTCCCCAGCCGGCCGATATACATGCCCGGACGCAGTCGGATATGCTCTACGCCTTCGATGGTCCGGATGCTTGAACCGGTGTATTGCTCGTTTCCTTCCATGCTATGCTATTTCTTTGAAACAACCTCGCCGCGCAGGTGCAGGACGATGGGCTTGGGCGCCTCGTCCACATAGACGGTCAGCGTCTTGTCGAAGGGGTAGGGGCCTTCGTCGTTGCTGTAACTGGCTTCCACCTTTCCGCTCGCTCCAGGCGCAATCGTCGTGCGGGTCCACTGGACGCGGGTGCAGCCGCAGGAGGAAACCACCGCCTCGATGAGCAGGGGAGTGTTTCCTATGTTCGTCAGCGTGAAACTGCATTGCTGCGCTCCGTCCTCTTCGGTGATCCGTCCGAAGTCGTGCACGGTCCTGTCCAGGCGCACGCGGCCGAAGAATTCCTTTTCCGCCGCCGCGCAGGGCCATAACAGCGCCATTCCCAGCAAGATTGTCAAAATCTTTTTCATTCCTACAAAAATAATCATTAACTTTGAGAAAATTACCTTCGACGATGAAAAAAATCCTTTTCCCCCTCTTTATCGCCGCTTTGCTGCTCGGCCCGGCAGCGTCCTACGCGCAGGTCCGCAGTGAAGCCGCCCTGCAGATGCTGCGGGAGAACCCCAACCGCGCCGGCATCAACGCCCACGTCTACGAGTTCATCGAAGAAAAGGATACGCCGGCGCCCTCCGGCTACAAGCCTTTCTATATCAGCCACTACGGCCGCCACGGGGCGCGTACCGATTTCCGTGCGAAGGATTATGTCTATGTCGCCACACGCCTCGGGCAGGCGCAGCAGGCGGGCATCCTGAACGCCGACGGTGCCTACCTCCTGGAGAAAACGCAGCAGGTGCTTGCCGATTATGCCGGAATGTCCGGCCGCCTGACCCGCCGCGGGGAATATGAGCACCGGGAACTGGCCCGCCGCATCTACAACCGTTACCCCGCCGTCTTCAAGAAGGGGAGCGGCAACCTGCGCATCAAGAGCACCACGGTGCCCAGGGTGCTGGTCAGCGGATCGAATTTCCTGGCGCAGCTCACGTCGATGCAGCCTTCCCTGCGCTATACCTTCGACACAGGCGAGCGCTATATGCAAACCCTGAGCAACAGTGCCACCAAAGCCCATCGCCGCAAGGTACAGCGCCTGCTGGATTCCCTTTCGCGCGTGCCGTGCGATACGACTTCCCTCTATACGATGCTTTTCACGGACGGTGCCGCCGCCCGCCGCATTATTCCCGACGCAGATGCTTTCCAGCAGAGCATTTTTGCCACGGCGCGCATCTCCGAATCGATGGGAATTGCGGATGACCTTTACCGTTTCCTCCCCGAAGACGCGCTCTACAAATGGTGGGACCGTGCCCTGCGCTCGATGTACGTCCAGCAGGCGAATTCGGTGGAATGGGGCGCCGAGCGGATGGAAGGCGTGGAGCCGCTGGTGCGCTGCATCCTCGCCGACGCGGAAGATGCGCTCTCCGCCGGGAATGTCGCCGCGGACTTGAAATTCGGACACGATTATCCCTTGCTGGCCCTTTGCGGCTATCTCGGTCTCTCGGGCGTAGGGGAGCGCCTCCGCTTCGACGAAATCCCGTTCAAGTGGTGCGACCCCCGCAACATCACCTTCGCTTCCAACCTGCAGTTGGTTTTCTACCGTTCCCCCAAGGGCGGTGATATTCTGGTGAAAGCGGTGTACAACGGCGTAGAACGGTCGATTTCAGGACTGAAGCCCGTATCGGGGCCTTATTATAAATGGAAGGACCTGAAGGACAAATGCGAGTCCCGCCTGGCCTGGCGGACGCGTCTGGTTCCGCTGCCCGCCTATGTGGAGCGCGGGGAAGGCCTGCACGCCTGCCGCGGTCTGGAGACGAAACTGGACCCTTCGCTCGGCGCAGAGGCCTATGAACTCGATACCCGCGGCCCGAAGGTGCTGCTCCGGGGCGGCGGCGAGGCCGGTCTCTTCTACGGAATGCAGACCCTCGCGCAAATCCGCAACCAGCATCCGGACGATGCCTTCCCGTCCCTGCTCATCAAGGACAAGCCGCGTTTTGCCTGGCGCGGAGCGATGCTCGACTGCTGCCGCCATTTCTTCACCGTCGATGAGGTCAAGGCCTTCATTGACATCCTTGCGCTGCACAAACTCAACGTCTTCCACTGGCACCTGACCGACGACCAGGGCTGGCGCGCCGAGATCCGCAAATATCCCCGCCTGACGGAAGTCGGCTCGGTCCGCCGCGAGACCGTCATCGGCAACGCCAAATGGCCGAAGGGCTATGACGGGATTCCGCACGGCGGTTTTTATACGCAGGATCAGATGCGGGAAGTGGTCGCCTATGCCGCTGAGCGCCAGATTACCGTTGTGCCGGAAATCGAAATGCCGGGCCACGCCCTGGCGGCGCTCGCTTCTTATCCCGCGCTGGGCTGCACGGGCGGTCCCTATGAGACTTCGACGACCTTTGGCGTCTTCAAGGACATCCTCTGCGTCGGGAAGGACGAGACCCTGCAGTTCCTCTTTGACGTGCTGGACGAAATCTGTGAAATTTTTCCCTCCGAATTCATCCACATCGGCGGCGACGAGGCCCCGCGGGTCCGCTGGGAAGCCTGCCCGCATTGTCAGGCCCGCATCCGGGCGGAGCGTCTGGCGGGAGAGGCGCAGCTCCAGAGCTGGCTGATTCGGAAGGTCGAGGCGCACTTGGCACAAAAGGGCCGCAAGATTCTGGGCTGGGATGAAATCCTGGACGGCGGCGTGGACAAATCCACGATGGTCCAGAGCTGGCGGGGCTCCGGCGGCGGCAAACGCGCGGCGTCCCTGGGCAACAAGGTAATCATGTCGCCCAACACTTACATGTACCTGGATTATTACCAGACCACCGACCCTGAAGCCTATGGAGAGCCGTTCGGTATCGGAAAATACCTCCCGTTGGACAAGGTGTATGCCTTCGACCCGTACGAGGGGCTCAAGGAGCGCGAGCAGGTGTTTATCTATGGTGTCCAGGCGAATGTCTGGACGGAATATCTCCCGACTTTGTTTACGGTGCAGGAACGCACGCTGCCTCGGCTCGCCGCCGCCGCGGAAGTGGCCTGGAGCCCCGCAGGAAGAGAGAGTTACGCCAATTTCCTGGACCGCTGCCGCTATGCGCTGCTTCCCCTGTACGCCGAGGCGGGCTGGCACTGGGCGCCGTATGCATTTGCAGATTACGAAAACTTAAAGTAACTTCGCATTCCCATTGAGGAACGTTTAATTTTTTAACTTATATCAACTATGGCTTACAAAATTTCTGCTGAAACCTGTGTCGCTTGCGGCACCTGTATGGGTGAGTGCCCGACCGGCGCTATCAAGGAAGGAGATGTTTACTCCATCGATCCCGAAGTTTGCGTAGACTGCGGCACCTGTGCCGACGCCTGCCCGATGGGCGCTATCGCTCCCGGCGAGTAATTGAACCCCGGCTATGAAACGTTTGCTTCTGGCTTCTATGACGGCGCTGACCTTGTCCCTGACGGTCGGCGCCGCCGGTTTAAAGCCTACCCGGACGGTCCTCCTTTACCCCGAAGGCCAGGACCCGGCCCGCTGCAAGGGCATTCAGGAAGAAGGGGTGTATGTCACGCTCGGTCCCGGTGAACACAACGGCCTGTCCGGCGGTATCTCCATCGACGACCGGGGACGCATCTCCAACATCGGCGATGAAGCCTGCCTCGACCTCTATCTTCCCAAGAAGTGCAACGGAGAGATGGTCGTGGTCTGCCCCGGCGGCGGATACGCCATCGTTTCTTCCATCAACGAAGGCGAGAACGTGGCGGAGTGGCTGATGCGCCGGAATATCGCCGTGTGCGTGGTCAAATACCGCCTGCCCAATCATCACGCTTCCGTGCCGCTGACGGACGTGCAGAATGCGTTCCGCTATTGCCGGGCGCACGCCGCCGAATGGGGGGTGTTCAAAATCGGCGTGATGGGCTTTTCCGCGGGCGGTCACCTGGCGGCCAGCGCGGCGACCCTCTACAAGGATGCAACGACCAAACCGGATTTCGCCGTTCTCGTCTATCCGGTGATTACGATGGAACCGGGCGTGACCCACAAGGGGACCCGGGAAAATCTCACTGCGGGCGATTCTACCCAGGTGAAGAAATTCACCATTGAAAACTGGGTGGACCACAATACGCCGCCCACGCTGTTGCTCCTTTCCGCAGACGACCGTGCCGTCCCGCCGGAGAACAGTATCCGCTATTTCAAAGCGATGGTCGCGAACAAGGTCAAGGTGGAGATGCACGTCTTCGCAACCGGCGGCCACGGTTACGGCTTCGTCAAGAGCCAGTTCCTCGGCAAGGGGAAGGACCCTCTGGGCAAACAGCGCAAAGATTTCGACGACATCTTAGAGCGTTTCCTCTCCGAGTGCCGCTGAGATGAAAATCTGCGTGGGGCTCTCGGGAGGCGTAGACTCCAGCGTCGCAGCCCTGCTGCTCAAGCGGCAGGGTTACGACGTTTTTGCGATGTTTATGCAGAACTGGCACGATACCGAGGGTACCCTGCACGGGGACTGCCAGTGGGAGGAGGACCGTTTCGTCGCGGAAATGGTCGCCCGCAAAATCGGCATTCCCTTTTATTTCGTGGACCTGAGCGGTCCCTACCGCCAGCGGGTGGTCGATTATATGTTCGCCGAGTACGAGCGTGGCCGCACCCCCAATCCGGACGTCCTGTGCAACAGTGAAATCAAGTTCGACGCGTTTCTGGATGCTGCCCGCCGCCTGGGCGCCGATGCCGTCGCGACGGGCCATTATTGCCGCCGCGACACCGACCCGCTGACGGGGGAGTACCGGCTTCTCGAAGGCGTCGATCCCGGCAAGGACCAGAGTTATTTCCTCTGCCGCCTGAGTCAGGAACAGCTCGGCGCGGCGATGTTCCCCATCGGCGCGATGCTGAAAAGCGAAGTGCGCGCCCTGGCCGCCGAAGCGGACCTGCCTTCCGCCGACCGCAAGGATTCGCAGGGCATCTGCTTCGTGGGGAAGGTCGATTTGCCGGTTTTCCTGCAGCAGAAGCTCAAGAGCGTGGAAGGCGAGGTCGTGGAAGTGTTCGGCGCCTGGTATGCGGATTCCCCGGCCTATCGGCGCAAAATGGAACTTGCACAGCGCGGGGAAGCCCTTTCCGATGCCGAGTTGCTGGAACTTTCCACCCCGGCGGATTACGGCAATATCGTCTTTGAAACCGAAACCTACCGCAGCCGCTCGGCGCATCAGAAAAAGACGCGCATCAAGCCCAACCCCTGGGGATGCATCGCTGGGAAACACGACGGCGCGCAGTTCTACACGCTGGGTCAGCGCAAGGGGCTGGCTATCGGCGGCCACAAGCGGCCGGTGTTCGTCATTGCGACGGATATTGCCGCCAACCGTATTTATGTAGGCGAGGGCGAAGACCACCCCGGCCTGTTTGAAAAATGTGCGCGCATTGCCCCCGATGAGGTGCATTGGATGCGGCCGTCCCTGGCACTGCCGTCCGGTGGTCGCCTGCGGGTACGCGTGCGCATCCGTTACCGTCAACCGCTGCAGGGGGCCGTGCTGCTCCTGCGCGAAAACGGTCTGTTTATTTTGTTTGACGAGCCCCAGCGCAGTGTTACGCCCGGTCAGTTCGCCGTCTGGTATGCGGACGACGGGGAAGAGGCGCCGGAGCTTTTGGGAAGTGGAGTCATTGCATGATTGGAGGTGATTATATTGGATTGGAAGGGGTGGCGAACGCACGCGACCTCGGCGGATATGTGATGCAGGACGGACGGACTGTCCGCAAGGGCCTGCTCCTGCGCAGCGGCAACCTGATGCGCGCGACCCCGGAGGACAAGCGGCGCCTGCAGGAAGAATTCCACCTGCGGCGGATTTTCGATTTCCGTACCTACGGCGAGGTGTACCGTGCGCCGGACTGCGTCATCCCCGGGAGCAGCAATACGCTCCTGCCCACCATCGACCCGGAAATTGAAAAGCGGAGCGGCGAAGCGATGCCCGCCGAGGTCTTCCTGAACCTGGAAGCCTTCCTGCTGACTTCCGCAAGCGACCCGCGGATGCAGCGCCTGGCGCGCAACATGTACCCCGATTTCGTCTACAGTGAATACACCCAGCTCCAGTATGCGGCTTTCCTGAACGGTGTGCTGGGGACGAAGGAAGGCGCGGTGCTCTGGCACTGCTCGCAGGGAAAGGACCGGACCGGGCTCGGCGCGGCCTTCCTGCTTTCCTGCCTGGGCGCATCCCGGGAGGTGATTATTGCGGATTTCGACCGTTCCAACGACTTCTACCGCGACACCGTCGCGCGGCTTTCCGCCCAGGCGCACGCCCAGGGCTGGGGCGCGGAAGAGGACGATGTCATCCAGGCCTTTATCGGCGTACACACCGGGAACTTCATCCGCACCCTGGACAGCATCGACCGCGACTTCGGCTCCCTGCACGACTACATCGTCAACCAACTCCTCTTCTCCGACGCCGAACAGGCCCAGCTCCGCGAGCGGTATCTGGAGTAATCCAAAGGGCTCGATGGAGCGGCCCGCTCCACGCCCGGCCGTTGCCGGACCTGCGCAGGTACAGCAAAATCGCCATTTTTTGTTGATTTTGAAGGATCCGTTGTACCCCGGGTACAGCGGATCTGAAGATTTGTGCCATTTTTGGCCTATC
>CACYHC010000022.1 GCA_902774145.1 uncultured Bacteroidia bacterium
CCGTTCCGGAATGAGCTCCTGCAGCAGGAGTTCCAGCAGCCGCTTGTTGCCCTCGGTTCCAAAACTCCGCTTGAACCACCTGTCCATCAATACATTGGCATACCTTCCAATGTGAATTTCTTCGTTTGTCGTTTTCATTTCCATCATCTTTGTCGTTCGTTTTCCGGCAAAGATAATCGGGAAGGTGCCGTTGAAAATTTTTTTCAACGCTTAAGTTACGATTCAGGCCAAAAGGGACACCACTTCACGAAAAACCCGCCAAATCCCGTTGCCTACGGCCGTCGGGCTCAACACGGGATTTGGCAAAAAGTAGGGAGAAAAACAACTGGCGAACTTAAAGGCCGATGGCCGTATCCGGAGAGGAGGCCCCGACAAAGGCGGCCACTGGAAAGTGATTGGCTGACACCCCACACCCTCTCAATATTTTTTTTCGTATCTGAAAAAACTAACTACCTTTGCAGCGAGATTGTAACTCGCAGGCAGGATGGGTAAAGGGTAAGTGCAAAAGTCCCCGCCAGCTGTCCCTCGCTTTTTGAAGTAATTCCGCTGCGGTGTCTTGGGGCAAATCTATCGGGAGATTCTTCGGGATCTCCCTTTTTTTTCCACATGACCAGGAAACTTTTTCGAAAGTCGGATGAGGTTAGCTCGAATACTACCCCCAAAACTACTTCGTCACCGAAGGGGCGTACCGCTCCGGACCCGACGGCCGCAGGCAGCGGGATTGGGGACAAAAGACTGCTTTTGAGCGAATATTGCGCGGAATGTCGTATCTTTGCCGTTGCGAATGAGAAAGTATTGGATTGACAATCTGCGGTGGGTGACGGTGCTGTTGGTGCTGTTGTACCACGTCGTCTATTTTTTCAATAACAAGGGGGTCTTCGGAGGTATCGGCGGGTTCGGAACTTTTCCCGAATGCCCGCAGTATCAAGATGTGGTGATGTACATCCTGTACCCGTGGTTTATGCCCCTGCTGTTCCTGCTGGCCGGTGTCAGCGCCCGCTATGCGCTGGAGAAGTACGGCGGTAGGGCCTGGTTCAAGGCGCGTACCCGGAAACTGCTGGTCCCTTCTACCGTCGGCCTGCTGGTCTTCCAGTGGATGACGGGCTATTTCAATACCGCGGTGGCGGCCCGGACGGGCGTGTTCGACGGGGTTCCCTTCATCGGCAGATACCTGATTTGCGCTTTCAGCGGCATCGGTCCGCTATGGTTTATCCAGGACCTGTGGCTCTTTTCCCTGATTCTGCTGGTGGTGCGCAGGCTGGACGCCGGGAACCGGCTTTGGAACGCCTGCGGCAAACTGAACATTTACGGGATTCTTCTGCTGGGCGTGGTTTTCTGGGCAGCCGAGCAGCTGCTGATCCGCAACCCCAGGCCCGAGTCCGCCGACGGCCTGTATAACCTGTACAAGCCCCTTTTCTACCTGACCGTCTTCCTGATGGGCTATTTTATCTTCTCGCACGAAAGGGTGCAGGAAGCCCTGGGGAAAGCCCGGACTCCCCTGCTTTGCTGTGCGCTGGTGGCAGGAGGCGTCCTGATCGGCACCACCTTCGGACAGAACAACACCACGCCGCAGTACCTGTGCAGCCCGCTCAACTGCCTCTATGGCTGGCTGGCCTGCCTGGCGATGATGGGCTGCTTCCAGGCCCGGTTCAACGGCACAGGAGCGGCAGCCGGGTATCTATCGAGGGCCAGCTTTGGTTTTTATATCGTGCATTATCTGGTGATTGCCAGCCTGGGCTATATGATGAAGACCTACACCGGACTGCCGGCGTGGTCTATGTATGTCATTCTGACGCTGGCCGTGTTCACCCTGAGCCCGCTGCTGTACGAAATCCTCCGACGCATCCCCTTTGTCAAGTGGGCCGTCCTGGGCAAGTAGCCGGAACCCCGACGGCCGCAGGTAGCGGGATTTGGCTAGCCATCCATTTATTATAAAGAGGATGGAGCGATTTTTCGTGGTGGTAGATTAGATATATCTTCCCACTCTACGATTTTCGTGCAGTCTTTAATGGGTTCCAAATATAACGTCCCGCTTTCAACGCATGATTTTAGAGCCGTAGTAATTAAATTAACGTCTCCATCCGATAATTTCCAAGAGTAGTAACAGATATGCCTTACTGCAAATTGAGGTTTTGCGTTATTACCATTTACGGTTCTGACTATCGTTACATTTTTAATTTTTTGAGGGAACGAGATGTCCCTTTTCATACACTCATCTTCACTGAGCGCGAAAGTAATAGATAGGTTTTGCCCAATATTCAGTTTCGGCACAGATTCCCCGTTCTCCCTCTTCTTTTTGTTTGCATCATACCAATTTTGAAGAAATAGCCCATGGTCGGATACTCTCAATCTTAGATAAGCACCATTTGAGTATGAGTAATCTTTGTAAGGGGAAATGTCTTCTCTTGTAATTCCTATGCCTGCTAAAACGATATTAATTATCTCATCAGAACGGAATATATGCGTTGTTTTGTTATTCTCCATAAATATTTCTAACTTTGCCTCGAACTCGACAATGGCTTTGAAAGTAGAAAGTTGAAAATCAATTTCGATGGACTATCCATTGTGCAACAGTTTCAAGGGCGAGCAATCGCTCTTTTTTTGTTATCACTACGATTGGCCAGTCCCTTGGGGACCTGCACATTGAAAATTGTGTTGTGAAGGGAGCGCATTCCAGAAAGGAATGGATTTGCTCCTGGTTTCATTAACGGCCGATTCGGACGACCATCTTGCCAAAGACAAATATAGAAAGAATCAAGGACGGGTCAAATAAAATCGGACCCGACGGCCGCAGGCAGCGGGATTTGGCGGTAAATTTTCGGTTACAATTCCACACACTACTGAATAATTTTGTAAAATTCACAAATAACACAAGCAGTTTACAGGGCTTTTTATATTTGTAACATAAGGAATTTTTATCGTAATTTTCGCAAATATATAAAAGACTTAATTTCAATTATTTATATATCGCAATCTATTGCGTAGAAATAGATATAGGCAGTAACCACCCACAAAACCGCAAAATCCCCCGAAAACAAAGCCATATAACATATATTTATATACTTATTTATAAAACTTTTAGCAAATCTAAACTATCAAAACACTTCAACAAATTTTCCAGCCTTCTCAACCACCCCCGCAAACCAGTATACTTTTGTAACTATTGCATTTCACAAATATTATGTTTACATTTGCAAAACTAATGTTAACAAATGTTCCTATGAACAAACGGCTACAACAATTCATTTTTGCGGAGAACATCAGCCAGTCCGCCCTCGCGGACAGCCTGGGCGTGGCCCGCGCCAGTGTATCGCACATTTTATCCGGCAGGAACAAGCCCGGATTCGACTTTATCGAGAACCTGACCCGCGCCTACCCTGCCCTGAACATCGAATGGCTGATTACCGGAGAAGGCAAGATGTACAAAACGGCTAAATCATTGGAAATTACTCCACAAGAGACTCCAATGCAAAGCGACGCTTCAGAATACGACCTCTTCTCCGCCCTGCCGGAAGACGAAAATCCGCTTCCCGCCGCCGAGACGAAAATTCCCTCCGCTGCCCCACAGCCCCAGAGCCCAAGGGCAAATTCCGCGGAGAGAATTGACATCAACACTTCAAGTAAAACGCAGCAACCAATTATCAAAGAGAAGTCTATAACGAAAATTATTGTATTTTTCTCAGACGGCTCCTTCCGCGAAATAGCCGCATAAGCACCGCTTTCCGGCAATTTTTGCTAACTTCGCTGCCCCAAACGAACTTTGCACTATGACGACGGCTTCCATTTGCACCATCGGAGACGAAATCCTCATCGGACAAATTGTCGACACCAACTCCTCCCACCTGGCCCGCGCGCTGGGTGAGGCCGGCGTCCGCACGGACCGGATGGTCAGCATCGCCGACCGGGAAGAAGACATCCTCACGACCCTGGAAGCTGAGCTGCGCACACACGACATCGTCCTCACCACAGGCGGCCTGGGACCCACGAAAGACGACATCACCAAGCCGGCCCTCGCCAAGCTCTTCGGCAGCCCGGAAATGGTCAAAAACGAGGCCCAGGAAGCGATGGTCCGGACCATCCTGCACTCCCGCGGACTGGACATACTGGAAAGCAACCTGATGCAAGCGATGGTACCCGCCGGCTGCGAAGTCATCCCCAACCGCTTCGGCACGGCGCCGATTATGGTTTTCCGCTTCCCGGAAAGCCGTTTCGGGCATCCGGCGACGCTCTACGCCATGCCGGGCGTCCCGCACGAAACCCTCGGAATGCTGCCGGAAGTCATCGACGACATCCGCACGCACAACGCCCTGGCGCCCATCGCGCACCGGAACCTGATGGTCTACGGACTCGCCGAATCCGCCCTGGCGGCCCTCATCGCGCCCTGGGAGGACGCCCTGCCCGCCGATATGCACCTCGCCTACCTGCCCAACACGCTGACCGGCGTCAAACTGCGCCTCTCCGTTTACGGCAGCGCCGAAACTTCCCCGGAAAGCCGCATTTCAGCCCAAATCGAGGCCCTGAAGAAGATTTTGGGCCCTCGTATCTACGCCGAGCAGGAAGACCGTCTGGAGGCCGTTATCGGGCGCCTGCTGCGCGAACGCGAAGAAACCCTCAGCGCAGCGGAATCCTGCACCGGCGGCGAAATCGCCCATCTCCTCACCACCATACCCGGCGCATCGGACTATTTTCTGGGGTCCGTGACCTCCTACGCCGTTTCCGTCAAGGAAAAAGTACTCGGCGTACCCGCGGCGACGATCCGGGAAAAAGGCGTCGTCAGCGCCGATGTCGCCGAAGCGATGGCCCGCGGCGCAAGGCAACTTACCGGCAGCACCTGGGCGGTGGCCACCACCGGCCTCGCGGGCAGCGAAGGGGACGGCGTCAACGAGGGCGGCACCGTATGGATTGCGGTGGACGGCCCCGCCGGAACGGTCAGTGAAAAGCGGGTTTACCACAACGACCGGGAACGCAACATCGAGCGCTTTTCCGCCTCAGCCCTGGACCTGCTGCGGCGCTGCATCCTCGGCACAATCCACGCTTGATTCCAAAAAATTCACATACGGATATCCCCCGCCGATTTCAGCGGTTTACCCGCGCCGGAAACGCAATAACCAATCACGCAAGCGATTTACAACTAAATCGCATAATACCAATAAATAAAACAAAATTGTTAATATAGTTAACATTTTTGTTACCCGTAGCGCAGCTACCTGATTACATTTGTCAATCATCCGCCTAATCCCACACTGTCCACTGCGGAAAATCAACGCTATTGTTACAACTATCCCCTCCCGTTTTCCATTGATTTAAAAAAAGTACTTTTAAATGATATTTTTCGTAACTTTGTCCATCGTTTAGAAGTTACTTATCAAGTTTCGCATTGCGAAATGACCTTATAATAAGAAATGCCCCAGATTTCCAACACCGCGCGGATCATGCCGGAATCGGCCATCCGAAAACTCACCCCTTACGCCGACCAGGCCAAGGCCGACGGCATCTATGTCTATCACCTGAACATCGGCGCGCCGGACATCAAATCGCCGGAAAGCGCGGTGCAGGCGGTGAAGGATTTCGAATTCGACCATCTCCCCTATTCGAACTCCGCGGGGACCTTCGCGCTGCGGCGGGCGCTGGTGGAAAAGTATTACCAGCCCATCGGCATCGACATCACCGTGAACGACATCCTGGCGACGGTCGCGGGCTCCGAGGCCCTGACGATGGTGTTCCAGGCCGCCTGCGACCCGGGCGACGAAGTGCTCGTGATGGAGCCGTTCTACTGCAACTACAACACCTTCACGATGATGAACCGGGTGGAAATGGTGGCCGTACACACGGACATCAAGGACGGGTTCAAGGTGCCGCCGATGGAAGCGTTCGAAGCGGCCATCACGCCGCGCACCAAGGCCATCCTGCTCTGCAATCCCGGCAACCCCACCGGCACGCTGTACGGCAAGAAGGAAATGCTCGCCATCGGCGAACTCTGCCGCAAGCACGACCTTTTCCTCGTTTCCGACGAGGCCTACCGCGAATTCTGCTACACCGGCGAGCCCTATTTCTCGGCGATGCAGATTCCCAACCTGCGGGACAACATCATTCTCGTCGATTCCGCATCGAAACGCTACAACCTCTGCGGCGCGCGCGTCGGCTGCATCGTTTCCTACAACCGTGACGTGCTGGGGCTGATTACGAAGCTCGCGCAGGCACGCCTCTGTCCGCCGGTCCTCGGCCAAACCGCCCTGTACGGCGCTCTCGACGCCCCCGCCTCCTACTACGAGGACGTACGCAAGGAGTACATCGCCCGCAGGGACTACACCGTCAAGGCCCTCAACGACATTCCCGGGGTCTTTTCGCCGATGCCGATGGGCGCCTTCTACACCGTCGCCTCACTGCCCGTGCACAATGCGGAAAACTTCGCCAAATGGCTGCTGACGGACTTCCGGATCGACCGGGAAACGACGATGATTACCCCCGCCGCCCCCTTCTACAAGACCAAGGGCGAAGGGACGAACCAGGTGCGCATCGCCTACGTCCTGGAAGTTCCCGCACTGAAAAAGGCCATCCGCATTCTCCGCGAAGGCCTTGAAGTGTACCAGAAGATAGAGAACAACCTCTAGGGAACGGTAATTTCCTGCAGAATCGTCTCGCTGCTGCCGTCTTCATAGGTCAGGACAGCCTTGAGGCGGTGCGTCCCGCTGGTGAGCGGCGGCGTGGCTTCATCGAAAGTCACCCCGTCCAGGGACCAGCGGACGGAAAGGGCCGCCTTGTTCCCCAAGATCAGCGAGGGCTGGAGTTTCTGCCCGGCGTAATAAGCCGCTTCCTTTTGGATGAAGCAGATGTCCGGACCGGCATTGAGGTAGCCCACCGTGCCGTCATCCAGGCCGTACGGCATCAGGACCCAGTCCGAGCCGTCCAGGTAAAAGACGCGCAGGACATCGCCCAGGACGGGTTCGGTACTCAGCGTCGCGATGTAGTCGCGGATTTTCGCGCCGTAGTTGGGTTCCAGCAGCGGCACGCTCTCCGCATTCCCCACAAAGCCCTTCAGGTTCCCGTTGCGGTCCAGCAGGCCCACGCGCAGGGCACCGCCGCTATAGTCATACAGGCCGCGGTTGGTGCAGAGGCCGAATTCCAGGCGGAAGGTACTGCCATTGGCGATGTTGCCGGAAACCAGGCGGAGGCCCTGCATATCGCCGGAACGGCGCATACAGAGCAGGGCCCGGGGACGGCTGGTGCCGGTCTTGTCGGGCACCAGGTCGAAGACCGCCCCGTGGCGGTAATAGTAACCGTGTTCCTTTTCCCTGGAGGGGACACTGCCTTCGTAGGGATAAAAGCAGTCCAGCGCGAAATAGCCGTTGCAACTCCCCTGCCAGCCCCAGTTGACGTGCAGGTTGAACGCGGCGTCATAGCCGTCCACCACAAAGGCGTGGCCGAATTTCGCTTCCGAGAACGCCGAATAGAGCACGGGACGGTCCGCGTCGATTTCCGCCTTCAGCCGCGCCATCCAGGCGGAGGTACTGAAATAGCTCCGCTGCTCGAGAATGGCCGACATCGAGTAACTGAAGTGCAGCGCCATCTTCGCGGGGGCATCGTTGGCATAGGCGCTGGTACCGTCCTCGTTGTAGGCGGATTCGACGGAGATGCCGCAGTCGTAAATCAACTGCGCGACACTGCGGTTGTCCTCGCCCACGTGGTTCAGGGGCATATCGTCCCAGTCGTAACTATGGCCGAGCGCGTGTCCGCTCTGGGTGATGCGCGTGCCTTTTTCGCTGGTATAAGTGTAGTTCGGGAGGACGCCGTTGCCGGCCGCAGGCCAGCGGTAGTGGCGCATGATGATGGCCATCGCCACGGCGACGCAGCCGGCGATGGACTTGGCTCCGTCGACGGTAGGGGTATAGTAGTTAAAGGGGGCATTCTGGCCCCAGGTGGCGGTGTTGATGAGGCGTTCGGCCACGCCCGCGCGGCTCAAGAGCGCAGGCGCTTCCCATACGGCTTTCAGCGCACTGCCGGGGACGCGCCCCTTTGCGGCTTCGGCGCGGATGACCTTCGCCGTGGCGCCGGTCCAGGCCCGAAGGTTGTCCGGCGCGCCTTTCAGGGTAAAACGGCCGCTGTGCGAATAGCCCAGCACGGGCAGCGCGCAGTCGTCGGCGGAAACGATAACGAAGCCGCCGCTTTTGCGGTTGAACACATAGCAGCCCTCGGGGGCGTCGGGAAGACGCTCCCAGTCGTCGGCGCCCGCAAAAAAGTCGGAAGCCACCTTGCGCGCACGCTGCTCACTGACCGGCGCCGCGCCGAGGGAAAAGGCCGCCAGGAATGCGGCGATAAGCACCAGTAGTCTTTTCATAGGGCAGGTTGCAGAATAAGAAGGTAGGTTTCGGACGCGTCGATGCACCATTCGAGGCCGTCTTCGCACTTGACGGGCGACAGCGTCAGCATCCCTTCGGGACAGGCCGGTACGCCGATGGCGGAAAAGCGCGCATCGAAGGCGGCACTATGCACGGGCGGCACGGTCACGCGCAGGACGCGGCCGTCTTCCAGGCACTGGAGGCGCCACTGCAGGGCGTCGGGGGTCTCGATGAGGGCCAGCTGGTCCCTTCCGGAAACATAGGTATAGACCGGGGTCGCTTTCCCGCTTTTGCTCAGGGTGTACAGTCCGGGCGCCTGCTGGTTCAGGTACGGGGGTTCCGCCTGGACATAGGCGGTTTCCGGCAGGGTCAGCACGCCGCCGCGGCCGGGAGCGGCCGGTTCCAGGGCCAGGGACATCGCCCCGCCTTCCGTATCGGTGACCTGCAGGACGGCGCCGCCGGCAAGCGCTGCCGGCGGAATCACAAAGCGGAACCAGACCGCCTTGCTGCCGAGTTTGACGCCCTTTCCGCAGTCCAGGGTCAGGTCATAGCCTGCTTCGGTATCGATGGAGAGGGTGGGGTCCTCCCCCGGTTTTACCTGCGCCTTTCCGCAGAGGGGATGGCCCTCCGGGGTGCTCAGGGTCAGGCGGGAAATGCTCATAGCCCCGGTCAGGGGGACTCCCAGCACCGCCATCGGCGTGTAGAGCCGGTACTCCCCGCCGGTCTCGGCGGTGGCGGCGTACAGGCAGGCCGACGCGTCGTAGCCGTCCTTGACATAGGATTGCTGCGCGGACAGGGTGGCCGTCAGGGCCTCCTGCGAGCTGAATTCCGCGGCAACGGACGCGGGCCAGACCAGGTGGAAGGGGGCGCTGCCGGGTTTCTCGCCGGAGAAAAGGCCCTTGTTGGTCCGCACGCCGGTGGAAAGGTTGAAGGAGGATCCCTTCGTCCGGGTGGAACTCAGGACCCGGACCGCGTCGCCGGAGGCCCAGGCGGGGTTCTCGGCGAAGGCCGTCGCTTCACGCGAAAGGGTAAAAGTCAAGTCATTGGTAAACTGATCGATAACGGCGCAAGCAGCAAGCACCGCACAGACCAGGATGGAAAAGAATCTCTTTTTCATAGCGCAAATATCCACAATTATTGCTACATTCGCAAGTTATGAAAAAGACCATTTTGATGATAGCCGCAGCCGTCATGTGCTTCAGCGGCGTTTCCGCCCAGAACCGGGCCAAAGTAAAATTCCCTGAGTATAGCTTTACGACCGTCAAGGCCGCCCCCATCACTTCTGTCAAGAACCAGTACCGGAGCGGCACCTGTTGGGCCTTTTCCACCATCGGGTTCGTGGAGTCCGAAGTCATCCGCCTGAACGGCATCAAGGACGCAGCGCAGTATCCGGATTTCTCGGAATTCTTCATCGTCAGCCATTCCTATCTGGAAAGGGCGGAGAAATTCGTGCGCCTGGACGGCAAGATGGGCTTCAGCGCCGGCAGCCAGGGCGGCGACGTTCTGGACGTCATCCAGCAATGGGGCCTCGTACCGCAGGCGGAAATGACCGGCATGCAGTACGGCACGGACAAGCCCGTGCAGGCGGAACTGGACGGCGTGCTGAAGGCTTATGTGGACGTCATCGTCCGGAACCCCAACAAGACGCTCACCACCGCCTGGAAAAACGGTGTCAAGGGCATCCTGGACGCCTATCTCGGCACCTGGCCCGAGAAATTCACCGTGGACGGCAAGGATTATACCCCCCTCTCGTACCGGAATGCCGTCAAGTTCAACCCCGACGACTATGTGAGCCTCACTTCCTTCACGCACCATCCTTTCTACACCTGGTTCCCGGTGGAAGTCTGCGACAACTGGCGCTGCGACCTCAGTTACAACCTCCCCATCGACGAATTTATGGAGATTGTGGAGAGCGCCCTGCAGAACGGCTATACCATCGAGTGGTCCGCCGATGTGAGCGACCCCGGCTTCACCCGTGACGGTCTGGGCATCCTCGTGGACCTGGAAGAAAGCACCCGCGCCGGCTCCGACCAGGAGCACTGGGTGGGCAAGGCCGCCGACAAGGTCGAACCCGAACTGGCCACCGTCGTGGAGAAGAACCCCACGCAGGAGAGCCGCCAGTTTGAATTCGACAACAAGACGATGACCGACGACCACGGCATGCAGCTCTACGGAATTGCCATGGACCAGAACGGAAAGAAATTCTATATGGCCAAGAACTCCTGGGGCGAGACCGGCCGCTATGAAGGCATCTGGTATGTCACGCCGGCCTTTGTCAAGGGCCAGAGCCTGGGCATCATGCTACACAAGTCCGCCCTTCCCAAGGGACTTCTCAAGAAAATGGGCAAATGAAAAAGCACATTCCGAATTTCATCACCAGCCTGAACCTCGCCTGCGGGGCGGTGGCTGTCGTATTCACCTTCCACGGCCGCTTCGAGGTCGCCTTTGCGCTGATGCTGGCCGCAGCCGTCTTCGATTTTCTCGACGGTATGGCGGCACGTGCGCTCGGCGCCTACAGTCCGATGGGGCGGGAACTGGATTCGCTCGCCGATATGGTGAGTTTCGGCGTCCTGCCCGGCATGATGCTGTTCAACCTGATGCGCAGCTGCTCCTTCGGCGAGAATCCGCTTTGCTTCGCGGCGCTGCTGATTCCCGTTTTCAGCGGGTTGCGGCTGGCGAAATTCAATATCGACGAACGGCAGCACGAGAATTTCCTCGGTCTTCCCACCCCGGCCTGCGCGCTGCTTTGCGGCTCGCTTTGCGATTATGTCGTGCACGCGCCCGTATCGCTGCCTGCGCTCTGGAGTGCCGGCGTGGTATTCATCCCGGTGCTGAGCGCCTGCCTTAGCGCACTGCTGGTGAGCGAGTTGCCGATGTTCTCGATGAAGCTCTCCCCCGCCGCCCTCCGGACGCACGACACGCTCTTCTTCAAGCGGGCGGCGTTTGTGGCGGAAGTGGTGGCGATTGTCGTATTGGTGGTCGTTTTCGGCGCCCACTGGTCGCTCGCCGTGCTGCTTTCCTTTGCGCTGTATATCCTGAAAAATATCTTTTACGCCCTGCTGAAGCTGTAATGAAGAAAGCGTTTTTTCTTGCGCTGTGCCTGTCGCTGGCCCTTTCCTGCCAGCGCGACCGGCAGGCCGTCGTCCTGGCCGAAGGAAAATGGGACGCCAATGTACGGCAGGCCCTGAATACCCTGCTCGCTACGCAGGGGAAAGGGTCTTATGCCGTATTCGACTTTGACCAGACCAGCATCGTGCACGACATCTCCCAGGCCCTGTGGGTGTACCAGGTGGAGCATCTGCGTTACGCCGATGCGCCCGCCCACCACTTCCTGGACGGCATTCCCACGCCGGAATCCGATATGCCGGGCACCAGTATTTCCTACGCTGCGATGGGCAAGGTGCTGGCGGGAGAATACCAGCGGCTCAAGGCCCGGCTGGACGCCGGGGAAAGCCTTGCCTATATCCACAGCAGCGACGACTACCTGGATTTCCGGGCGCGGATGGTTTCCCTGATGGATGCGATGGACGAGCAGTTCGGCAGTTGGGTGACCTACCTCTGGCAGCCTGCGCTGCTGGCCGGCTATACGAACGCCGAAGCCGAGGCGCTGATCCGGGATGCCGTTGCCGAGCACTTGGGCAAGGAAAAGCTGGCCATAGAGCAGTGGAATTCGCCGGAGGACGCCTGGGGCGGCCGCGTGGCGCGGGGCATTTGGGTATCGCCGGAAATGAAGGACCTTTACCGCTGTCTGGAGGCGGCGGGCATCGACGCGTATGTCTGTTCGGCCTCCCTGGAATGCATCGTAGAGGTGCTGGCCTGCGACCCCGAACGGGGCTTCGGACTGCCTGCGGAGCGTGTGTTCGGCCTCCGTTTCGTCCCGGGAGAAAAGATTGTCCCGGAATTCGACCCGCAGTACAAACAGCCCAACAAAGAAGGGAAAATCGACTGCATCAATGCCTATATGGCCCCATCCTACGGCAATGCCGGGCCCGTGCTGGTGGCCGGAGACAGCAACGGGGACGTCCCGATGCTGACCGAGTATCCGGGGATGAAGCAGGGCCTGCTCATCGACGTGGGCAGGAGTCCGGAATCCGCTATCGGACAACTGGTTACCATTGCCAAGAAAGAAGGGAACAAAGGGATCTACCTGAGTCAGCTCTCGTTTGAGCGATAGGGTGCTCAGGCGTCCGCCATACTGATAGGAGCTAAAAGTCGGCGAGGCGGGAGACGGGCGCGGCGTCCAGGGAGGTCCGCTCGCCGGCCAGATAATGATAGTAACCGGCGATGGCAATCATCGCCGCATTGTCCGTAGTGAACTTGCGCTCAGGCAGATAGACATTCCAGCCGCGCTTGCGGCCTTCCGTTTCCAGGCGTTCGCGCAGGGCGCTGTTGGCGGAAACGCCCCCGCCCGCCGTCACTTCCGTGATGCCGGTCTGGCGCACCGCCTTGACGAGCTTGTCCAGCAGAATATCGACGAGCGTCTTCTGGAACGAGGCACAGAGGTCCTCCTTGTTCTTTTCGAGAAAATCCGGGTCCCGGGCCAATTCGTCGCGCACAAAATACAGCAGGGAGGTCTTGACGCCGCTGAAGGAGTAGTCCAGCCCCGGAATGTGGGGCTTGGCGAACTTGAAACGGAGCGGATCCCCGTTTTTGGCCAGCGCGTCGATGACCGGACCGCCGGGATAACCCAGGCCCAGCATTTTGGAGCACTTGTCGAACGCCTCCCCCACCGCATCGTCGATGGTCTGGCCGAGAATCTGGTAATGCAGCGGATTGTCCACACGGACAATCTGGGAATTGCCGCCGGAGACCAGCAGGCAGAGATACGGGAAGGAAGGCTCCCGCGGCTCGACGCCCTTCTGCCGGATAAATTCCGCCAGAATGTGCCCCTGGAGGTGATTCACGTCGATAATGGGGATATCAAGCGCCAGGCCCATCGCCTTCGCGAAAGAAGTACCGACAAGCAGCGAGCCCAGGAGCCCGGGACCGCGGGTAAACGCTATCGCCGACAGGTCCGCCGGCGTAACCCCGGCCCGCGAGAGCGCCTCGCTCACCACCGGCACGATATTCAACTCGTGCGCCCGCGACGCCAGCTCCGGCACCACCCCGCCATAAGCCTTGTGCACCTCCTGACTGGCAATCACATTCGAAAGCAACACCCCATCCTCAATCACCGCCGCCGACGTATCATCGCAGGAGGACTCTATGCCTAGAATTATATCGGACATCTCATTCTTACTTCGTTACTCGCCCTTGCGGGCTCCAAAACTGTGCAAAAATAGCAAAATATTCGTTATATTTGTAGGATTATACCCGCGCACGCGCAAAAAGAAACACCGCCATCAAACGCCGCACCCGCATATTCGCCATCGTCACCGGCAGCCTCATCCTGCTGCTGGCCGCGGCAATGCTGTCCCTGCAACTCCCTGTCGTACAGACAGGTATCGCGGAATATGTCACCCAGAAACTGGACGGCAAATTCGACGGTGCCATCACCTTCTCGAAAATCAAGATCCTGCCCCTGAGCGCCATCGTCCTGGACGACGTGGTCATCACCGACGCCTGCCCCTACCAGAAGGGAGAAAACTGCTTCCCGCCCGTGGACACCCTGTTCCGCGCCCGGAAAGTCAGCGCCAACATCTACCTGAGCAGCCTGCTGCGCAAAGGCGCCCTGCGGCTCGGGCGCGTGGCCATCGACGGCGGAATGCTGCACCTGGCCATCGAACCGGACAGCCTCTACCCCGTCAACCTGACGCGTATCTTCCGCATCGCGCCTGCCCCGCCGGGCACCCCGCCGGACACGAGCGACATCTTCCAGATCCGGCGCGTCCGCCTGGATGATTTCCGCTACCGGATGACGATTTTCGGTATGGAGGACCTCCGCGCCACCCGCAAGCCCTTCGAGATGGCCTGGGAAGACCTCGACGTCAGCCTGGACGCGCGGGTACACGCCCTCAAGTTCAACGGCGGACGGATGGGCGGCGTCGCGGACCACCTCCGCCTCAACGAAAAGAGCGGCTTCCACTGCGAGCACCTCGCCGGAGAAGCGCTCGTCGGACGGGGCGAAGCCCGTATCACCCATCTCATAATCCGGGAAGACGACTCGGACGTGGACATTCCCCTGCTGCTGTTCAGTTACCAGAACACGGCTGCCTGGGCGCAGTTCATCGACGAGGTACGCATCACGGGAGAGGTGGCCCCCAGCCGCTTCGCCCTGCGCACGCTGCGCTTCTTCGCTCCCTACTTCGAGAAAAACGGCGCCGTGCTCCAGATCAAAAAAGCCAGCGTGGACGGCCCTGTACGCCATTTGAGCGTCAGCGACTTCCAGTTCCGCGACACGGTCAGCCGTGTCAGCGGCCGCATCGACGCCCGGGGAGACGGCCTCCCGGAAATCGACGACATCCGGATGGACGTGCGCCTGAGCGACTGGCACTTCAACCGCAGCGGCATCAACCGCTTCATCAATTTCTTCGTCCCCGGGCATCCCCTGGACCTGAGGGGCGTCCTGCCCGAGACCTGGTATGTCCTCAGCAGCCATACGCACGGGCATATCGACAACTTCGACGAAGAAATCTCCCTGCGCTCGGGCATCGGCGCCCTGCAGGTCCATTCCACCCTAAAGAATCTCACGAACGGGAAGACGGCGGCCATCGACGCGCAGATCCGCAGCGAGGGCCTGGAACTCGGCGTACTGACCGGAACGGAAACGCTCGGGCCCCTGACCGCGACGGCCCGCGGAGGCATCGTCTTCGAAGGCGACGAACTGCGCGGAACGCTGGACAGTTGCCGCGTTGCTTCAATCCGGCTGCTCGGGCATACCTTCCACAATATCAAGGCTTCCGGCGATATCGTCGGCAAGAATTTCAACGCTTCCTTGCGGGCCGACGACAGCGCCTGCCGCCTGCACGCGAACGGCAGCTGCCGCTATGACGAAAAACGCAAGGAGCGGCTTTACAGCATCGCCGGTGTGGTGGACGACGCAGACCTGCATGCCTTCGGCGTAGAAATTCACGACGGGCTTGCGCGCGCCGCCTGCAGCATCGACGGGACGATGACGATGACCGAAGGCTGGAGCAACCGCGCCGCGCTGAAACTGGGCGACCTGCGGCTGACCGACAGTACGGGTGTGCATACGCTCGGCGACGTGACGGCGGATTACTTCGGCGCCGGCAACGAATGCCGCGTGGGCCTGCAGTCGCCGTTCCTGGAAGGCAGCCTTACGGCGGAGAAGAAACTGACCGAACTGGCGCCCGCCCTGCTGGCGCAGACGATTCGCGCCGAACTGCCCCTGCTCTTCGAGGGATCGGCGCCTTCGGAAGAGGAACTGGTGCCCTTCCGCAGCACGCTCTCCCTCAAGACCGGGAGCACGCGGGAACTGCTGGATTTCCTCTATCCTTCGATGTATATTGAACGGGGCACCAGCCTGTCCGCCACGACGGACGGCAAGGGACGCCTGGCGGCGGAACTGCGCTCGGGCCGCCTTATCGCCGGGAAAATCCGCGCCAAAGACCTGGTGCTGAGCGCAGAGAACGGCGACGGGAAACTCAGCACCACGGCCGGCGCCGGGGAACTGGAACTGGGACCGCTGCTGCTGGAAGGCAGCCGCATCAGCGCCACGGCGGACGAAAATATCGTCGATTTCAACCTGGCCTACGAAGGGGTCGGCGGCTATGAGGAAGGGGCCGAGCACAACGGAAGCCTCTCCGCCGAGGGGGAACTACTGCGGGACAGCAACGGCAAGCTTGCTTTCCGCATGCATCCGCGCCAGTCCCGCTTTGTCCTGGGCGCAGACCCCTGGACGCTCGGCGAATCCGAACTCCGTATCGGGGACGGGCATCTGGCCCTGGACCATTTCAGCCTGGACTGCAACCAGCAGCACATCCGCATCGACGGGGCGCTGGCCCCCGACCGCCAGGATACGCTCAAGTTGTTCGTGCAGAATTTCGACCTGGAAACCGTGGACCGCGTCACGCACGGCGTCTATGGCCTGGGCGGCAGTCTGTCCGCGGACGCCGCGTTCATCTCCCCTATTTCGGACGAACGCATCCGCCTCTCGCTCGGCCTGCTTTGCGAAGAGCTCAGCCTGAACCGGGTGGGCGCCGGCAGCATCCTGGTGGACGGCCGCTGGAACGAGAAGGCCGAACGGCTCGATTTCAATATCCAGAACAGCCTGGATCACTACCAGTGTATGGACGGGCACGGCTGGTTCAGCCCCTCGAAGAAAAGCGCCAGCGCGGACCTCGACCTGGATAAATTCAATATCGCCGTAATGGGGCCCTTCCTGCGGGATCTTTTCAGCGAGACCGGCGGGACCGTCAGCGGCCACCTGCGGGCGGAAGGGCCGCTGAGCGACATCCGGATTTCAAGCCGGGACACCCGTCTCAACAACGCGCTGCTGCGCATTGCCTATACCGGCGTGGGCTACCGCTTCGACGGCCCGATCCGGATCGACGACAACGGCATCGCCTGCGACCCGCAGATCCGGGTCAGCGACGCCGAGGGCGAAAAGGCCACGCTCAGCGGCGGCCTGAACTGGAAAAACTTCCGGAACGTGGTCCTGAACGCATCGCTGGACTTCAGGGATATGGAACTGCTGGATTCCCAGAACGGCGGCGAGAAAGCGCTCTACGGGCGGCTTTTTGCCAGCGGAAACGCCCGGGTGACCGGTCCCGTGGACAATCTGGACATCGAGGCGGAAGCCCGTTCTTCGCGCACGGGCGTGGTGACGCTCGGTTCCGAAGGCCCGGCGCTCAAGGACAACAACGGACTGCTGACCTTTGCCGTCCGGGAGGAGGAAGATGACGAATGGCTCGCCTTCTCCAAGCGGGCGGAAGAGACCAAGAACAACGGAAAAATGAACCTCAAGGCACACTTGCTGGTCAATCCGCTGGTCACCATCAATATGCCCATCGACACCGGTACCGGCAGCGGCATTTCCGCAAACGGCCGCGGCGACATCAACATCTCGCTGCCCGCCGGCTCCGACGAGGCCAGCCTCTGGGGCGCCTACAACATTTCCTCCGGAAAATTCAACTATGAAATTCCGGGCCTGCTCAAGAAGGAGTTCGTCCTGCAGGACGGGAGCAGCGTCAACTTCGGCGGCAACCTGACGAATACGGACCTCGATGTCAAGGCCGTCTACAAGCTCAGCACCAGCCTCTCCGCGCTGATTGCCGACTCCACGTCCACGAACATCCGGCGGCACGTCAACTGCAACATCCATATCACCGGAAAACTCAACGCGCCCAAGGCGGGCTTCGCCATCGATGTCCCCGACCTCGACCCCACCACCCGCTCCGAGGTGGAAGCCGCGCTCAATACCGAGGATAAAATCCAGAAACAGTTCGTTTCCCTGCTGCTTTTCGGCACCTTCATTCCAGGAGAAAATTCAGGCGTCATCAACGGTTCCAACATCCTTTACTCGAACCTGTCGGAGGTAATGATGAGCCAGGTGAACAACGTACTTTCGAAACTGAACATTCCTGTGGACCTGGGCTTCGGCTACCAGCAGGGCACCACCGGGCACGATGTCTTCGACGTGGCCATCAGCACGCAGTTGTTCAACAACCGCGTGGTGGTGAACGGGTCGATGGGCAACCGGAAATACAAGAGCAGTTCCAGCCCTACCGGCGATTTCGTCGGAGACCTGGACATCGAGGTGAAAATCGACAAACCCGGCCGCTACCGCGTGAAACTCTT
Source organism: uncultured Bacteroidia bacterium (assembly GCA_902774145.1). Taxonomy (GTDB): domain Bacteria; phylum Bacteroidota; class Bacteroidia; order Bacteroidales; family UBA932; genus Cryptobacteroides. The sequence goes on from CACYHC010000022.1 coordinate 18,036, forward strand.
CTCCCACTCCGCCGATGAATACGCCTCCTACCTGGACCAGGCGCAGCGCAACGGCATCGGTTTCACCTACCAACAGGAATTCAACAACCTGGGCAAGTTCGTCAAGAACCTGTTCACGCCCAAAAAGAAACGCAAACCCGACGAGTCCGCCGCGTCGCGGCAGGAGCCCGTTGTCATCAAAGTGGAATGAGCCAAGGAAAACTCTATCTGATTCCCGCCCCCCTCGGGGAAGGAGACCCCGCCGCCGTCATCCCGGGGCCGGTCCTGGAGACCGCCTGCCGGCTGGACTGCTTCGTGGTCGAAGAAGTGCGCACCGCCCGCCGTTACCTTTCCGCCGCCGGGCTGAAAGGCCGCATCGACGGGCTGGAATTCCATACCCTCAATGAGCATACTTCCCCCGCCGAGGTGCGCGCGCTGCTGCCGCTTTTCGAAAACGGCCGCGACGTGGGTTACCTCAGCGAAGCGGGCCTCCCCGCCGTGGCAGACCCGGGGGCGGCGCTGGTCGCCCTTTGCCACGAAGCGGGCATTGCTGTCATTCCCCTGCCGGGCCCTTCTTCCCTGCTGCTGGCGTTGATGGGCTCCGGGCTCAACGGCCAGTCCTTTGCCTTCCGCGGCTACCTGCCCATCAAGGAGGGGGAACGCGCCAGGGCTGTCCGCGAACTGGAAAAAACCTCGGCGGCGCTGTCGCAGACGCAGATTTTCATCGAGACCCCCTACCGCAATGACGCGCTCTTCGCGGAACTGCTCAAAGGGCTTTCCCCCGCAACGCGCCTCTGTATCGCCGCGGACCTGACGCTGCCTGCGCAGACCCTGCTCACCCGCACGGTGGGCGAATGGCGGCGGAGCGGATTCGTGATTGGCAAGCGCCCCTGCGTCTTTTTACTGTTGGCCCAATGAAAGCGGCGCTGCTCACCCTCGGCTGCAAACTCAATTACGCCGAAACCGACACCTACGCCCGGGAGTTGCGCCTCGCCGGGGTGGACATCGTTCCCTGGAGCGCCGGCGCCGATATTTATCTGATCAACAGCTGTTCGGTCACCGCGGTCGCCGATGCCAAGACGCGCAATCTCATCCGCAAGGTGCACCGCATCAACCCCGCGGCCAGAATCGCCGTTACAGGCTGTTCGGCAGCCCTTCGGCGGGAGGAACTGGAGGGCATCGAAGGCGTCTGGCGCGTGTTCGGCGCCGATGAAAAGGCCTCCGTCACGGCGGAACTGCTGGGGCTGCGCACCCAGGAGCACGGCGGGATTTTCCCCGCCTGGTCCAGCGGCGAGCGCACGCGTTCCTTCCTTAAAGTACAGGACGGATGCGACAATTTCTGCGCCTACTGCACCGTTCCCTACGCCCGAGGACGCAGCCGGAACGTGCCGGTTTCCACACTGGTGGCGCAGGCGGAGCAGATTGCCGCGCTCGGCGTAAAGGAAATCGTTCTGACCGGGGTGAATACCGGCGATTTCGGGCGCACCACCGGCGAAAGTTTCCTCTCGCTGCTGCAGGCGCTGCAGGAGGTGGAAGGCATCGAGCGCTACCGCATTTCCTCGATCGAGCCGAACCTGCTTACCGACGAAATCATTGCCTGGACCGCCTCCGGAACGAAGTTCCAGCCGCATTTCCACATTCCGCTGCAGGCGGGAAGCGACGCGCTGCTCTCGGCGATGGGCCGCCGCTATGACACCGCCCTGTTCGCCGGAAGGCTGGAGACGGTTCGGCGCGCCTTCGAAGGCCCCGGACGGCCGGAGGTTTTCTTCGGCATCGACGTGATGGCGGGCCTGCCGGGAGAGACGGACGCCCTGTTCGAAGCGGGGCTGTCGTTCATCCGCAGCGTGCGGCCGGCGTTCATCCACGTATTCCCCTACTCCCGGCGCCCGGGCACCCCGGCGGCGGAGATGAAAGGACAAGTGAGCGAGACCGTCAAGGCGGAGCGGGTGAAGGCGCTCGAGGCGCTCTGCGAAGAACTGCACGCGGCATTCGTGGAAAGGCATCGCGGACAGCAGGCGCAGGTGCTCTTCGAATCGAAGGAAAAGAATGGAAAAATGGGCGGATATACCGGCAATTATATAAGGGTAAGCCGGCCTTTCGACGCGGCGCTGGTGGGCCGCATTTCGGAGGTGACGCTATGAAAGACTGCATCGAGATACTGGGCAGCGGGACTTCGCAGGGCGTGCCGGTCATCGGCTGCGACTGCGCCGTCTGCCGCTCGACGGACCCGCGGGACAAGCGCCTGCGCGCATCGGCGATCGTGCATTATGCGGGACTGGACCTGCTGGTGGACTGCGGACCGGATTTCCGCACGCAGGCCCTCCGCGCGGGCCTCAAACGGCTGGACGGCATCCTGCTGACGCACGCGCATATGGACCACATCGGCGGGCTGGACGATACCCGCGCGCTGCAGTGGACCCTGGGCTGGGAGCCGCATATCTGGTGCGAACAGCGGGTGCTGGATGCGCTGAAAAAGCATTTCCATTATATGTTCGCGGAGAAGTTGTATCCCGGCGTTCCCACCTGGCACATCCATTTGATCGACGAGCGGCCGTTCAGCATCGGCGGGGCGGAGATTGTCCCCATCCGCTGTATGCACGGGCAACTGCCCATCCTGGGCTTCCGCTTCGGGCGGCTGGCGTACCTGACGGATGTCAGCGGCATCGAAGACGCGGAAATGGAAAAACTGCGGGGGCTGGATGCGATGACCGTCAACTGTGTGATGCACACGCCCCACCATTCGCATTTTTCCCTGCCCCAGGCCGTGGAATTCCTGGAGAAGACCGGTGTGAAGGAAGGCTATCTGACGCACCTTTCGCACTATCTGGGTACGCACGCGGAACTGGAGGCCCAATTGCCGCCGCATATCCACCCCGCCTATGACGGCTTGATCATTGAATGATTGTTTTATGCACACGATTGCTGTTTATACGATTACTTCGGGCCTGCACGACGCCGCTGCGGTGAAAGGCCTCTCCGATGCCTTTCTGCAGGAGATTTTCCCCTCCGGAGGCTACGATTTGTGCGGCGCCGACTTCTCGGATTTCGGGCAGCGCCCGCTGAATCTCATCTATGTCCGCACCGGCGGCGCGGAGGGGATTTTCAAGACGCTGCTGCCCGGCCTGTTGGAAACGGGTTGCGAGAAGTTTTTCCTGCTGACCTCCGGGAAAAGCAACTCGCTGGCCGCATCGCTGGAAATCCTTTCCTACCTGCAGTTGCAGGGGCTTTCGGGAGAAGTCCTGCACGGGAGCGGGGCCGCCCTGCGGGCGCGTATCGGACGGCTGGCCCGGGTGGCGGAGGCCCGCCGCAAGTTGCGGGACAGCCGGATTGCCCTGATCGGGCAGCCCTCGGACTGGCTGATTGCCAGCACCGTGGACCGGGAGGCCGTTTCGCGGCGGCTGGGGGTCGGTTTCGCGGACATTCCCATCGACGCGTTGGTGGAAGCGGCGCAGCGGCAGCCCGTTGCATCGCCGGACACTCCGCTGCCGGAGAAGGTGCGGCCCTACTATCCCGGGGCCCTGCAGATTTACGGGGCGCTGAAGGAGATGGTCGGGGAATACGGCATCGGCGCGCTTACGCTCCGTTGTTTCGACCTGCTGACCCGCGTCCGCAATACCGGCTGCGTCGCGCTGGCCCGCCTGAATGCGGAGGGCGTTCCCGCTTCCTGCGAGGGCGACGTTCCCGCGCTCCTGAGTATGATGATGGCGCGCGCGCTCACCGGCTGTACCGGCTTCCAGGCCAATCCTTCCCGCATCGATACGAAAAGCGGCGAGCTGCTGTTCGCCCACTGCACCATTGCCCTGGATATTCCCACGGATATCGCTTATGATACGCACTTCGAATCCGGCATCGGCGTCGGCCTGCACGGGGAGTTTCCCCTCGGGCCGGTCACTGTCTTCAAGGTCTCCGGCGATTTGACGCGCTGCTTCATCGCGGAGGGCGAAGTGCTCCGGAACAGTTACGAAGATAATCTCTGCCGCACCCAGGTCTGCGTGCGCCTCTCCCCCGCCGACGCCCGCTACTTCCTCACCCGCCCCATCGGCAACCACCACATCCTCCTCCCCGGCCGCCACAAAAATCTCCTGGAGGAGTTTATCCAATTTTTACAAAAAAGGCCTTGCAGGTATCTGTAAGGCCAAAAATCGTACCCCCGAGGCGAATCGAACGCCTATCGTCGGAACCGGAATCCGAAATTCTATCCATTAAACTACAGGGGCATACCGGAAACGGCTTGCAAATTTACAAAAAAAATCACGAAGACCATCACAAGAAATGATGATTTTTTCGTACATTTGTGCAAATGTACAAATCCTTTGTATTTCCCGGTCAGGGCTCACAGTTTTCAGGAATGGGTAAAGACCTGTACGAACGCTCCCAGCAGGCGGCGCGCCTGATGGAAAGTGCCGCCGGGATTCTTGGATTTGACATTCTCCCCATCATGTTCGAGGGAACGGAGGAAGCCCTCCGCAGCACCCGCGTAACGCAGCCCGCCATCTACATCCATTCCGTCGCCCAGGCCCTTTGCGGAGAGCTGGAACGGCCGGATATGGCAGCCGGCCATTCGCTCGGCGAATTTTCCGCCCTCGCCGCGGCAGGCGTGTTCTGCTTCGAAGAAGGCCTGCGTCTGGTGCAGGCGCGCGCGGAAGAGATGCAGAAGTGTTGCGAAAAGACCCCCGGCACGATGGCCGCCGTCATCGGCCTGGCGGCAGAGACCGTGGAACGGATTTGCGCGGAGACGGAAGGCGTCGTCGTACCCGCCAATTACAACTGTCCCGGTCAAATCGTCATTTCCGGCGAGAAAGCGGCGGTCGAACGGGCCATTCCCGCGATGAAGGCCGCCGGCGCCCGCCGCGCCCTTCCGCTCAATGTCGGCGGGGCCTTCCACTCGCCGCTCATGGAAAGCGCCCGCGAAGCGCTCGCCGTGGCCATCGACGCGATCCCCTTTCACGCCCCCGCGTTTCCCGTGTACCAGAATGTCAGCGCGAAGGCGGAACGGGATCCGGAGCGCATCAAGGCGAACCTGCTGCTGCAACTTACCTCCCCTGTCCGCTGGACGGCCTGCGTCGAAGCGATGGCCGCCGACGGTGCCGTGGACTTTGTCGAAGTCGGTCCGGGCGAAGTCCTGGGCGGGCTCATCCGAAGAATCATCAATAAATCATAAACATAAATCATTAACACAATGGCAAAAGAAAAGAAATTCATCACCTGTGACGGTAACCAGGCCGCCAGCAACATCGCCTATCTCTTCAGCGAGCACGCGGCTATCTACCCGATTACGCCTTCCTCGACGATGGCGGAGAATATCGACGAATGGGCCGCACAGGGCAAACTGAACCTTTGGGGTGAGAAGGTCAAAGTGACCGAAATGCAGAGTGAGGCCGGTGCCGCCGGCGCCGTCCACGGTTCCCTCCAGGCCGGTGCGCTGACCAGCACCTTCACCGCATCGCAGGGCCTCCTGCTGATGATTCCGAATATGTACAAGATTGCCGGCGAAATGTTGCCGTCCGTCTTCCACGTATCCGCACGCGCGCTGGCGTCCCACGCCCTCTCCATCTTCGGCGACCACCAGGACGTGATGGCCTGCCGCCAGACCGGTTTTGCAATGCTGGCCTCCGGCTCCGTTCAGGAAGCCCAGGACATGGCTGCCGTCGCGCACCTTTCGACCATCAAGTCCAGCATCCCCTTCCTGCATTTCTTCGACGGTTTCCGCACCTCGCACGAAATCCAGAAGATCGAGGCGCTGGACGAGGACCTGCTCCGCTCGATGGTGAGCGAGAAGGCTCTGGAGAATTTCCGTCAGCGTGCCCTCAGCCCCGAGGCGCCCGTTACCCGCGGTACCGCGCAGAACGGCGACGTGTACTTCCAGGCGGTCGAATCCCGCAACCAGGTCTATGAGGCCGTTCCCGACATCGTCGCGCGCTATATGGGCGAAATCAGCGAGGCTACCGGCCGCGTCTACCGCCCCTTCGATTATTACGGCGACAAGCACGCCGAGTGCGTGATCATCGCCATGGGTTCCGTCACCGAGACCATCAAGGAGACCATCGACTACCTCGCCGCCCGCGGCAGGAAGTACGGTGTCGTGGCCGTGCACCTCTATCGTCCCTTCTCCGCGAAGTACTTCAAGGCCGCCCTGCCCAAGAGCGTCAAGAAGATTGCGGTGCTGGACCGTACCAAGGAGCCCGGCGCACCCGGCGAGCCCCTCTACCTCGACGTCAAGACCCTCTTCCAGGGTGTGGAGAACGCTCCGCTCATCGTCGGCGGCCGCTACGGTCTGTCCTCCAAGGACACCACGCCGTCCCAGATTATCGCCGTGTACGACAACCTCGAGCTCAAGAAACCCAAGAATGACTTCACCATCGGCATCGTCGACGACGTCACCTTCAAGAGCCTGCCCGTCAAGAGCGAAATCTCCATCGTGAAGCCCGGCACCACCGAGTGCAAGTTCTACGGACTGGGTTCCGACGGTACCGTGGGTGCCAACAAGAACACCATCAAGATCATCGGTTCCCACACGGACCTCTACAGCCAGGCCTACTTCGACTATGACTCCAAGAAGTCCGGCGGATACACCTGCTCCCACCTCCGTTTCGGCGAGCAGCCCATCCACGCGCCGTACCTCGTGAGCACGCCCGACTTCGTGGCCTGCCACGTCCCCTCCTACCTGGAGAAATACGACGTCCTGAAGGGCATCAAGGAAGGCGGCAGCCTCCTACTTAACTCACTCTGGGATGAGAAAGAGACCCTCGAGCGCATCCCTGACCACGCCAAGGCGGTCATCGGTCGCAAGAAGATCAACCTTTATATTATCAACGCGACGAAGATTGCGGCGGAAATCGGCCTCGGCGGAAGGACCAACACCATCCTCCAGAGCGCCTTCTTCCGCATCACCGGCATCATCCCCGCCGAGAAGGCCGTGGAGTATATGAAGGCCGCCGCCCTGAAGAGCTACGGCAAGAAGGGCGAGAACGTCGTGAACATGAACTATGCGGCCATCGACCGCGGCGGCGAATACGTCAAAGTGGACGTCCCCGCCGAATGGGCGAAGCTCACCGCGAAGTTCACCAACCCCAACGCCGACCGGCTCGCGACCCCGTTCGTGAAGGAAATCGCGGACATCGTGAACGCCCAGTGCGGCGATTCCCTCCCCGTCAGCGCCTTTATGCCTTACCAGGACGGTACGATGCCTTGCGGCACCGCCGCTTATGAGAAGCGCGGCGTCGCCGTGAACGTCCCCGTCTGGGATGCGGAGAAGTGTATCCAGTGCAACACCTGCGCCTTCGTCTGCCCTCACGCCGCCATCCGTCCGTTCCTGCTGACCGCCGACGAGGCCGCCAAGGCCCCCGCGGGTGTCAAGTTGGCCGACGGCCGGGCCAACCTCAAGGACTACAAGTTCGCGCTCTCCGTATCGGTGGCCGACTGTACCGGTTGCGGCAACTGCGTGGACGTCTGTCTCGCGAAGGAGAAGGCCCTCGTGATGAAGCCCTACATCGACAATACCGCCGAGCAGGCTTCCTTCGACTACCTGAACGCGAAGGTCGGCTACAAGACCCCGTTCGATCCCAAGTCCAACCTCAAGAACGCCCAGTTCGCCCAGCCGCTCTTCGAGTTCTCCGGCGCTTGCGCAGGTTGCGGCGAGACCCCGTACATCAAGAACATCACCCAGCTCTTCGGCGACCATATGATGATTGCCAACGCGACGGGTTGCTCCTCCATCTACGGCGCCTCCTTCCCCGCTTCCCCGTACTGCACCAACGACAAGGGCCACGGCCCGGCCTGGCAGAACTCCCTCTTCGAGGACTTCTGTGAGTTCGGTTTGGGTATGCACCTCGGCTCCGAGCGCATCCGCGAGACGGTTGCCGCGCTGATGAAGAAGGGTCTGGAGTGCAGCAAGTGCTCCGACGAGATGAAGGCCCTCTACCAGAAGTGGCTGGACAACAAGAACGACTATGCGGTGACCCGCGAGGTGGCCGACAAGCTCGTTCCGATGATGGAGAAGTGCGGTTGCGACACCAGCAAGTCGCTGCTCGCCCTCAAGCAGTACATCCCCAGCCGCAGCCAGTGGATCTTCGGCGGTGACGGTGCTTCCTACGATATCGGCTTCGGCGGTCTGGACCACGTGCTGGCCAGCGGCGAGAATGTGAACATCCTCGTGCTCGATACCGAGGTGTACTCCAACACCGGCGGCCAGTCCTCGAAGGCTACCCCGGCCGGCGCTATCGCCAAGTTCGCCGCCTCCGGCAAGAAGGTGCGCAAGAAGGACCTGGGTATGATGGCCATCAGCTACGGCTACGTTTATGTGGCCCAGGTGGCGATGGGTGCCAGCCCCGTGCAGTATATGAACGCCATCAAGGAGGCCGAGGCCTACGACGGACCGTCGCTCATCATCGCCTACGCCCCTTGTATCAACCATGGTCTGAAGGCCGGTATGGGCTTGAGCCAGAAAGAAGAGAAGCTCGCCGTCGAGTGCGGTTACTGGCACCTCTTCCGCTTCAATCCCGCCGCAGCCGACCAGGGCAAGAATCCGTTCACGCTCGATTCCAAGGAGCCCGACTGGACCAAGTTCCAGGATTTCCTGAAGGGCGAGGTGCGTTTCGCTTCCCTGCAGAAGCTCTATCCGCAGAGCGCCGGTGAGCTCTTCGCCAAGACCGAGGAGTTTGCCAAGCTCCGTCTGGAGACCTACAAGAGGTTGGCGAAAAATGACTAATTAAATGCTGAAAATCTACTGCCGGAATACCGGAACGTATAGCGAATTCCAGGAGGGCACCACCCTCCTGGAAATGCTTCCGGCATTTGATTTTGAGAAGCCCTACGACATTCTCTCCGCGCGCGTAAACAACGTATCGGAAGGCCTGAAATTCCGCGTCTACAACAACCGTGACGTGGAATTTTTGGATTTCCGCTCCTACAACGGCCGCAATGTCTATTGCCGCTCTCTCTGCTTTTTGCTGACCAAGGCGGCACGGGACCTGTTTCCGGATTACAAGATTGTGATGCGCCGGCCCATCTGCAAGGGCTATTTCTGCCACGTCGGCAAGCCCGACGGGACGGAAATCACCCCGGAAGAGGTGGCCGCCATCCGGGCACGGATGCAGGAGTTGGTGGAAAAGGATGTTTCCTTCCGCCGGCACGAAGTGCAGCTTGAAGAAGCGGTCCGCATCTTCAGCAAGTACGGATATGAGGACAAGATCAAGCTGCTGCGCACCTGCGGAGATGTTTATATTACCTATTATACTTTAGGGGATACGGCGGATTATTACTATGACGCCGTGGTCCCCTCGACGGGCTACCTGAAGGTATGGGCGCTGACACCTTACCGCGGCGGAATGCTCCTGCGCGTCCCCAACCGGCACAAGCCGGAGGAACTCGCGCCTTTCAACGAACAGCCCAAGACCTTTGAGACCTTCGCCGAGACGCTGCGCTGGAACCGCATTATGGAACTGGACAACGTCGGTGACGTCAACTGCGCCTGCGAGCAGGGAAAGGCGCCGGTCCTGATCCAGATTGCGGAAGCGCTGCAGGAAAAGAAAATCGTCAGCATCGCCGAGGAAATCGAGCGCCGGCACCACGATCCGGAGCGTCCGGTGCGCATCGTGCTGATTACCGGGCCCACGAGCAGCGGCAAAAGCACCTTCTGCCAGCGGCTCAGCATCCAGCTGATGGCCTGCGGCCTGCACCCCGTTTCCTTCTCTACCGACGATTATTTCGTGAACCGCGTCGATACACCGAAACTGCCCGACGGGAATTACGACTTCGACAATTTCGACACCGTAGACCACGACTACCTGCAGCGGGACATTCTCCGGCTGCTCGCCGGCGAGGAAGTGGAAGTCCCTGAATACAACTTTGTTACGGGGAAACGCGAATTCAACGGCAAGCGGCTGAAACTGGACGACCGTTCCGTCCTGCTGGTAGAAGGCATCCACGCCCTGAACCCCGCGCTGACGGACCAGGTGGACGAGGCGGCCAAATACCGGATTTTCATCAATACGATTACCAGTACGTCCCTGGACGACCACAATTGTATTCCCACCAGCGACAACCGCCTCCTGCGCCGCATCGTGCGCGATTTCAAGAAGGGGGCGTTCAGCGCGCGGGAGACCATCGCCAACTGGCCGAACGTCCGCCGCGCTGAGAGCCGCTGGATTTATCCTTACCAGGAAAGCGCCGACGTGCTCTTCAATTCCGCCTACCTGGTGGAATTTGCGGTGCTCCGGCCCCACGCCGAGCGCATTCTGGCCACGGTGCCCAAGAACTGTCCGGAGTACGCGGAGGCGCACCGCCTGCTGGTGTTCCTGCACTACTTTGTCCCTGTGTCCGACAAGGATTTGCCGTCCACATCGCTGATCAGAAGCTTTATCGACGCATGAAATATATTACGCTGGATGAAGCCCGGGAAATCCTTTTCCTGGGCAAGAAGTTGGAGTTAAAACCGGAAGCCCTTGCCTGCGTCCGCCGCAGTTTCGAGTTTCTGGATGCCTTTCATAAGGACAAGATTATCTACGGCATCAATACCGGATTCGGGCCGATGGCGCAGTGGCGCGTGGATGACGCGCACCTCAAGGAGCTTCAGTACAACATCATCCGCAGCCACAGCACCGGAACCGGGAAAGCCCTCGGGCTCCTTTCCGCCAAGGCGGCGATGCTGGCGCGCGTGGGCACTTTCCTGCAGGGAAAATCCGGCATCCATCCGGATGAGGTGATGCTCCTGACCGAATTCATCAACCGCGACATCATTCCCTTCATCCCCCGGCACGGCAGCGTTGGCGCCAGCGGAGACCTGGTGCAGCTTGCGCACATGGCCCTGGCCCTGATCGGCGAGGGCGAGGTGCATTACAAGGGCGAATGGCGTCCCGCCGGAGAGGTGTTGCGGGAATGCGGCCTCAAGCCCCTGGAAATCCATATCCGGGAAGGACTGTCTTCCACCAACGGCACTTCCGTGATGAGCGGCGTGGCGATGATCAACCAGTTCCAGGCGGAGAAACTGCTGGACCTGGCGGTGCTCGCCGGCGTCTGGATGAACGAAATCGCCGGTTCCTACGACGATTTTATGGCGGAGCCGCTGAGCGCCTGCCGACCGCATCCGGGACAGGTGGAAATCGCCCGCAGGATGCGTTCCATCGCTGCTGGGAGTGCCTGCTTGATGAAGCGCGAACTGGAACTCTATACGGGAGAACACCGGGAAGCGGTCTTCGAACACAAGGTGCAGGCCTATTATTCCCTACGCTGTACGCCGCAGATTCTGGGGCCGGTGTACGACACGCTCTGTGGAGCACGCAACGTGCTGGAAACCGAAATCAATTCCGCCTGCGACAATCCCATCGTGGATCCGGATACGCAGAACGTCTATCACGGCGGGAATTTCCACGGGGATTACATCTCTTTGGAGCAGGACAAGCTCAAGATTGCGCTGACCCGCGTGGCGATGCTCACCGAACGGCAGCTCAACTACCTTTTCCACGACCGCATCAACGGCATCCTGCCGCCCTTCCTGAATCTGGGCAAGCTGGGGCTGAATTACGGGATGCAGGCCTGCCAGTTCACGGCGACATCCACCACGGCCGAGTGCCAGACGCTCTCGATGCCGAATTACGTGCACAGTATCCCCAACAACAACGACAACCAGGACATCGTATCGATGGGCACGAACAGCGCCCTGCTCTGCCGCCAGGTGGTGGAAAACGCCTTCCAGGTGATGACGATTCACTACATCGCCCTGGCGCAGGCCACAGATTGCCTGGGGATTGCGGACAAGCTCTGCCCTGCCTCACGGAAGGCATACGAGGCCGTCCGCGGCATCCAGCCGGTCATCCTCGAAGACACCCCCTTCTACAAGGAACTCACGGCCGTAGAAAACCTGCTCAAACGCACCGCGTTCTAAGGGGTTCTGTTCTGAAGCACACGAAGGCGCTCGCGTGAGCGCCTTTTTTTATCGCGGCTGCCTGCTGCTGGTCGGGGTACTGCACCCGTCGGAACTCCGCTCACTTCGTTCGCTCCGGGGCACCGTTCACCCCTTCAGGTGCGGGAGGTATCCTGAAATCAGGGACACCAAGCGCGAAAAACGCCAATAATGCGGGTAGTCGGCACGTCCTGATGCCGGACGTCTTCTTGGTTATAAATTTCCGACGGCCTTACGGCCGTGGTGGGGACTTCGTCCAGGGGCGCGCCCCTATCGGCCCTGGGCGCGGATATTTTGAATGACGACAGCGTGGGGGCGCCGCTTCGCAGGCGCCCTACGCTGTGAGTTATCATTCTGAGACGGGGCGGACAGATCGCCCGTCGCCGCGGCTGCTGCTGCCCCAACCCACGAAGTATGAATCGAAGTACACGTAGTACGCGTCGTAAGGGCTGTCCGTGTAGAGGGACGAGGACCAATAGATGCCGTAGAAGCCCGCATTGAGGAGACTCGTACCATCCCGGTAGCCGGCAGCAGGAAGAAATATCCACTTGTCCGTATAACCGGACTTGTTGCTGGTGAACTTTCTTCCATATACTTCGTTCAGTGTAGTCCAGGTTTTTGTGCAATTGTCAAGCAACTCCTGACATTCAGTCAACGTAGGCATACGCCACTTGCCTCCCCAATTGACCGCAGCGGCGTCATCCTCCGCGTCAAGTACTGTCTTGCCGTCCGTGAACCTGTTATATCCGTAACTGGAATTAGTACAGTACTTGGTCATTGTTGAGAATGAACCCTTGCACCACTTGTATGTGGACCAACTATAATCCTCCTTCGGCTCCGTCTCTCCCCAGGCAAAGTAATCGCCGTACTCCCAAGGATAGGATGCGCCGACGTTAATGGACGCCCACTTGACGGAAAGACCCAAATCAACAGAAATGTCAATTTCTACGGGATATTCTCCAATGGAATGTATCATGTCTGCATAAGCGCTCCAGTTCGTACGAACTTTATACATTTCTACCTTGCTCGCGGGAACATACAAATTTGTATAGCAAACTGCAGGGTTTCCGAAGGCATTGCTGGATATTGATACGCTTGCCGTAGCGGGAATTATCAGGTGGAATAAGCCAGTGAAAGCATTTCTGCCTATAGTGGTAACACTTACCGGGAGTTCCAGCGTATGCTCATTGTTCTCGAAATAACATCCGCTGAACGCGTTGTCTCCAATGGACTGCAAATTGGTGGGCCATAAGATAGTCGTCAGAGATTTGCAACCTTGGAAAAGCCCTGCAGGGAGGGATGTCATTCCGGCAGGCAGGGCCATTGAGGTCAGGCTCGTGCAATTCTGGAAAGCGTAAGTCCCGATGTTGTTCAGGTTCTCCGGAAGCAGCAAACCGTTGAGGGAGGAACAGCCCTGGAAAGCATTGTTCCCAATACTGGTTACCGAGGCAGGGATAGTCAGCGATGCGAGTGCCGTACAATTCTTGAAACAGTTGTTCGGAATGACTGTCAATGCCGCCGGGAGTTCCACCTCCGAAAGGGCGCCGCAACCGCTGAAGCAATCACTGGGCAGGGTTTTCATGCCGGAAGGTAACGTAACATTCTTCAGGGAAGAGCAACCGGAGAAAACCCAGCTTCCAATATTCTCAATTGATGAAGGTAATGCAAGTGTCTCCAATGCGGAACAATTTTGGAAACAATTGTCCGGGATGGCCGTAAGCTCTTCCGGGAAGGTAATCTCCAAAAGGGCACTACAGCCACTAAACAATCCATTCGGGAGCGTTTTCATGCCTGAGGGCAGTTTGACGCTTTTTAAGGATGAGCAACCGGAGAAGACGGAAGTGCCGATACTGGTGATGCCGTCCGGAAGCACAAGGGATGCCAGCGATGAACAATTGCGGAAACAGTTGTTCGGGATGGCCGTCAGTTCTTCCGGCAGGACCACCTTTTTGAGCGCTGTGCAGTTTTCAAAGGTGCCGAGGGTAGTAATCGATGCCGGGATAGTGATGCTGTCCAGCTGCGTAAGGCCGCTGAAGACATTCTCGGTGGAGTTCACGCCGGTGAAGAAGCGAATCTCCTCGAAACTCGTGACGGTGTTCCAATCGGTGAAGAGCCCGCTAAGCGTTGTTGCCGCGGCAGCCTCGGCGTAGGAGACCTCGCCATCGCCGTTGGTGTCAAATTTGTCCACGCAGGCGTATTTGGCGATGGGGTCAGCGAAAGAGATGATATCTTCCGGATCCGGGTCGTCACCGCCGCCCGTGGGCTTGAAGATCAGTCCCTCGTCCGCATCGGCGAGAGTCCCGAATACCCCGCGTTTGAAGCTGACGGGGCTGGAGGAAGTGAATTTCGCAGATTCATCTTCTTTATTGAAAGACATCTTATACCCGCCGGAAAGTGTGCCGGGGATTGCCTCTATGTAATAATAAACGCCCGTCTGGAAAGTGCCGTCCGCGGGGGCGGTCAGCGTGAGCTTCGTCTGGGGATTGGTGATTTCCTGAATGGCGGGAAGTCCGTCTATAAAGGTCATCTTGATTGTTCCGGCAAGGGCCTCACTATTGTTCCCTTCGAAGGTCACCTTCTTGATACCTTCCTGAATGAGGGAGAAGCGGAGGCCGCCGCAGACGGAATAGAAGCCCATTGAATAACTCGTGCTGCGCCCAAGGGTGATGTGGGTGTTCTTGGCAAAGGAGCCGGCACGACCAATCTGGTCGGCGGGCAGCGTCGTGGTAACGGAAGCGCCGTCGGAAGTGGCGTCGGCCCTGTAGGGATAGAGACCCCAGAGCGGGTTATCGTTAGAGAAACCCTCATTGAACCCAATAACGGCATTCAGCGTCCCGGTGAACTGAGCAACGCCCGCTAGTTCCGCGTTATTGGAGATAAAGCGGCTGCCCGTGCCATTAAGGAACAACTTGATTTCATCAGCGGGCTCCCAATAGACTTCGGTGCCACCGTCCTGGACAGCTGTCCGTGAGCCACTTTCCAGCGTAGCGATAATCGTTATTTCCTGTCCGGCATTAAGGGAGTCGGAAACTTCCGCTTCCCGGGTACAAGAAAGCGAGAGGGCCGCAACTGCAACAGCGGCGCAAAATATCTTCGTCGTTTTCATAATCATCATAAGGGGTTTACCATTCTTCATAAATCAGGCCTTCGTTCCCGCCGGGCTTGGGGCTTTCGCACAGGATGTCCTGCCCAATGGTAGGCAAAATCAAAACAGATGGCGCTTCATAGAAGAGAAGGGGGCCGGGATTCGGAGTCATTCGTGATTCCAGTATTCCTCCGGGGCTCCTGCCGGGTGTTTTCTGCAAACAAAAAGTGCGGAGCCGTTTCGCAACTTCTTCTGGACGTTCTGGACAAACGCTGCAAGGAAACTCCACACCTGCTTGATATGGAGTACAGACAGGAAATCCTGGCTGACGACATAATCAAACACAGGCGGAGTGCTTTGTTGCCAACCCTTGCATTGAAAATTGTCCAGATTCCCAGAAGGCGGCGAAAAACACTTTCGCTATATGTATGCTGTTCCAAGGAACAACTTTACAAAGATAAAGTAAAATTACGAAAGTCCAATTACTAGGCAGACACTATGAACGCCAATTGGGCACTCCTTTTTGATTTTTTTTGCCCAAAAACAGGACAGCGAGGGACCTTAGGGCCCTGGCTATTCAATATATCGGCTAATTTCGAAAAACGGAGGGCCCTTCACGTAGTCATCATAGCCATAAAGGTACTCGGCTTCACCGAATTTGCCGGGTTATCTGTGTGTCGGTGTACCTCAGGGACACGGCCACACCGATATTACGGGGTTTCCGGTGAAGCGGTGTCCCTGCCCGGTTGGCAACGGGCAACGGCCGGGCGCGGAGCGGGCCGCCCCATCGAGCCCGGCGCAGCGCCCGCGCCGTAGCCGCCGCCAGCCCGTTCGTCCATTTCCGGCCCTTGGCAGGTACAACGAACACAACATTTTTGGTTGATTTTTAAGGATCCGCTGTCCCCGTGGTACAGTGGATCTTACGTTTTGTGCCATTTTTGACCGATTCGCTGTACCTGCCAAAAAAATCGGCTACCGCAGTCCGGTTAAATGTGTATGAAACGTACAAAAATGTGTATGAAAAATAAATCTGATTAAAATTTACGTTTTTTGC
>CACYHC010000023.1 GCA_902774145.1 uncultured Bacteroidia bacterium
GGTGCAGGCACTCAATGACGAAGACAGGGATTTATACATCAGGAATATGGAAAGCGCATTTGACATACAATCCGAAATCTGGTACGCGAGGCAGGAGGGGGAAGCCAGAGGCGAAGCCAAAGGACGGGCAGAAGTAGCCAAGAACTTCAAAGCAATGGGAATTCCCATTGACCAGATTGCCCAGGCAACCGGCCTGACGCCCGAGCAGGTGCAGGCACTATAGTCGCTGGTGCAGCTCCAGTAAAAAATCGGGACGACCTTGATGGCCGTCCCGATTTTTATGCGATGAGGCGCAGCCTATTCCGGACGCATGATGACCTCGATGAAGTTGCCGGAGGCCAGGAGGCGGGCGGCAAGGGTCTTGATGTCGTCCGGGGTAAGGGACGCCACCGCCGCTTCGATATTGCCGTCGTAATCCACGCCGTAGTTGTTCGCCTGCATCAACTGCTCCATCCAGTACCAGTTGGCGATACGGTTCTCGGGAATCTTCTTCTCGAGGTTCTTGACCGTACGGTCGAACTTCTCGGCTTCCGGACCGTTCTCGGCAATCTGCTTCAGGCCGTCCTTTGCCATTGCGATGAGTTTGTCGGCGGAATCGGGATTGGTCTCGAAGACAACCTGCAGGACACCCTGCGCGTGCGGCGCATTGCTGCAGGAGGACATCGCCTGGGCGCCGTAGGTGCCGCCTTCCTCTTCACGCAGCGTCTCGGTATAGACCATATCGAGGATGTTCTCCAGGGCCTCGAAGGTAATCTCTTCCTTGAGCGCCCAGGGCTCCTCGATGGAGTACACCTGCACGACCGTCACCTTCGGGGTTTCCATGGCATTCTTGAAGTCGTCCGTGACGAAACCGCCCCGGATATCGTCGCCCTGGTATTTCCAGTCCGTCTTCCTGCGGCCGCCGGGCAGGGCGCCCAGATAGCGCTGGAGCACGGGAAGCAGTTCGTCGGGGTTGAAATCGCCCACCAGAACACAGGTGGCACCGCTCACATCCTTGAAAAGATTCGTGTAGACTTTCTTCAGGGTGGAGAGTTTCGCCTGTGCAAGCACTTTCTCATCCAGCATATAACGACGCGGAGAATGGAAAATGGCCGGCAGCAGATGCGCCTGGAACGCCCAGTTGGGATTGTTCTTCAGATTAGGCAGAAGGTTCTCCAGTTGGGTGATGCCCTTCTGGAATTCGTCCTTGTCGAAACGCGGCGCAGTATAATATAGGTATAGCAGCTGCAGCGCGGTTTCCAGGTCCTGCGGCGAACTCTGGCCGCGAACCCCGTTCGTGTACTTGCTGATGTAAGGGCTGACCCTCAGGTCCTTGCCGGCGAGCATCTTGCTCACGGTGGTGCCGCTGAAGGAAGCGACGCCGGTATTGCTCAGGTACTGGCTCCAGATGTTCTCGTCGAAGGTCGGAAGGTCCTTGGTGGCAATCAGGCTGCGCCCTCCCCTCCTGTAGATATTGAAACGAATCTTGTTCTTCTCGTGGTCGTTGGCAAGGAGGATGAGCTTGAGCCCGTTGGCGAGCACGACCTCGCGGGACCCGCTGACGCCCTCATTGCCGGAAACAACGGCCGCCAATTTCAGGGTGGAAGGATCGAGGAAGCGGTCCGGCACCTCCTCCCCCGCCATCCGCTCGATATCGGCCTTCTGCACTTTGTCGATGAGGGCGGCGATTTCGGCTTCGGTCGGTTTCGCCAGTTTTTCAGGGCCGTTGTAAAGCACCACCAGATTCTCCCGGGTGATGGTCTGGGCGGCAATCTGATTGATTTGCGGCGCGCTCAGCTGCTCCATGATCAACTTGGCCATCTCATAGGCTTTCGACGGTTCCATAAAGGATTTGTTGTCGAAGAAGTTGGCAATCATCGGCCGGACGAACTCGCTGTTCTTGCGGCTCTCCGCCTTCTTGGCTGCGGACTCGTAGGCGCTGAGGATTTCCGCCTTGGCGCGGTCGATTTCGCCGTCGGTGAAGCCGTAGCGGCGCATCCGCTCGATTTCGGTGAACAGGGCTTCGGCGGCCTTGAACGCCTCGCCGTCCTTGAAACTGACATCGGCGAATACGCCGTCCGCCGTCTCACAAAGGTTGCCGATGCCGAAGGAGGCCTCGAGGAACGGAGCGTCCGCCTTGGCGGCGATGTCCTGGAAACGCTCATTCATCACACTGCTGAGGATGTCCTTGAGAATATCCTGAGCAAAGGCAATCGGGGTATTGTTGTACTCCTCGGGCAGGGGTTCGCTCTTCCAGATGAAGGAAACTTCGGAAGAGGACGCCTCGGGGTCCGTGACAATCCCGATAATGGGGCTGGCATTGTCAGGGATTTTGATGGCATCCTTCGCCTTGGGATTCACGGGAGCGGGGATATCTGCGAAGATGGCCTTGATCTTGCCTTCCACTTCGTCCACGTTGATGTCCCCCACCACGATGAGGGCCTGAAGGTCCGGGCGGCACCAGGTCTGGTAGAAATTCACCAGGCTCTCGGGCTTGAAGGTTTCGAGGTTTTCCTGGCTGCCGATGACCGTACAGTCCGCATATTTGGAACCCTTGTAGATGTACTGCATATTCTGCTCGTAGAGCCGCCAGGATGCGGTGCGCCGCGATCGGCGTTCCTCGATGATCACGCCGCGCTCCTTGTCGATTTCCTCCGGAAGGTTGGAAACGAAGTGGGAGTAGTCGTGCATAATGAGGATGCAGGTATCCACGACGCCGGGACGCGACAGAGGAATGTTGTTGAGCATATAGATGGTCTGCTCCACGCCGGTGGACGCGTTGACATTGCCGCCGAAGGAAGCGCCGATGCTCTGCAGCCAGTCCAGAATGCCCTTATCCGGGAAGTTCTTGGTCCCGTTGAAGCACATATGCTCGAGGAAATGGGCCAGGCCGTCCTGGTCCGGCGTCTCCTGGATGGCGCCCACATTGGTGGCCAGATAGAATTCGGCCCGCCCTGCGGGCTTGTCGTTGTGACGGATGTAGTAGGTCATGCCGTTTTCGAGTTTGCCTACCTTCGTGGCAGGATCATTCGGCAATACAGGCATCTGCTGGGCTACGCCGGTCGCTGCCAATCCGAGAAGGAAGGCCGCTATCAAGAGCATCTTTTTCATAAAAGGAAGATTTCTATATTTCATTCTGAAGAGCGAATATAAAAATAATTTGGCTATTTTTGCACTATGCTCGACGATTTCAGACTCAGAGTTTTTGCGGCGGTGGCCCGCACCGGCGGGTTCACTGCGGCCTCGCGCGAACTGGGCATCAGCCAGCCCGCTGTCAGCCAGCATATTGCAGAGCTCGAAAAGGAACTCGGCCGCACGTTGCTCACGCGTTCCCGGGATGGGGTCACCCTGACCGCCGACGGCGATCGCCTGCTCGGCTACGCCCGTCAGGTCCTGCACTGGTACGACGTCATTGCCGCCGCCTTTGCCAAAGACGATGTATTCTCGCAGGGGAAAAAACCCCCCGCCCCCGTCGAAATCAAACTTTCCGACGAAAAAATCGCCCGGATCTGGACCTCCGGCGGTGACATTCACATTGAATTATAAACTTCGCTCGCCGAAAATGGCGGTGCCGATGCGGACGATGGTCGCGCCGTGCGGAATGGCAAGGCGCCAGTCGCCAGACATCCCGATGGAGAGTTCGCTGAAATCGGAAAGTTCGGGAAAAAGGTCCCGCAGATAGGCGAAGAAATCGGCGATGCGCGCAAAATCGGCGTCCACCGTGGCGGCATCGTCGGTATGCGAAGCCATCCCCATCAGGCCGCAGAAGCGCACGAAGCGGAATTCCTCCGCACGGAACAGCAGTTCCAGCACTTCCTCTTCGGTAAATCCCTGCTTGGTTTTCTCCGCGCCGATATGCAGTTCCAGCAGCACCGGAATCACCTTGTCGTTCGCGCGGCCCCAACGGTCGATTTCGCTCAACAGGTGCAGCGTATCCACGGACTCCACCAAAGCGGCATAGGGCAGCACCATTTTCAACTTGTTGGTCTGCAGGTGGCCCAGGAAATGCCACTGGATATCGGCAGGCAGGGTCTGCGCCTTCTGGCAGAGTTCCTGCGGACGGTTTTCGCCGAAGACGCGCTGGCCGGCATTATAGGCCTCCTGGATTGCTTCCAGGGGGTGGAATTTGGAAACTGCCACCAGCTTGACGCCCGGCGGCAGTTCTTTCCAAAAATATTGCAGATTTTCCGTAATCATTTGCGGCCCCGCTGTTTCGCCTGCTGTTCCTGCATCTTCTGCGCCGCTTCCAGCCGCTGCTGCCACTTGCTCTTGGGCAGGGGCTTGCCTTCGGAAGCCTTGACCTTGGCCAACACTTCCTCGGGATGCACGAAGAACTTCTTGATGATAAATATCTCGACGATGGAAATCAACTGCGAAAGCAGATAATAGTAACTGAGGGCAGCGGAAAGGCCGTTACAGATGAAGAACATCATGATGGGCATCATCCAGACGCTCATGAACTTCATACTGGCGGCGTTCGGGTCGTTGCCGGCAGCCTGGACGGTCAGGCGCGAGTAGAGCCACATCGTCGCAGCCATCAGGAGGGCGAAGAGCGACAGGTGGTCTCCAATCAGCGGAATCCGCGTTCCGAAATCCAAGATGGAGTCATAGGCACTCAGGTCGTCGCACCAAAGGAACGGCTGCTGACGCAGTTCGATGGACGCCGGGAAGAAGCGGAACATCGCCCAGAGAATCGGGAAGGTAAGCAGCGTAGGCAGGCAGCCGCCCATCGGACTGACGCCGGCTCTCCGGTAGAGGTCCATCGTCGCCTGCTGCTTCTTCATCGCATCCTCTTGCTTGGGATACTTCTCGTTGATTTTCTCCATCAGCGGACGCAGGGCCTGCATCTTGGCGGACGAGGAGAAAGACTTGTAGGTAAACGGAAGGACGACAATCTTGATGACCAGGGTCATCAGCAGGATAATCAAGCCGAAGTTGGAGAGGAACCTGCTGAAGAAGTCGAACATCGGGATGATCGCGTAGCGGGTGAACCAGCCGACAAGCCAGCCGCCCAGCGGGATGATTTTTTCGTATTTCTGGTCGTAGGACTTCAGGGTTCCGAAGTGGTTGGGGCCGAAATAGAATTCCAGCGGCACGTCCACACGGGGTCCGCGGGCCAGGTCCACTCGCATATTGGCGCTGCAGGCCATCAGGTTGCGCTCCGGATCGTCCTGGTCGAAGAAATTGACGACCAGTTCGCCGGAAGCGAACTCCTGCGGCGCACGGACAATGGCGGAGAAGAACTGCTGTTGGAAGGCAAACCAGCTGAGCCGGGAGTCGATGCGACGGGTATGGCTGCGGCCGCGGCCCATCTCGCCGGGCTTCTTGTCCCCGTCGAAATACCAGTCCACCTTCGAATATTGCGATTCGTTCTTGTAGCCCTTTTCCATCCGCGGAATCACCACGCTGTAATCCAGGTCAAAGGACGAAACGTTGCGGGGCACCACCGACTCCATTTCCACGAAGGCCAGGTTCGCCTGTACGGAATAGCTGTCCGCGGAAGGGAGGCAATAGGACTGCTCGATATAGCCGCCGCCGTCGAAGGGCAGGCGCATCACCAGGCGCGTATCCGAATATTCCGCAACCTCGAAGGTAAAGTCCTTGGTAGCAATGTATTCGCCGACATAGACGCTCGCCGAGAAGGAACTGCCCCCGTTGCGGAACAGGTAAAGGTCCGTTCCGTCGTAATTGCGGTAACCCAGCACCTGCGCCGAGAGCGGCTGTGCGCCGCGGGTCGTGAATTCGACGCGCAGGACATCGTTGGAAAGGGCGAGGACGGTATCGGGCATCGAGTGCGCCTGCTCGAGCATCGCGTCCTTGTAAATCACGGGGACGGACGCGGCTGCCTGTACCGGAGCGGAAGCGGCAAAGGCCGTATCGGGAGCGGCGGGAGGCGGGACGGGCGCGTTCGCCAGCGCAATGCTGTCCTGCACGCGCTGCGCTTCCATCTGCTTCTTTGCCCTGTCTGACTGATAAAAGGTAAAACCGACCAGGATGAGGCCGATCAGCACGAAGCCGATGACGGAATTCTTATCCATTACTGCTCCCCTCCTTCGGCTTCGCTCTTGCGGATCTGCTCTTCGAGCTTGCGGAGTTCCGCCTTCGCCTTGTCAATCTTCTCCTGCATCTGGGCAATCAGCGGAGAGCCCTTCGAGGAAAGGGAGAAGAAGCCGATATTGTTTTCGTAGGTGGCGATTTCCTGCTGGAGCGCCTTGAATTTGTCGGTGAGGCTGTCCTTGCGGACCGGACGGGCGCCGCGTTCTCCACGGGCGGGCGCCTTGGGACGCGCGGCCTCGCGGGCGGCTTCCCGGGCGGCGAAGAATTCGTCACAGGCCGCGCGGAAGCGCTGCCACAGCTCGTCGGACTTCTTGCGGGGAACGGCGCCGATTTCCTTCCACTGCTTCTGCAGGGCGATAAACTGGTCCGTCGCACTCTTCCAGTCGGTGCTGGTCTTCAGCTCCTCCGCCTTGTCCACCAGAGCCTGCTTGGCATCGAGGTTCTGCTTCAGGCTGCCCTTGAACTCGTTGTAGTATTCGCGCTTGCGGGCGAAGAAGGTATCGCAGGCCGCACGGAAGCGGTCGTAAATCTTCTGGTTCTCTTTCTTCGTGGCGAAGCCGATGCCGCGCCATTTCTCCTGGATTTCGGCGATTTGTGCGGACAGTTTGTTCCACTGGGCGGAAGAAGTGACCTCCGCGGCGGCGATGGCTTCCGCTTCCTCGCAGAGGGCGGTCTTGGCTTCCAGGTTCTTCGCCTGTTCCTCCTTCACCCCCTCGAAATGCGCCTGGTACTTCTTGTTGATGACCGCAGTGGCCGCCTTGAAGCGGTTCCAGATATCCTCGCGCACCTCCTTGGCCACAGGACCGAACTCCTTCCACTGCTCGTGCAGTTTCTGTAGTTCGTGGAACGCGGCGACGACATTCTCGTTCTCGGCAAGTTTCTCGGCCGCGGCGCAGAAGGCCTCCTTGGCTTCCAGGTTCTTCCGGAAATCGAGGTCCCGCAGGTCGCGGTTGATCTTGACCATATCGTAGAACTTCTCCACGTAGAACTGGTAGGTATCGTTCACATCGCGGAAACGCGTTACGGGAACGGGGCCGGCTTCGCGCCAGCGGTTCTGGATTTCGCGCAGGGCGGGGAAAGAGGCGCTCACGTCCTCCTGTCCTTCCACCAGGGCCTTCAGGTCCTCGATGATGGCGAGTTTCTTTTCCAGATTCGCCTCGCGCTCCTGCTCCTGCTTGCGGTTGAAATCCGCACGCTCCTTTTTATAATCGGCGTACATCGCCTTGAAATTCTCCTCGACGGCCTCGAAGGGATTCTCCGCTCCCTCGGGCACGGCTTCACGCATCTTCAGCAGCAATTTATAAAATGCGGACTTGACCGCCTCGGCTTCCTTGGAACGCATCATCGCATCGGCGGAGGTACGCAGTTCCTGGAAAAAGTCCGACAGTTCCGCCAGATTCTTGTCCGAAAGGTTCTGCGCTGCGGCCTGCGCCTCTTCCTGCAGTGGCTGTTCCACCTGTTCCACCTGCTCTACCTGCTCGTTCTGAAGTTCGATTTTGTTCTCTTCCATATTCGGTAAATAACTTATAGCCTACAAATATACAATTATTCTGAGAGAATTTGGTATTTTTGCAATCAAATCTGAAAAAGCCATGCGAATCGATATTTTGAGCGTCGTCCCCGAACTGCTGGAAAGCCCGCTTTCCCACTCCATCGTCGGGCGCGCCATCAAAAAAGGCATCGTGGACATCCAGGTGCACCACCTGCGCAAATACGGCATCGGTCCCCGCAAGAACGTGGACGATTACAGTTACGGCGGCGACGCCGGAATGGTGATGACCATCGAACCCGTGTACCGGATGCTGGAGGAACTGAAGGCGGAACGCGACTACGACGAGGTCATCTACCTCTCCCCGGACGGCGAGCTGCTGACCCAGGACATCGCCAACGAACTGTCCCTCAAGCAGAACATCGTGCTGCTCTGCGGCCACTACAAGGGCATCGACCACCGCATCCGCGAGCACCTGGTGACCCGCGAAATTTCCGTCGGCGACTATGTCGTAAGCGGCGGCGAGATTCCTGCTGCCCTGCTGGCCGACGCGATCGTCCGCCTGCTGCCCGGGGCCCTGACGGACGAGACTTCCGCACTGAGCGATTCTTTCCAGGATCACCTGCTCTCCCCGCCCGTCTATACCCGGCCCGCCGAGTTCAACGGATGGAAAGTTCCGGAAGTCTTGTTGAGCGGAAATCCGAAATTGATTCGCGAATGGCAGGACGAACAAGCGCTGGAAAGAACGAAACGGCTGCGTCCGGGGCTGCTTTTGGACGGCGAAAAGGCTTAGTTATTAAAATAATTTAAAAACAAAAAATTATTTTTTTAACATTTTTTCAAAAATACTTGCGGATTCAAAAAAAAGCAGTACCTTTGCCATTGAAAAAGAACAACAACTCTACCTTACTTCTGTAAGGGCTTCTAACCAACAATAATTAACCTTCTCATAAGGTAATATACTACTAACTAATCACCAAGCCCCGCTGTGACAGCGGGGCTTGTTGTGTTATTTCCGCACCAGGCGGACTTCGAAGAGCAGGGGCCAGTTCTTGCCCGTGAGCCAGATTTCGCCGCCGGGGCCGCGGGCAATGCCGTTCAGGACATCGGTATCCGGGGTGCGGAGCGCCGGATCCAGCAGGCCCGTACAGTCGATGAGTGCTTCCACCTTGCCGCTGCGGGGATGGATAATGGCAATCAGGTCCGAAGTGTAGATATTCGCCCAGATGCGGCCGTCTATCCACTCCAGTTCATTGAGCAGGCGGAGCGGCTTCCCGTCCAGGGTGACGCGGAGCGTCTTGCGGACCTTGAAGTCGCCGTCCAAAAAGTACAGGCGGCTGCTGCCGTCGCTGGCAATGAGCGAACGGCCGTCGGTCGTCAGCCCCCAGCCTTCGCGCGGGTAGCGGACGGTTTTCAGGTAGCGCAGCGAATCGGCGTCATAGACGAATGCCTGGTGATTGGTCCAGGTGAGGATATAGAGTTTTCCGTCCAGAATGACGGAACCCTCGACGAAGTACTGCCGGTCGAAATCGAAGCGGCGCAGCACCTTTCCGCTTTCCAGCTCCACTTTCCGGAAAGAAGAAGAGCCGTACTCCCCCGTGCTTTCATACAGGGTCCCCTCGTGAAAGAAGAGGCCCTGGGTATACGCCTGGGTATCGTGCGGGCAGCTGCGAAGCACTTCCACGCCGTAGCGGCGCACCTGCGCCCCGGAGCAAGCCACCAGCAGACACAGTAAGGTCAAGAGTATCAGCCGTTTCATCACCCGCAGATTTCCTTCATTATATCGTACGCACGCGCGAGGATGTCCCGCTCGCCGGGGACTTCGCGGTGACGCATCACGAAGCGGCCGCCGCAAATGAGCGAATCGATACAGTCGGAATGCGCGGAATAAACGAAATTTGCGGCAAACGGTGCCGGCGAAAGGAAAAAGGAATTGTCCGTATCGACGATGGCGATATCCGCCAGCGCACCTTCCTCGATACGGCCGGCATTGATTCCCAGCGCTTTTGCGCCGTTTTCCGTCGAGAGCTTCATCAGTTCGGGAAGCGGAAGGGCGGCGGGGTCGTCGCGCCAGGCTTTCTGGAACAGCGCCGCCGTTTTCATCGCCTCCAGCATATCCAGATTGTTCGAAGAAGCGCAACCGTCGGTGCCCAGGCAGACATTGGCCCCGGCATCGCGCAACTCGTTGTAAAGGAAACGGTAACCCGATGCGAGCTTGGCGTTGGAGTTGATGTTATGGACGCAGGTGACGCCGGCGGCGCCGAGCAGCTGCACATCGTGTTCCGACAGCCAGAGGCAGTGGCCGGCAATCACTTCCGGGCCCAGCACCCCCAGCGAATCCAGGTACTCCACCGGCGTGAGGCCGCCGTGGGCTGCCTTGCAGTCTTCGACCTCCTTCCTTGTCTCGGAAAGGTGGATATGCATCGGTATGCCGTTGCGGCGTACGAAATCCGAAGCCCAGCGGATGGTTTCTTCACTGACCGTATAGACGGAATGACAGGACAGGACATAAATCGGGCTGTCTTTCCAGCGTTCGTAATCTTCCGCTGCATTCCGGCGTTCCTGCTCCGCCTTCTTCGCATCGAAATTGTCCAGGAGCGTATAGCCCAGAGCGGCGCGAATGCCCATCTCCGCTGCAGCTCGCCGCGTTTCCGGGGAATGCCAGTATTGGTCGTTGAACGCCGTCGTGCCCGTGCGGATCATCTCCAGACACGCGACCTTTGCGGCCGCATAGATGAATTCCGGATCGATTTTCGCCTCCAGGCGCCAGACGTGGGCAAGCCAGTCGTGGAACTTCATATCCTCCCCCACGCCCCGCATCAGGGACATCGACGCGTGGGCGTGCATATTAATAAAACCCGGGACTGCGGCTTTCCCGTCGCAGTCCACAGATTCCAGATCTCCTGCGAGATCCCAGCCGGAACAGGCGCCGGCCGCCGCCATTTTCTTGATAATCCCTCCTTCTATCAGCAAATCCCGACGGAGCTCGCCGACAGAAATATTTTTCAACAGAATCGCCGCCACTTTTCTCCCCCGCTACAAATCTTCAAACGCCACCTGCGGATTTTCTTCTTCACTTTCAGGACGACGGGGAATCTCCCCCCCGAAGCACTGATTTTTAATGTATTCCACCACTTCGGCAAGGCCCTCGACAAACTTTTCAAAATCCTCCTTGTAGAGGAAAATCTTGTGTTTGTCATAGACGAAGCTGCCGTCCGGATTGGTCCGGCGCTTGCTTTCAGTAATGGTGAGGTAAAAATCATTGTTTCCCCGCGTGCTTTTCACATCGAAGAAATAGGTCCGCTTTCCTGCCCTCACGGGTTTGGAATAAACGTCGTCGGAATCGAAGTCCTCACGGTACATCTTTGATACTCATTAAATTGTTAATCATCGCAAAATTATAATTATTTTCGATAAGTTCACTATCTTTGCACAAATTTTTGTAAAGTTTTTTGAAATGCTAAGCAGAAGGATTCTCCGCGTAAAAACATTCAAGATGATTTACGCGCTGGCGGAAAACCCGGAGATGCCATTGAAAGAAGCGGAGAGGAGGTTGGAACGCTCCTGCGAAGCCACTCGGGACCTGTACTTGTTTCTCCTGACCCTGCCCGGCGCCCTGACGGAAGAAGCCGAAAGACGCATCGAGGCATCGCGGTCGAAGTTCTCCGCAACGGACGATGAACGCAATCCCAACCTGAAATTCGTGCACAACCGCATTCCCGCCCTGCTCGCGGAAGATCCTGATTTCCAACGCATCGTCAAAAAGAAAAAACTCGGCTGGGATCCCTATGACGCTTTCCTGCGCCATTTGTACGAGGATGTGCGCGAACGGGAATGGTTTGTCGCCTATATGCAGTCCGGCGAGGATTCCCTGCGCGAGGACGCCGCACTCTGGGGACGCATCTATCCCCTGCTCGAGGACAACGCCGAACTCGAGGGCATCCTCGAAGACCTGCCCCTGAACTGGAGCGATGAACTCCCCTACTGCCTGAAGGCCGCCATACGGACGGTACAGCAGCTGGGCGAGGGCAAAGCCTGGAGCCTGCCGCCGCTCTACAAGAGCGATGCGGACGAGCGTCCCGCCGCCGAGAGCGACCGTGACTTTATCCTGAAACTCCTGCGCACGGCCGTACGCGGCTTCGACGGCTACCGGGAGCAGCTCTCGGCGCATACGAAGAAGTGGGACCTGGACCGCATTTGCGCCACGGACCTGGCCCTGATTGTCTGCGGACTCGCCGAAGCGAAGGCCTTCCCCAATACCCCGAAAAACATCATCATCAACGAATACGTCGAAATCTCCAAGTACTACAGCACCCCGGAGAGCAGCGGATTCGTCAATGGTTTGCTGGATAAACTTATACAATAACATTACACCATGAACATCCTTACTTTCTTCCTCCAGGCCGCGCCGGCCGGACAAGCCCAGGGCGGCAGCCTTTCCTTTATCCTGATGATGGTCCTCATCTTCGCCGTGATGTGGCTCTTTATGATCCGCCCGCAGCGCAAGCAGCAGAAGGAACTGGAGAAATTCCGCAATGAACTCAAGAAGGGCGACGACGTGATTACCGCCGGCGGCATCCTGGGCAAAGTGGCGGAAATCACCGAGACCGACGTCCTGATCAAAGTGGACGGCGAAGTCAAACTCCGCGTAAACAAGAATTTCATCAACAAGGCCTAGTGAAATCCTGGGGCCCCTTCCTGCTTTGCCTTTTGCTCTCGATGGGCATCTGGCTGGCGCACAACCTGTCACTCACCTATACAGACCTGGTGAGCGTGGGCGTCGTGGCCGAAAGCAACCTGGAAGGCAGGGCCCAGCGCAGTTCCTCCGAGGTCGAGGTCACCGCACGCGTGCGCGCTTCGGGCTTCCACCTGATCTGGATGGCCCGGCGGCGCAGCGTCACGGTGTTTTTCCGCGCCGAGGACCTGGAGCACCGGGAAGGCGAACTCTTTGCCATTTCCGCGGAAGACCTGCAGAAATACGGCACCGACATCTTCGGGGATGCCAGCGTCGTGGAGCGTTTCAACGCCCGGGAACTCCTGTTCCGCTTCAAGCCCGAATACAGCCGGAAGGTGCCCGTGCGCGCCAACCGTTCCCTTTCCTTCAAGCCCCAGTACTTCCTGCGCGGAGACATTACGCTGGAGCCGGATTCGGTGCTGATTTTCGGCGAGAAATGGCGCGTGGACGACATCGACGCCATCTACACCCGCAACATCACCCACAACGACCTGCGCAAGTCCGTCCACGGGACCGTCAAACTGGAAAAACCCGCCGGTGTGCGGCTTTCCGCCGATCACGTGGCCTACGGCATCGAACTGACGCGCTTCGTGGAACTCGAAGGAACCGTGCCGGTCCAGGTGCGGGGCGTGCCCCCGGGCGTAACGATGCGCGTGCGGCCGTCAAGCGTACAGTTGCAGCTCAAATGCATCTTCCCCCTGTCGTCGAACCCCGTGGACCACGCGGTGGTCTATGCCGATTACGCCGAATTCCTCGCCTCTCGCGAGGGGGCCTGCCTGCTGCATTGCGACTCGCTGAGCGCAGGTGTCCTGGACTGCCGCATCATTCCCCAGGTCTGCGAATGCATGGAAATCACGGAGTAGGATGAAGACGATACTGGTCACGGGGGGAATCGCAAGCGGCAAGAGCGAAGTCTGCCGCTACCTGGCCTCGAAGGGGCTTCCCGTCTATGACAGCGACTCCCGCACCAAAGCCCTGTACGGCTCTGTTCCGGGGCTGGTGGAGCGCATCGAGGCGGCCATCGGCGTACCCTTCGCGCAAATCGGCGTCATCTTTTCCGACCGCACGCGGCGCGAGGCGCTGGAAGCCGTCGTTTATCCGGAGGTTATCCGCGATTTCGAAGCCTGGCGCGCCGAACAGGAAGGCGCCGAGACGGTTTTTCTCGAATCGGCGATTGCCGCGGAAAAGCCCCAGCTGCGTTGCCTCTACGACCGCATCCTGCTCATCCACGCGCCGCTCGAAGAACGGCTGAAACGCAATCCCAAGACCGCCGGACGGCTTTCCGCCCAGTCGCCGCAAAGCATCCGCGCGGACCATACGATAGACAATGACGGCAGCCTGGAAGCGCTGCACAAAAAAATTGACGCATACCTAAAGACATTATGAAAACCAACCTTGCAAAAATCCTGTCCGTTTCCGGACATCACGGACTGTACCGCTATGTAGCCCAGGCCCGGGGCGGCGCCATCGCCGAAACCCTTTCTGAAGGCAAGCGCACGGTGATCGACTCCCGCAGCCGCATCTCCACGCTCGCGGACATTTCCATTTATACCGCCGAGGGCGAAATGCCCCTGAAGGACGTGTTCCTGGCCCTGAAAGCCCACCTGGGCGATGCGGCCGCACCCGGATCCAAGTCCGACGACGCCACCCTCAAGACCCTCTTCGCCGCGGCCATCCCGAATTACGACGCCGACCGTTTCTACGTCTCGCATATGCGCAAGGTCGTAGACTGGTACAACGAGCTCGCACAATTCGCCTCCCTCGACTTCGAGGATGAAAAAGAAGCGGAAAATTAGGGTCATTACGCTCGGCTGCTCCAAGAACGACGTCGATACGGAGCACCTGCTTTCCTGCCTGCCGGATGCGGATTTCGCATTCAGCAGTGAGGAAAGTGACGAACCCGTCGACCTGCTGCTCATCAACACCTGCGGCTTTATCGGCGATGCGAAGCAGGAGTCCATCGACTGCATCCTCGCGAATGTCGAACGCAAGAAGCGCGGCCAGATTGGCCGGATTGCGGTATTCGGCTGCCTGTCGCAGCGCTATGCGCACGAACTGCCGTCGCTCATTCCGGAGGTCGATGCCTGGTTCGGCGCGCGCAAACTCAATCCCGTACTGCGCTGGCTGGGCGCCGGCGGCGATGCGGATGCATCGACGGCCCGCCGTATGCTGCCCTCCCCCTACGCCTACCTGAAAATCTCAGAAGGCTGCAACCGGCGCTGTTCCTACTGCGCCATTCCGTCGATTCGCGGGCGGCACCGTTCCGTACCCGTCGAAAAGCTGGTGGAAGAAGCGGCGGGGCTGGCGGCAGGCGGCGTGAAAGAACTGCTGCTTATCGCACAGGACAGCACCTGGTACGGCCTGGACCTGTACGGCGAGCGCACCCTGGGCCGCCTGCTGGACGCTTTGTCGGAAGTGGACGGCATCGAGCGCCTGCGCATCCATTATTCGCATCCGGACGGTTTTCCCGTCGATGTCCTGGAACGGATGGCCGCGAACCCGAAGGTCTGCCGCTACCTCGACATTCCCCTCCAGCATATCTCCGACAAGGTCTTGCGGGCGATGCACCGGCACGTCAGCGGCGCCTGGACACGGTCGCTCGTGCAGCGGCTGCGGCAGGAAGTGCCCGGCGTGGCGCTGCGCACCACGATGATTGTCGGCCACCCCGGAGAAGGCGAAGCGGAATTCGCCGAACTGCTGGATTTCGTACGGGAAGCCCGTTTCGAGCGTCTCGGCGCATTTATGTATTCGGAAGAAGAAGGGACCTGGGGCGCGTCGCACCTGCCGGACAGCGTTCCCCCGGAAGAGAAGCAGCGGCGGCTGGATGCCCTGATGGCCTTGCAGCGCAGCATTTCCCGCGCATGCAATGAAGCGCGCATCGGCAGCACGGCACGGGTGCTGGTGGACGGTTTTGCCGACGGCCTGTTGGTCTGCCGCAGCGAATTCGAGAGTCCGGAGGTGGACGGGGAAATCCTGGTGAGTGCCGCCGGCGTGACGAATCCATCGGCGCAAATCGGGTCCTTCCTGGACGTGCGCATTACCGGCGCGGACGACTATGACCTTACAGCAGAAATTCTATAGAATGCACAAAGACAACGAGATAGGCTATGAGCGGTGGTGGCATTCCTTCACCGGACACGACCCGAAGACCGGCGAAGAGAAGTCCTTCTTCATCGAATTTTATCTCTGTAATCCCGCGCTGGGCAGCGAGAAACCCATCCTAGGGCAACACCCGGCGGCCAGACGGGAGAAACTGAAACCCTCCTACCTGATGGTCAAGGTGGGAACCTGGGGCGCCGACGCCGTCCAGGTCCATAAATTCTACGGATGGAGACGGATTCACGTGGACCGCGACATCCCCTTTTCCATCCAGGCCGGAGACTGCTACCTGACCGAAGACGCCACCCGCGGCATTGTCCGCGTCAGCGACGAAGAGGCCTCCCGCCATCCCGAGTGGATGTGCAAGGGTGGGGCGATGAGCTGGAGCCTGCTCGTCGACAAGAAAACCGCCACCCAGGCAGGCAGCCGCCGGGAAGGAACCCGGGCCGAATTCCGCGGCGAGGTGCTCTGGAACGGACGGAAGTTCGTTGTGTCGCCCAAGAACTGCAACGGCTATGCAGGGGCCGGGCAGGGACGCGATTTCCCCAACCCCTGGATCCGGCTCTTCTCCGCCAACTTGCGCAGCGAAAAGAGCGGCAAGCGACTGCGGGACAGTGCTTTCGAATTCGACGCCGCCGGACAGCAGCCCTTCTGCCGGACGACCGTCGCCTGCCGGGAGACCAAGACGCACGTCTATTGGCACGTCGAAGAGCGCACGCTCTTCCATCGCCGGGTGGCGGACATCAGTTGCCGTAAAAATACAATGCTGCTCCTCAATTATGAATCGCCGGAAGGAACGCGGCGCCACCGCAGACTCTGGTGTGGCGGAAGCGGCAGCGGGAAGGTGCAATGCTACCGTGTAGGCAAGCTGGTGGAGAGCCTCGTCGCGACGAACGTCGGTTGCGAATATGGCGAATATAAACTAAATTTGCAGCCGAATAAAGGCGGGACGATCCGTCGCGGCCGAAAGGCTGAGGAAAGTCCGGACAGGAAAGGGCGGTCCGCTGCGGAAAGCGCAGGCAGGGGTAACCTTGCGAAGGCCGTAACAGAAAAGAACCGCCGCAAGTAGGTTTTCCTGCGGGTGGCAAGGGTGAAAACGTGAGGCAAGAGCTCACGACTGCCGTCAGCGATGGCGGCGGGGTACGGTCCCGGATCCTGCAAGACCAAATATACCGGCAGACGAGGGCGGCCCGCCCGATGCCGGGGGGTAGGTTGCGAAGATAAATGACGGATTCAAAAACAGAAACCGGCTTACGGCCCCGCCTTTATTCTTTTTCTCAAGATTTCAGACTATAACTGCCGAAGATACGAGACGACTTCTTCGCCCAGGGCGGATTTGACGGCGATGTGCTCCACGATGCTCTTCACGAAGGGATCGTCCTCGAAGAGGGCGCCGCGCACCTGCAGGAAATCCTCCTGCCGCTGGGCCTTGTCGCCGTCCGCGCCAAAGGAGGTCATCGCGCTCAGGGAAAATTCCTTGCGGGCATCCTCGTAAATCATATTGTCCAAGGTGACGACCGATTCTTTCCAGCGCTCCACCAGGGCGATGAGCCCCGCCGCGTCAATCGTGGCCAGGTCCACCCCGTAGTATTCTTCAATCACCCGGTGCGCCCAGGTCCACTCGTAATCGTAATAGTCGGCGTGCAGGGCACGGAAAGCGGCTTCCAGGGCAGCCACGGAGGCGATGCGACCGGATTCCACGTCGTCCATCACGCGGGTGATGCAGCTCTTGGGGGCGAGCATACCCGCCAGGTCCACCCAGGCGCCGTCTCCGTCTTTCTTTCCGGGGGCGAGCACGGCATGCAGTTCATCCATCGACGCGGCGGGCGCGCTCTGGATGCGGCTGATCAGGGAGTTGCCGAGGAATTTGTCGATGGCCAGGCCGTATAGGCGCAGACCCTTGGCGAGAGATGTATTCTTGATTTTTCCGCTCTGGAAGGCGTAAATCTCTGATTCAGGGCCAGATACGGCACGCAGGCGCTCCAGCAGGGATTTTCCGTCCAGCATCTTGCGGACGGTATAGGGACTCAGCAGGTTGTAGTTGATGCAGTCCAGCCGGTCGGCGGGATGACGCTTGTCACGCTGCGGCCATTTGCGGGCGTCGCGGATGGTGCCCACGCTCTTGAGGTTGGCGCCCGGCATAATGAAACTGACGCCCTGCCGCTCGATCAGATAGGAGAAAGGCAGGTCGGAGGTGTCCTGGTGCTGCACGTGGCGGCCCATCACCAGC
Organism: uncultured Bacteroidia bacterium; assembly: GCA_902774145.1. Classification (GTDB taxonomy): domain Bacteria; phylum Bacteroidota; class Bacteroidia; order Bacteroidales; family UBA932; genus Cryptobacteroides. The sequence goes on from CACYHC010000023.1 coordinate 17,590, forward strand.
GAGAAGGCCCCCACCTTCGACGGCCAAAGGATATAGGAATCCGAAGCCGTCTTGGCGCCGCGCTCCATAATGCCCTGGTGAATCGGCCCCAGTTTGTACATATGGTTGCTCTGGTTGGAGCCGGACCCCGCGTTCATAAAGGAGAACATCCCCGCGATGAGCAGGGTGGACTTGTGGTGCGTGACGGTGAAGGGACCCGCGAAGATGGCGCAGGCTTCGCCGTTCTCGCCCTGGCAGTTGCCGAAGAAGAGCGAATCGCTGGCGGAATAGCCGTGACCGAGCACGCAGGCCTGTCCGATGAAGCAGCGACTGAACATCACGCCGTCATCGACGCGGGAGCCGCTGGAGATGATAAAATCGTCGCCGATAACACCTACGCCGATATGGACCGGCGCTTCCGCAGTGCTGTTGACGCTGCCGTTCTTGAGCCGCGAAGCGCCCTCGATTTTGCAGCCGTCGCCTACGCGCACATTTTTGAGGTAGCCCGTATCGGCGATAGTGACACCGCGGCCGATGCTGCCCGTATCGGACTTCACCGCGTCGATGTAGGCGCGAATCAGCCCTTCGAGCGCCGCAACCGCTCCCGGACGGTGCCGGTAAAGCGCAAGCACATAGGCCTGCTGCGCGGAGAGGCGGTCGTAAATGAGCACTTCCCTGCCCCCGGTCTCGTTCATCACGGACACTTCCACGCCGTTGCCGAAGGAAGAAACGCCGTCGCAGAGAATCACGTCCACATTCTCGATGAAACACTCCTCGCCGATGCGGTAATTGGAAATATAGTTCTTGACGTTCTCAATGCAGCAGTTGTCGCCGATTTCCACATTGTGCAGGGTCGTATGGTAGAGGCCCGCGTGCTTGTGCATCCCGCCGGGCAGGGAGAAACTCTTCTCAAAGACCCCGAGGCGGACGCAGCCCGAAAAGCGGGTGGAGAAAACGTGGCCGGGTTCAAAAGCCGGGGCGACCAGGATGTCGTCCCAATTCTCCGCGTGACAGGCCTGGGCGCGCAGCTGCGCGATTTCCTCGGCGTTCAAGTGACGGTATTCTTTCATTTTCTGGGAATTTTGATTTTCTGTCCCACTTTGATGACCGAGCCGATGTGGTTGTAGTCCATCAGGCGTCTGGCGGTCATTCCGGGATATTTGGAGGCGATTTTCGTGAGGGTATCGCCCTTCTTGACGATATAAATGCTATACGACGAAGAGGAAGAAGCGTGCGCCGTCCCGCGGTGCGGAGAAGGCGCCACGACCGGATTGTCCGCGCCTTTGAGAATCTGCTCGGAAAGCAGTTCCGACGCCCGGTGGGCATAGAGCGAGTCCGGGTCCGCGGCGATAAAAGCGGCGCTGCTCTTGTAGGCGAGCCGCAGGACGCAGGGCCCCTCGCTGCCGGGGATAATTTCGTGGATGTACTGGGGATTGAGCCGCGTCAATTCTTCTTCCGAAATTCCCGCCACTTCTTCTATCTGTTTGAAATGCAGGTTCTTGCGGATATGGAAAGTGTCCGTCTGCGCGGGCATCCCCACATCGGCGGGCACCAGGCCGTAATCCTTGTAATAGGTCATGGCGTAGTAGGCGCCGACAAAGGCGGGCACGTAGCCCCTCGTTTCCGCGGGCAGATAAGGATAGACCGCCCAGAAATCGCGGGAGCCGGCGCGGCGGATGGCCTTCTGGACATTGCCCATCCCGCAGTTGTAGGAACTGATGGCGAGCGGCCAGTCGCCAAGGACCTGGTAGGCGTCCCGCAGGTAGCGCGCCGCGGCGTCGGTGGATTTCACCACGTCCAGGCGTTCATCGACGAAGGAAGTGATCTCCAGGCCGTAAATCTTGGCGGTCTTGTACATAAACTGCCACATTCCCTTGGCCCCGGCCCGCGATACCGCCAGCGGATTCATCATCGACTCGATGATGGACATATACTTGAGTTCCAGGGGCAGTCCGTAACGGCTGAAGGTCTCCTCCATCATCGGCATCAGGTACGGGCTGAGCCCCAGGACGCGCGCCATCGATTTGGGCCGTTTCTCCGCGTATACGACCATATAATTCTTGACGGTCTCGTTGAACGGCAGGGTGAAGAAGGGGTTCATCGCCCGGAGGCGGGCCATCAGCACCTCGTCGGAGACGCGGGAGGCAAAGTGCGCGGAGTCGATGTTTTCCGGCACGTCGAAGTCCGTCGTATGCAGGCTCGCGCACCAGAGGTCGTAGAGGCTGTCTTTTTCCGCCTGGGAATAGACGGGCGGCGGAGCGGGCAGTTCGCGCGGAAGCAGGGCTTCGAGGCTGTCGGCCAGCGCGCGCAGCGAATCGATGCGGGAACGGAGGGCGTCCGTCGTCTGTGCGTACGCCGATGCGGACATTCCCAGCAGCGCGAAGGCAAGCAGTATGCGGCGGATCCTGCGCATATCAGAAGCGCAGGCCCATCCGTACGCCGAGCGCCGGCGAAGTCGAAGGCGCAAAGGCGTAATTCATATCGCCGCCGACCACCGCGGGCGTCACCTGGAGGGTCAGGTCGTCGTTCACCTCGAAATCGTGCATATAGGCAAAGACGTTCGCGTCGATGACCTGCAGCAGGTACACCGCGAAGAACGCCAGCACGGAGTAGTCCCGGTAGCGGCGGAAGACATCGCGGTAATAGAGCGCCGTCGACGCGGGAATCGGCCCGGTATAAGGTACTTCGGTGTCGGTGGCTTCCTTGTAGATGCGGCGGTAGCGCTGGTACTGCACTTCGTTCTGCGCCCAGAAATGGCCGGCCGCCGCCATACCGCCCAGGTAGATGGGCACTTTCCAGTATTCCCGGTTATAAATCTGACCCGCACCCGGACATAGGATGGAATAGAGGGTGGCCTTGCCGGGCTGGGGGAAGGTATTGGGCTTGTAGGAAATGACCCCGTCCAGGAGCGTCGCCCAGTAGGCTACGCCCGCCCCCACCCAGCACCAGGTACTGATGTCCTGCCGGCCGGTCAGGTGGTAATAGGTTCCCGCCCCCAGCGGTGCCATAATGGCGCTGTAGACGATGGGGAGCTTCCAGTACTGCTTGTTGTAAATCTGGTAACTGCCCACGAATACGAGGGAACCGGCGAAGAGGGTACCGACCTTCGTCGTATTCTTGTGCGCGAGGGCGCCGAAATATTCCTTGAAGGAGAAAAGCCGGTCCGAAGTGTCCTTGGGAGAGGCCTGGTCGTCGTTATAACTCTGGGAAAAGGCCTCCGAGCGGAACTGTGCCCGCGACGGTGCCGCACAGAAAAGCAGCAGCACAAGCGGCAGAAGCAGATATTTTCCGCAGGAACGCATCAGTCGCCGAGGCTTTCGAGGGCCTTGAGAAAAGTGTCGATTTCATCGTCCGAACGGAAGCGGACGGTCATCGAGCCCTTGCCGGCCGCACTGCGGTGTACCGTCACGGCGCCGCTGAAGTAGCGGCTGATGCGGCTGAGCACCTGGTGGTAGGATTCCGGCAGGGACGGATCGACGAGACGGGCGGCGGGACGGAGCAACTCGTCCACCTTCTGTTCCAGCTGCCGTACGGAGAGCCCCTGGAAGGCGACGGCATCGCTCAGGCGCTCCTGGAGCGCAGGGTCGGGGATGCCGAGCAGCACCTTGGCGTGTCCCATCGTCAGCAGACCGTCCTTGAGATCCCGCTGCAGTTTGGCGGGAAGGCGCAGGAGGCGCAGGTAGTTGGCGACGGTGGCCCGCTTCATCCCCACCCGTTCCGCGAGCTGTTCCTGCGTCAGGGCACACTCTTCGGTGAGGCGGCGCAGGGCCAGGGCGATTTCTACGGGGTCGAGGTCTTCACGCTGGATATTTTCCACCAGCGCCATCTCCAGAGCGGCGGTATCGTCCGCTTCCCGGACATAGGCGGGAATGCGTTCCAGGCCGGCCAGCTGGCTGGCGCGCAGGCGGCGCTCCCCGCTGATCAGCTGATAACGGTCTCCGTTCTTGCGTACGGTGACCGGCTGGATCAGGCCCATCGCCTTGATGGACGCGGCGAGTTCGCGCAGCGTGGCTTCGTCGAATTCGTCGCGCGGCTGCAGGGGGTTCGCGTCAATCTTTGCAAGCTCGATTTCCGGGAGGGCCGCCTGGGGTGCCTCCGGTTCTTCCGCGGGCTGCTCCGCCTGCGGCTCGGCTTCTTTGCGCACGCTACGCAGCTGCTCGGGCGCAGGCATTTCTTCAAAAAGGGCGCTCAGGCCCTTGCCTATCGGTTTTCTTTCTTTTTTCATGCTTTGGTTTCGCGGTCGATGACCTCCCGCGCAAGGTTCATATAATTCACGCTGCTGGTACAGCCCGGGTCATAGAGGATGACGGGCTCGCCGTGCGAGGGCGCCTCGCTGAGGCGGATGCTGCGGGCGATGACGGTGTTGAACACCATGTCGCCGAAGTGGTCGCGGAGTTCTTCCACCACCTGCGAGTGCATCCGCGTACGGCCGTCGTACATCGTGATGACGAAGCCCTCGATGGCAAGGTCCGGATTCGGGCCGCTGGCCGGATTGACGCCCTGCACCAGCCGGATGGTCTGGAGCAGCTTGTTCAGGCCTTCCAGCGCATAGAATTCCGGCTGCACGGGGACGATGACCGAATTCGCGGCGGTCAGCGCGTTGACCGTCAGCAGGCCCAGCGACGGGGCGCAGTCGATGATAATATAGTCGTAGCGGGGCGCAAGTTCCGCAAGCGCGCGCTTCAGGATGCTTTCGCGGTTTTTCTCGTCGAGCATTTCGAGTTCCACGGCCACGAGGTTGATGTCGGTCGGCAGGATGTCCAGCGTAGCGATGGAACTGTGCGCGACGGCGTCGGATGCCTTGCAGGCCCCCGTCATCACCTCGTAGAGCTTGCCCTTCAGGGCATCAGGGTCACCGAAATCGACGCCGGAAGAGGCGTTGGACTGCGGATCTGCATCCACGAGCAGCACTTTGCGGTCCAGCACCGCGAGGGCCGCAGCCAGGTTGATGGCCGTCGTGGTCTTCCCTACGCCGCCCTTTTGATTGGTAATTGCTATGATTTTCGCCATAAACTTCGTTTCAAGATTTGCAAAGATAAGAATCTTTTTGTTTTTCCGAAAGTAATTACTACCTTTGCGCTCCCGTTCGAAAGGCGGGATAAAAACCTTAATAACAACAAACAAAAATGATTAAACAGTACGAAACCGTTTTCATTGCAACTCCCGTTTTGTCTGATGTCCAGATGAAGGAAGCGGTTGCCAAGTACACCAAGCTCATCACCGACGCCGGCGGAGAGATTGTGTACGAAGAGGATTGGGGGCTCAAGCAGCTCGCGTACCCGATCCAGCACAAGACCTCAGGATTCTATTACCTGATCGAGTTCAAGGCTTCTCCTGAATTCGTGGCCAGCCTCGAAGTCCAGTACAAGCGCGACGAGCGGATCCTCCGCTTCCTTACCGTCGCTCTCGACAAGGACGCCGTCGCCTACGCCCAGAAGCGCAGGGAGAACAAGAACAAGAAGGCCGCCGAGCCGCAGGCTCAGCCCCAGGCCGAAGTTGAAGTTGAACCTGAAAACAACCAGGAGGACTAAATCATGGCAGCAGTAGAGAACAACGAGATCCGCTATCTCAACCCTCCCACCGTCGAAGTACGCAAGAAGAAATACTGCCGCTTCAAGAAGGCGGGCATCAAGTACATCGATTATAAGGATGCCGAATTCCTCAAGAAGTTCCTCAATGAGCAGGGCAAGATTCTTCCCCGCCGCATCACCGGTACTTCCCTGAAATTCCAGCGCAAGGTTGCCCAGGCCGTCAAGCGTGCCCGCTCCCTCGCCCTTCTTCCCTATGTTACTGACCTTCTTAAATAATTACGGGTTATGAAAATCATTCTCAAGAAAGACGTCCCCAATCTCGGCGATGCGTCCGAGGTGGTAGAAGTAAAGACCGGTTACGCCCGCAATTATCTCATTCCCCAGGGATTCGCCATCTCGGCCACTCCTTCCAACCTGAAGCAGCTGGAGGAAACCATCCGCCAGCGCGCCCACAAGGAGGCCAAGAACATCGCGGAAGCCCAGGCTTATGCTGCGAAGATTTCCGCCGCTCCCGTCAAGGTCGCCGTCAAGGTGAACGAGCAGGAGAAGATCTACGGCGCCGTGACCGCCGCCCAGGTGGCCGAAGCGTTCGCCGCTGCCGGAATCGAGGTGGACAAGAAGAACATCACCCTTCCTGAAATCAAGGAACTCGGCGAGTACGAGGGCAAGGTGAAGTGCTATCGCGGCGTGTTCGCTGACATCAAAATCGAGGTTGTCGCCGAGTAGGCGCTCCCCCGTACGGAAAGAGCAGCCCCAGGGCTGCTTTTTTTATTTCGACTGTAAAACGATACTATCTATGAAACGACTGACAGCTGTTCTTTTGGGCATCCTGCTATTCTGCAACAGCGGAAAGGCGCTCGAAACCGCATGGGGATTCAAGGCCGGAATCGCCGGCAGCTGGATTCCGGGTATGGTGATGCAGGATTTCACCAGCACCCCCCTGCCCTGTGTCGGGCCTTACGGCGGCGCCTTCTTCGAAGCGGAACTCGCGGACAATTTCCTCCTCTTTACGGAGCTGTGCTATTGCGGCCGCGGTCATATGGACCGTTATGAATATTTCGGCTATGTAAGCCACTATTTCCTGCGGCTTTCCTATCTTGAGCTTCCGGTGATGGCGGGCTTCCGTATGCTCGACGACCGTCTCACCCTCTATCTCGGTCCCGAGTTGGGGGTCTGCCTCGGCGGAAATGCCGTCAGCAAGGACAACCAGGGGAAGAAAATCTCCGCCAACGCCCGGGACGTGCTGAATCCCGTAACCCTGAACCTTGCGTTGCTCGGCAATTATATGTTCAGCGATAATTTCGGCATCGATGTCAAGTTCGATTTCGGGCTTACGCGGACGTTCAAAGGGGACAAAGTCATCTTCGGCGAAGGCGCGATGAGGCGCGAATTCGTCAATCGCACGCACAATATCGGCGTCCAGATCGGTGTTTGCTACAAGTTCGACTAAAGAACAACTCCGGCTTACCTTTCGCTTAGCCGTTCCCGCCATCCTCGCCCAGTTCTCGATGTGCCTGATGAGTTGCATCGACGCGGCGATGGTGGGCCGTCTGGGCAGTGCGCCGGCCGCCGCCGTGGGACTGGTCAGCACCACGACCTGGATTTTCGGCAGTTTCTGTTACGGAAACGCTTCCGGGTTCAGCGTGCAGATTTCCCACCGCTGCGGGGCCGGCGATTTTGACGGAGCCCGGCGGATTTTCCGGAACGGATTGTTCTGGACCCTGCTGGGCGCCGTGGTTTTGGGAGCCGCCGGCGCCGCCATCAGTGGCGGCCTCCCCCGATGGCTCGGGGGCGGCGCGGACCTCCGCGCCGATGCCGGCGGCTACTTCCTCATCTTCGCCCTCACCCTGCCCCTCTTCCAGCTGGCCGTCTATGCCGAGGCCGCACTGATTGCCAGCGGCAACACCCGCATCCCCAGCATTGCCAGCGCAGGGATGTGCGTACTGGACGTCGCCTTCAATGCGCTCTTCATCTTCGGGATGGGCATGGGCGTACGCGGCGCCGCGCTGGGCACGGCACTCGCCACCGGCTGCTCCGCCGCTTTCCTGATGGTTTATGCCTTACGCAGGAGTTCGGCCCTGCGGCAAAAACCGTCCTTCCTCCAGCCGATACGCCGTTTCCTGGGTCAGCGCAGCCTGCGCACGGAACTGCGCCTCTCCCAGCAGGCGGAACGGCCCGCCCGCACCATTCTGGGCAAGGCGCTGCGGATTTCCTGGCCGCTCTGGCTGCAGAATGTGATTGTGCGCGGGGCCTATATCGCCGCGACGGTGCTGATTGCGCCGCTGGGGACCATTGCCATCGCCGCAAACTCCTTTGCCATTATCGCCGAAGGCTTCTGCTACCTGCCCGGCTTCGGGATGCAGGATGCCGCGTCGACCCTGGTGGGACAGAGCATCGGCGCTTCCCGGAAGGACCTGGCCCGGCGCTTCGCGCTCATTACGATGGGGAGCGGCGCCTTGATGATGGGGCTGCTCGCCGCGCTGATGTGGCTGTTCGCCCCGCAGATCATGGGCTGGATGAGCACGGATCCCGAAGTGATTGCGCTGGGTGCGCGCTGCCTTCGCATCGAGGCCTGGGCCGAATGCTTCTTCGGCCTGAGTATCGTCGGCTACGGCTGTTGTATCGGCACCGGAGAAACAATCGTTCCCTCGCTGGTCAACATCCTCAGCATGTGGGTCGTGCGTATCGGACTTTCGCTGGTCCTGATTCCGCGGTACGGCCTGGAAGGCTATTGGATGGCGATGGCGACGGAACTGATTCTCAAAGGCTGTGTGTTCGCCGTCTACTGCTTCTCAGGAATGTTCTTGAGAAGTTCGCGCAGGAAATCCCAGGCTTTCTGAATCGAAGGGATGTAGGTGCGCTCGTCGGGTGAGTGCGGGTAACGGACGGTCGGTCCGATGGACACCATTTCCCAGTGGGGATACTTCGCGCCCATAATGGCGCATTCCAGACCGCCGTGCGTAGCGGCCGTATCCATCGGCTTGCCGTACATCTTGTTGTGCAGGTCGTTCATCAACTGGATGATAGGGGCGTCCGGACGCGGCACCCAGCCGGGATACCCGCCGTAGGTGCGCACCTTGGCACCGGCCATTTCGAAGATGCAGCGGACACGCTGCGAGAGCTGTTCCTTGGAAGAATCGATGGCGCTGCGCATCAGGGACTTGACCTTGATGTGACCGGGCTTGGTCTCCACGATGGCCATATTGATGGAGGTCTCGGTGAGGCCCGGCATACTCTGGCTCATCCGGATGACGTTGGACGGGCAGGCAATCAGGCCCTTGATGACCTTGAGGGCCACGGCGTCTTCCACATAATGCGTGGCGGCACGGGCGGGCTCGACGCCGGTCTTCAGGGACGGGTCGCTCTCCTTATAGACGGCAGCCGCGTTGTTGAAACTGAAGGTCATCGCGTGTTTGAAGGCAAAGACCTTGTCCTCGGGAACGAGCACGACGGCTTCGGCCTCGAAAGGAATGGCGTTGCGCAGGCTGCCGCCGTTGAAACGCACCAGTTTCACGCCGTACTTCTCCATCACGGGCAGCAGCGCATAGGCGATAATCTTGTTGGCGTTGCCGCGATAGAGGCTGATGTCCATGCCGGAATGTCCGCCCTGCAGGCCGGAAACATTGATCTTGAAGGTCTTGAATCCTTCTTCCGCACGCACGCGCTTGTAACTGAAGTCCGCTTCGATATCCAGACCGCCGGCGCAGCCGATGCAAAGCTCGTCCTGATCCTCGGAATCGAGGTTCAGCAGGATATCGCCTTTCAGCAGGCCGGGCTTGAGGGCATCCGCGCCGGTCATACCGGTTTCCTCATCGTAGGTAATCAGCACTTCCAGCGGGCCGTGGGGCACGTCTTTGGATTCGGCGACGCTCATCGCGAGCGCTACGCCCAGACCGTCGTCCGCGCCCAGGGTGGTGCCGTCCGCCGTTACCCAGTCCCCGTCGATCAGGGTCTGGATAGGGTCCTTGAGAAAATCGTGGCTCGAACTGGCGATTTTCTGCGGCACCATATCCATATGGGCCTGCAGGATAACGCCCTTGCGGTTCTCATAGCCCGGCGTGGCGGGGATGCGCATAATCACGTTGCCGGTCTCGTCGGCGAAGGTCTCGACGCCCTTTTCCTTTCCCCACTTCAGGAGAAATTCACGGACTTTTTCTTCGTGCTTGGAAGGACGCGGCTGTTGCGTCAGCAGGTAAAAGTTGTTCCAGACAATGTTAGGCTGGAGGTCTTTGATGGTCATATCGTCTGTGTTTTTAAGTGAATCGTCATTTTCGCCTTGAGGGTCTCCCCTTCCGTGATGCGGACACGGACGGTGTCGCCTTCGGTTTCGAAGTCGTAGCGGAGCTCGGTGTCCTGTGCGGGAAAAACCGGAGAAAGGAATTTGATTTCCTTCACCGTATCGGGGAGGCATTCCCGTCCCAGAAGGTCGAGGGCAATCTGGAACAGGCACGCACCCGGCATCACCGGGAAGCCCGGAAAATGGGCTTTGAAGATTTCTGAATCGGGATTCAAACGGACGACGGCGGATAAACCGCCGTCTGGAGAGCCACTCATCAGGCTCGAACTGACGACCTGCGCGTTACGAATGCGCTGCTCTACCGACTGAGCTAAAGTGGCTTGGGACTGCAAATATAGCTATTTTGCGTGAATTTACAAAAGAATGCTAATATTTATCCTCGATGGCGTCCTCGCGGTCCTCGATGTAGTCGCGGAACTTCTCGGAAAGCCAGCTGGGAACGGAGGGGTCCTTTTCCACCTGCTTGCAGGTCTCGTAAAGGGAATCCTCGATCTGCTTTGCACGCTTCTTCTCCTTGTTGGCCAGCGCCCTGTCGTAGGCGGCAAGCCGGCCGTAAACATTGTGTTTGACCAGCAGGTCGTTCAGCGGGCTGCTGCTCTTCTCGGGCGTCACCTTGGCGGGAACGGGCAGGTTGACGTTCATCGCCAGCGTGGCGGTACGCTCAAAGAGGTCCTTCACTTCCTTGGCGGTGAAATCCTTCTTGATGCCATCGGGCGCGACGAACACGATGGTACGCTCCACGTTGCTGCCCTCGTTGTACATCGGGATGATGTTCTCCAGGTCCTCGGCGGCCAGGTAAAAACCATCGCGCGCCTTGGTGGCGTTGGCGTCAATGAAGTTCAGGTCGATGTTCATCTCCTTGATTTTGGCCTTGTCGTCCACCTTGCGGAAGGGAACCGTAGCCTTGACGGCGTACTTGCCCTTGGCGTCGGGATTGGGGACCGCCATCAGTTTGACGTCAGCACCCAGGGCGAAGAGCTGGAAACCATTGCCGGTCATCTCCACGTTGTGCTTGAGGATAATCTTGTCTTTGGGAGCTCCGGCAAAGAAGGAACAGCTTGCAAAAAGCATCGCCGCAGCGAAGAGGATAGCTAGTTTTTTCATAGTAGTGCAAATATGAAAAATATTTTACAAATATCCAATATTCCCCGCTTTCGGAGGGACCTTCGAAACTTAAGCGTTGAAAAAAATTTTCAACGGCACATTGCGTGTTATATTTGCCGCAAAAGTTTGAATGCGTTCATTTAGCGCGCGGGGATGATTGCATTCTTCGTCCTTTTGATCTGCAAAAAGTAAAATTCTTATGAGTAATTCAATGGTAAAGAAACCAAGTTCGCTTCCTGTGAGTATCAGGGAAATTGAAGGCAAGATTACCACAATCCGTGTGGTATGGAAGTTATTGCCGATGCTGATGTCGCGGCGCTGTATGGAGTGGAAACGAAACACGTCAATCAAGCAGTTCGCAACAATCCAGATAAGTTTCCTTTGTCGTATATGTTCGAATTAAATGATAACGAGTTACGCGATTTGCGGTCAAAAATTTTGACCACAAATGTATCAGTCAAGAACCGCACATCTACGAAAGTTTTTACAGAAAGAGGGCTATATATGTTAGCTACTATTTTGAGTGGCGAACGTGCCAGGGATGTGACGTTTGCTATCATTGAAACATTTTATAAAGTTCGAAGGCTGAAGCGTGAATTGATGGAATTGCATAACGAGACAGATAAGGAGGTCCAAGCCAAGAAGATGCATCACTTTGGCGAAGTCCTTACGGATATTGTTATGCCGGACTTTGAAACTGCAGAGACAGAGTCATCATTGGAAATCAAC
>CACYHC010000024.1 GCA_902774145.1 uncultured Bacteroidia bacterium
GCAAGGCTGCTCTCGCCATCATGAAGGACCTGAAGGAATTCCGCAAGGTTTCTGTCGAGGCTGCGAAGTAATTTCCCGCATACAAGACATAACAAGCCGACCCTTTCGGGTCGGCTTGTTTCGTTGAATGTCCCCACTGCAGAGGACTAGAGGGTCACGCAGGACTGGAGGCGGAGGTCAGCGGAAGAGGCGCCGACAAGAATCTGGTACTCTCCCTTCTCCTGCTTCCAGGCGTGGGCGGACTCGTCGTAATAACTGAAGGCGTCGGGACCGAGGTGCACGCTGTAGCGCACCGTCTTGCCGCCGGCAATCGTGTGCTTGGCAAAGCCCTTGAGCTCCTTGGCGGGCCGCATCACCTCGGAGGAGAGCGGGGCCACATAGACCTGGGCCGCTTCCGCCGCCGGCATCTTGCCGGTATTCTTCACGGTGAAGGCCACGTCGAAACCGTCGCCCGCCGGTGTGACGGAGAGGTCGCTGTATTCAAAGTTCACATAGCTCAGGCCAAAGCCGAAGGGGAACATCGGTTCCACGTCGAAATGCTCCACACCGCGATAGCCCAGGAAGATACCCTCGCTGTACAGGGAATAGGGATAGGGATTGCGGTTCTGGTGCTTGCTCTTCTGAGGATTGGCGATATTGGGTGTCAGCCGATGATAGAAGGCATAGGCCGGGTTCTTCTCCAGGGTTCCCCAGAAGGTAATGGGCAGCTTGCCGGAAGGAGCCACCTTGCCGGAGATGATGTCCGCCAGGGCGCGTCCGCCTTCCTGTCCGCCGTACCAGGCCATGATGATGGCGCCGACCTTGTCCTTCCAGGGATTGATGTCCACCTCGCCGCCGGAGTTGATGACCACCAGCACGCGGGCATTCAGCGCAGCCACGCGGGCAATCAGCGCATCCTGTCCCTCGGGGAGGGAATAGGTACGGTCGGAATTCTCCTTCTCCGTCGTTTTGTTGAAGCCGACGGAAACCACGACCAGGCTCGCCTTGGCGATGAGTTTTTCATCCTCCGGCGTAAGGGCCTTGTAGTCCAGCAGGGTCGTTTTGTAGCCCTTGCCCAGGCCCTGCAGGCCGGCAGCAAGGGTAATGTTGCGCCCGTCGATGGGGGTCATCGCGCCGCTGCCGCCGCCAAAGGCCACGACATCCGCATTGGGACCGAGCACGACGATGTTGTTCTTCCCGGATGCCTTGACCGGCAGCAGGTTCGCGTCGTTCTTGAGCAGGACGGGGCCCTGTACGGAGGCCTCATAGGCCTTGTTGCGGGAGAACTCGTAGTCCTCGGGGATGCTCTCGTCCTTCATCGGAAGGTCCAGTAGCCCGAAGGCGGAGAAGGTCTGGATGAGGTGCATGCACATCCGGTCCAGGTCGCTCTCGGAGACCACGCCGTTGGCGATGAGGGGCTTTACGTCCGCGGGATTCGTGACGAAGTTGGAGGGCATCTCCAGGTCCAGGCCGCTTTTCAGCGTTCCCAGGGTGGTATAGGTGGACACCCAGTCGGACATCACGATGCCCTCGAAGCCCCAGGCGCGGAGGTTATCGGTAATCAGCCAGGCATTCTCGGCGGCGTGCGTTCCGTTCACGGGATTGTAACTGGTCATCACCGCGCCGACAGCGCCCTGCTCCACCGCCTTGCGGAAGGCGGGGAAATACAGTTCGTTCAGGGTCCGCTCGTCGATATTGGAAGAGACCTGGTGACGGGCATACTCCTGGTTGTTGGCCACGAAGTGCTTGATCGTCGCGATCACGCGCTCGCTCTGGATGCCGTTGATGTAGTTCAGGGCAATCTCGGAGGTGAGGTAGGGATCCTCGCCGTAGTATTCGAAATTCCGGCCGCAGAGCGCGGTACGGTAGAGATTGACGCCGGGGCAGAGCATGATGCGCACGCCGCGGGCGGTCGCGTCGCAGCCGATACCGTTGCCCACACCGAGGGCCGCGTCACGGCTGAAGGTAGAAGCGAGCAGGATGCCGCAGGGGTAATAGGTACTCTTGGTTTTGTTGCGCACACCCTGGGGGCCGTCGGCCATACGGACGGCGGGGATGCCGAGCCGCTCCACCGGAGCCGTCCAGAATCCGTCCACCTTGCCGCTGATCATATTGATTTTCTCATCCAGGGTCATCCGGGACACCAGCGAAGCCGCACGGTCCTTGTCAGACTGCCGGATCACATAAGGCTGCGCCGAGGACGCGAGCGTCAGGCAAAGGGCAAAAGCCGAAAAAAGAAACTTTTTCATTACAATATCGGTTTAATATAAAATTCAAACTGGTATTCGCGGGCCGGAACCATATACTCCGGACGCGGGGTGGTCCGCCAGGAAGTGACGCAGCCCACGCCCATCTGCACGAGGTCCACGTTCACGAAGGTGCCGCCGAAACTCCTTTCGCCGATGCGGGCCTTGCCCAGCAGCGACAGGGAATGGCGCTGGTCGCCGGGAGCCCTGCGGGCGCCACCGGTCACGGACAGGTCGATGTCCCGGCGGGAAAGCGGCAGGGCCGAGGCGCTGAACAGCACCGGAGCATAAATCTCGATGCCGCTGCCACCCGCATCCAGCAGACGGAGGAAGCGCAGGTCGACGTGCGTACCGCTCTCCTGCGGACGCGCGTAAGCCCAGTGGTATTGGTCTTCCACCCGCTGGCGATACAGCCCGATGGGCGCGGAAGTCTTGCGGTCCGAATAACTCTCCTGCGGGCCGGCGCCGTAGAACTCCAGGTCGGAGAAAGCGCCGGGCATCGCGAATTCCACGCCGAAGCGGAAGAGGTCGGGAAGACCCTCGCGCAGGGGCTTGAACGACTGTACCACGCGCAGCGTACCGTCCGGCAGCAGGGCAAAGGTCTGCGAGACCGTCGCATCGTCGCCGATCTTCCACTGCGTCAGCGCAGCGTTCCCTTCGCGCTTGAAAGACTGCAGCGTAAGGGTCGGATACAGCCACAGCGCCATTTTCTCCTGCAGTTTCGGGCCGATGTCATTTTCCGTCACCGCGCGGCCGAAGCAGGGCAGCAGCGGGGCCTTCAGCATTTCTTTTCCGCCGATGCGATAGGATACGAGCGCACCCGTCGCCTCGTCGAAGCCGAGTTCCACACTCTGTCCGCGCAACTGCACCGGCGCGGGCCGGTACGGGGCCTCGCGCAAAGCCAGTTGCGAGAACGCGAGGGGGCTGCCTGCGGGCAGGAGTCCGTCCGCCGCCTTGAGCCGGGCCTGCACATTGAGGAAGAGTTCGCCGGGATAAGCCGCCAGCACCTTTTCATCCAGGCCCAGGTCCACCACGGCACTCCCCTGCGGAGCGATATCCGGACAATCCCGTACCCCGCTCAGGACCGGAACGCCGTCGGCGACGACTTCCCATTCCAGGCGGTAGCGTCCCGCACTGATAAAGAAGTGTTCGTTGAAAATCTTCAGTTTACCCACGCCGGCATCACTCATCCAGAGGTTCTGGTACTGGAAACGGACCTCATAGGCGTGCGGATGCAATTTCCGGTCCGGGGTGACGATACCGTTGCAGTTAAAGGAGGCGTCGCCGGGGTCATAATCGTTCAGGTCCCCGCCGAAGAGCCAGATGTGGTCCGTGCCGTCGCCCTTGGAAGAGGGCCACCAGAGGGCCTGGTCTTCAAAATCCCAGATGCAGCCGCCCTGGTAGGAAGGGTACTTGCGGATCAGGTCCCAGTACTCTTTGAATCCGCCCATCGAGTTCCCCATCGCGTGGGCGTACTCGCACTGGATCAGCGGTTTCTCCGGGTTGGACTTGCAATAGGCCTCGCACTGGTCGTAGTTGTAATACATCGGGCAGAAAATGTCCGAAGCGTGCGCGGTACGCGCCTGCTCATATTGAACGGGGCGACTGCCGTCCCAGGCCTTGAGCCAGTCGTAACAGGCGTCGAAGTTGGGACCGTAGCCCGCCTCGTTGCCCAGGCTCCAGACGATGACGCAGGGATGGTTCACATCCCGCTTCGCCATACGGCTGACGCGCTCGAGGTGCGCCTGCGCATAGATCGGATTCTTGGCCAGGGTCTGCTCGCCGTAGCCCATTCCGTGCGATTCGTTGTCCGCCTCGTCGATGACATAGAGGCCATAGCGGTCGCAGAGGGTGTACCAGTAGGGGTCATTGGGATAATGGCAGGTACGGACCGTATTGATATTCAGCGACTTCATCAGGGCGATGTCGCGTTCCATATCGGCGCGGGTAACGACATAGCCCCGCGTGGGATGCATTTCGTGACGGTTGACGCCCTTGATGAGCACGGGCTTGCCGTTGACCAGCAGCTGTCCGCCGGAGATGCGGCTCTCGCGGAAGCCGAAATCCAGCGCAGCCCACTGCTCCTCTCCCCTTTCATCGGTCCAGAGGGCCTTCAGGCGGTAGAGGTTCGGGGCCTCGGCGCTCCAGAGCGCGGGGTTGTCGACGCGGCCGGAAAGCGCCACCTCCCGCTCGGGCAGGCCGGGGCCGCTCATCAGGTAGCGCACGCCCTTCACGCCCTCGGTAAGGGGCGTAATCGTGTAACTGCCGTCCATTCCTGCGCGGACGTGCAGGTTCTCCAGGCGCTTGCGGGGCTGCGCGACGATAAAGGTCTCGCGCGCAAGGCCGCAGAAACGCCAGAAATCCTGGTCCTCGAGGTAGGTGCCGTCACACCAGCGGAACATTTCCAGCGCAATGAGGTTGGGTTTGTCGCCGTAGTTCACATAGCGGCTGATGTCGAAGGTCGCGGCGAGTTTGCTGTCCTCGCTGTAGCCCACTTCCTTTCCGTTCACCCAGACGCGCACGCAGGAGGTCGCCGATCCGATGCTGAGCACAATCCGGCGGCCCTTCCACGAAGGATCCAGCGAGAAAGTGCGCCGGTACTGGCCCACGTGGTTGTGCTCGGTGGGCGGGAGGGGCGGATTGTTTACATAGTTTCCGCGCCAGGCATAACCGCTGGCCAGATAGACGGCATCGCCGTAGCCGTTGAGTTCCCACATGCCGGGCACCGGCATCGTCCCCCAGGCGGAATCATCCACCGCAAGACCGAAAAACTGCGTATCGCGTCCGTCCGGATTTTCATACCAGCGGAATTTCCACACACCATCCAGCGACAGCACGGGGTACGAAGTCTCCATCGACGCGGTCATTTCCAGCCGGTTCACCTGGTTCACCGCAGGATCCTGCCACGGCTGCGCGACAGCCGCCAGCAGATTGATTAACAAAGTGGCTAGTAACATTATCGAAAGAATTATTTAAGCGGAAAAGTAAAGTAGGTGTCCGGATACGGCTCGTTGCGCAGCGTGAAATGCCACCACTCGCCGTCGTAGGGCTTGAAGCCGCAGTCCAGCATCACCCGCCGCAGCAGCATCCGGTTCTCATACTGCCGGGGGCTGATATTCTTGTTGTCGGGATGCGAAAGCAGGCCGAACCAGTCGAAGGTGCCGCCCATATCCACCTCCCGCTCGGTGGACATATCGAAGAGCGTAAGGTCGAAGGTGCTGCCGCGCGTATGCCCCGAGCGGGAAGCGATATAACTCAGCTTGAAGAGGGCCGGCTTCTCGAAATCGGGGTAGAAAAAGCGTTTCATCAGCGTATCGGCGGGATCCTTGGACCAGCGCACGAAATGGTCCACCGCCTTCTGCGGCCGGTAGGCGTCGAAAATTTTCAGGCGATAACCCATCGACGCGAAAATCTCCGCGGCCCTGGCGAGCGCCTGCGCGGCTTCCCGCGTACACATCGCCACCGGCGCCTCATAGCCGTCCACCCGCACCCCCATAAAGTTGTAGGTGCTGTAATAGCGGATTTCCAGAATGACATCAGGGACGGCCTCGGCCACATAGACAAAGCCGGAAGCGTCGTCGCTGTACTGAACGGGGGCCGCCTTGCAGGACAGCATCGCGGCAAAGACCGCAACCCCGAATAGGAATTTTCTCATCATACGGGTAAAGATAAGAAAAATTCCGAAGAAAACCTATGAAAGGTGTCGGGCGATGCTTTTCCGGGCGATTTTCTGCAGGCGGATGAAGCCCAGCAGGAAGACGACGGCGAGCAGGGTGGCGGTACCTTCGCTGACGGCGCTCGTAGCCATCAGCACCCAGTCGAAGGCCATATGGGCCAGCACCGGAGCCACCAGCGCCATCGCCTTGTAAAAGCCGCGACGCCCGGAAGAAAAAGCGGCGAGGGAATAGAAATAGCCCATCAGCACCGCAAAGGCATAGTGGCCGGGCACGCTGATGACGCCCCGCATAATGCCCGCATTCATCCAGTACGCTCCGGCCTGGGCCAGGTAGCCGATGTTCTCGACGAAGGCAAAGCCCATCCCGATGAGGACCGCATAGACGATGCCGTCGAAGTACTCGTCGAAATAGGGGTTATGACGCAGCAGGAGCATCAGCAGCAGCAACTTCGCGAGTTCTTCCGGGAGGGCGGCGCCGAAGAGCGCCACGCGGAAATGGTCCATGACGGTCACCGGCTCGGCGCTATAGGCGCCCAGGGCCATCAGCGGACCGGAAAAGAACAGCGAAAAAACGGTGGAGAGCATTCCGAAGACGAACGCCTTGAGCAGGTAACGCGGGGGTTCGGGATATTCACGGTCCTTGAAAAGGATGTAGCCCACCAGCACCAGAGAGGGCAGCACAGCGGCAAGAATCAAACTAAGCGGCATATTCTTAAAAAAGTTGTATATTTGCGGTCGGAATTGAGGTATGGTGTAATGGTAGCACTACAGATTTTGGTTCTGCCTGCCCAGGTTCGAATCCTGGTACCTCAACAAAATTCTTCTACCGGGCATACCATTCACAAGAAGCTTTATCCCCCGCCATCCAGACCACGTCGCCGCTCTTGAAGCGGAAATCCGGCCTGGGGTTGGTAATGACTTTCCCGTCACGCAACACGCTGATGACCATACAGCCCGAAGAGCGCATCGCCACACTGCGAAGGGTTTTTTCAGTAAGGTAGGAATCGTCGCCCAGCGTGTAGGCCTCCAGCGAGAATTCCACGTTCGAGACTTCGCCCGGCGCAACGACCTCCCGTTCAATCACTTCCCGGAACGCGTCGATCTGTTCGGCAGTCCCCACGGCCAGCAGCCGGTCTCCGGGGAAAATCCGCTCGTCGCCCGCAGGCACCAGGATGCTCCGGCTTCCGCGCTCGATTTTCACGATATTCACGCCGGTCGTATTGCGGAAGGGCATTTCGCGCAGTTCCTTGCCGGCGAAGGTAGAATCGGCGGACACGATCACCTGCTCCAGCTGCACGTCGTAGCCGGAAAGTTTGTCCTGCACCTTGGCCGTCACAGGCCTGCGCCGCCGTTCATTCTCCTCCTTCTGGTTCAGGTTCTCGAGGAAGCGCGTCTCCAGTTTCGGCAGCCGCTCCACCGACATTCTCGCGAAGTAAAAGAAAGCGAACGCCGCGGCGATAATCAGCAGCAACGCCCAGTAGGACAGGTCAAAATGCCCGATAATCACCAGGATAACAAAAATCACGGCGATGAAAATCCGCAAAAACACCAGCGCCAGCACCGGCCATTTGTTCCGCTCGGAAGCGGAAAGCAGGCGGTTGACGGAATCCTTGATGCCCTGCGAATAGACCGTCATCCCATATAGGAACGGGAGCATCAGCAACAGCGTCAGGGCCACGGTGATGATTTTCACCAAGCCCTCGCTGAGCAGCGGCAGCAGCTTCGCCACCAGGCCGTCCAGGGAGTGGGACCCCAGATAAATCGCCATCAGGATGACGCCGTACAGGGCCACGCGCAGGAAATACTGCCGGAGCAGGATTTTCCATTCGCTGTTCTCCGCGGCAGACGCCTTGCGCTTGCCCGTCGTCCCCGAATCCAGCCGGGAAAGGAGTTTCGGCGGCAGTTTCGCATAGAAAAAGCGCGACACCGGGTCCGCCGCCTTGATCATATAAGGGGTAGTAAAAGTCGTCAGCACCGACACGGCGATAATCACGGGATAAATGAATTCCCGCATCACGCCGAGCGTTACGCCCAGACCGGCGATGATAAAGGAAAATTCGCCGAGCTGCGCCAGGCTGAAGGAAGTATGGAGCGAATTGTCGAGTCCCTGCGCCGCCAGCAGCGCGCCCGAGGTGGAAAACACCAGGACGCCGGCAAGCACCGTCAGCGTAATGACCAGAATCGGCAGCCAGTGCGCGCCGATGACCGACGGGTCGATCATCATCCCCACCGACACGAAGAAAATCGCGCTGAACAGGTTCTTGATAGGGACGATATTGTGCTCGATGCGCTCCGCCTCCAGCGTTTCCGACAGGATGGAACCCATCACGAACGCGCCGAGCGCGGAGGAAAAGCCCACGGCTTCGGCGGCCACGACCATCGCAAAACACAAGCCGATGCTCACGAGAAGCAGAATCTCGTCGTTGAGGTACTTGTGCGCCCTGCGCAGCAGCGAAGGAATCACATAAATGCCCACCAGGAACCACAGGACGATGAAAAAGGCCAGTTTGCAAAGGCTGAAGAGCATCTCCCCGCCCGCGAATTTCTGCGACACGGCGAGCGTCGAGAGGAGCACCAGCAAGAGCACGGCAATCAGGTCCTGCACCACCAGCGCCCCGAACACCAGCGAGGCATAGGGCTTCTTCTTGAGCCCCATCTCGTCGTAGGCTTTGATGATGATGGCCGTGGAGGACATCGAGAGCATGCCCCCGAGGAAAATGCTTTCCATCATCGTCCAGGACATCGCGTTGCCCACGACAATCCCCAGGGTAAACATACCGATGCACTGGGTTCCCGCCGTAATCAGCGCCCCGCTGCCCACTTTCAGGAGCTTGCGGAAGCTGAATTCCAGACCGAGGGCGAAGAGCAGGAAGATGATACCGATGTCGGACCACTCCGTGACATTCTCCTTCGACAGCCCGGAAAACAGGCCCAGGTTGGGGCTCACGATGAAGCCGGCGACGATATAACCCAGTATCAAAGGCTGTTTGAGAGCCTTTGATACAATGGTAAATACGCCTGCGGCGATCAGGATGACCGCCAGGGTGCCGACAAGACCCATATCCGCTACAGCGTCCGCTTGATTTCCACGATGTGGAAGGCCTCGATAACGTCACCTTCCTTGATATCGTTGAAGTTGGCGATGCCGATACCGCACTCCAGACCGGTGTTCACTTCCTTGGCGGCATCCTTGCCGCGCTGCAGGGACGAGAGTTCGCCGGTATAAATCACGATACCGTCGCGGATGAGGCGGGCCTGGCTCTTGGCCACCATCTTGCCGTCGCGCACCAGCGAACCGGCGATGGTGCCGACCTTGCTGATCTTGAAGACCTGCTTGACCTCGGCCGTACCGATGACCTCTTCCTTCTTCTCCGGCTCGAGCATACCCTCGATACCGTCCTTCACCTCGTTGATGGCGTCGTAGATGACCGAGTAGAGGCGGATTTCGATGCCCTCGCGGTCGGCGGCCTTGCGCGCATCGACGGAAGGACGCACCTGGAAGCCGATGATAACGGCGTCGGAGGCCTCGGCCAGCAGTACGTCGGACTCGGAAATGCCACCCACCGCCTTGTGAATCACGTTCACCTTCACCTCCTCGGTGGAGAGCTTGATGAGCGAATCGGAGAGCGCTTCCACGGAGCCGTCCACGTCACCCTTGACGATGACGTTGAGTTCCTTGAAGTTGCCGATGGCGATACGGCGGCCGATTTCCTCGAGCGTCATATGCTTCTGGGTCTTGATGCCCTGGATGCGGATGAGCTGCTCGCGCTTGGCGGCGATGCTCTTGGCTTCCTTCTCGTCGTCCATCACGTTGAACTTCTCGCCGGCGGCGGGAGCGCCGCTCAGGCCCAGCACCGATACCGGCGTCGAAGGGCCCGCTTCGGTGACTTTCTGTCCGCGCTCGTTGAACATCGACTTGACGCGGCCGTAGAAGGCCCCGCTGAGCATCACGTCGCCCACGTGCAGGGTTCCCTGCTGGACGAGCACCGTCGCGAGATACCCGCGGCCCTTGTCCAGGGAAGACTCGATGACGGCACCCACGGCGTTCTTGTTGGGATTCGCCTTGAGTTCCAGCATATCGGCTTCGAGGAGCACCTTTTCGAGGAGTTTGTCCACACCTGTCCCCTTCTTCGCCGCAATCTCCTGGCACTGGTACTTGCCGCCCCAGTCTTCGACGAGGATATTCATTTCAGAGAGCTGGCGGCGAATCTTTTCCGGATCCGCGCCGGCCTTATCTATCTTATTGATAGCGAAAACCATAGGAACACCGGCAGCCTGCGCGTGATTGATGGCCTCCACGGTCTGGGGCATCACGGCGTCGTCCGCTGCGATGATGATGATCGCAAGGTCGGTCATCTGGGCACCGCGGGCACGCATGGCGGTAAACGCCTCGTGACCCGGAGTATCCAGGAAAGTAATCCTGCGGCCGTCTTCCAGTTTGACGCTGTAGGCGCCGATGTGCTGGGTGATACCGCCCGCCTCGCCCGCAATCACGTTGGTCTTGCGGATGTAGTCGAGCAGCGAGGTCTTACCGTGGTCCACGTGGCCCATCACCGTAATGATCGGCGGACGCTCCACCAGGTCTTCCGGACGGTCCTCGGCCTGCGCGGCGATTTCTTCGGAAGTCTCGGCGGTCACGAATTCCACCTTGTAGCCGAATTCCTCCGCCACGAGCACGAGGGCTTCCGCGTCGAGCCGCTGGTTGATGGACACCATCAGGCCCAGGCTCATACACGCGCCGATGACTTTCACCACCGGGGTGTTGTTCATCAGGGTCGCCAGGTCGTTCACCGTCACGAACTCGGTCACCTTCAGCACTTTCTGTTCAGCGGCGGCGAGTTCCATCTCCTCCGCGCTGCGCTGGGCGGCCAGTTCGCGCTTCTCCTTGCGGTACTTCGCGCCGAAGTTGCTCTTCTTGCCCTCGTTCATCCGGGCGTAGGTCTCCTTGACCTGCTTCTGGATTTCCTTGCGCTGTTCTTCGAGCTCCGCTTCGGTCAGCACGGTCTTCACGCGGTCGCGTTTGCGGCCCTTTCCGGAAGGTTGCTGCTGTGCCTGCTGCTTGCTGTTCTTCTTGTTCGGGTTGCGGTCGATGGAAGCGCCGGCCTTCGCCACGTCCACCTTCTGCGTGCCCTTGCTGATGCGCTCGCGCTTGGGCTTGGGTTTCTTCTCGAACTGGCTGAGGTCGATTTTCCCCACCACCGTGAACGGCGATGCCGACGCGGCTGCCGCCGCTGCGGGCGCAGGGGCCGCCACCGGGTCCGGTTCGGGGGCGGGGGCAGGCTCCGGCTCAGCTACGGGTTCCGGTTCCGGTTCCGCCACCGGCTCGGGCTCCGCGACCGGCTCCGGCTCGGGGGCGGGAGCGGGCTCGGGTTCCACGACCGGCTCGGGTTCGGGTTCCGCCACCGGTTCCGGTTCCACGACCGGCTCCGGTTCAGGAGTGGGAGCGGGCTCGGGTTCCACGACCGGCTCCGGCTCGGGGGCCGGTGCAGGGGCAGGCGTGAAGATATTGCTCTTGATGTTGACGACGGTCTCCGGCTCGGGCTCCTCTTCTTCGGGAGCGGACGAACGGGAAGAGGCGCTCTTGCGGCCGCTCTTCTCCAGGATTTCCGCCATCTTGATATCCACCTTCTCCGCCGCTTCCTTCATTTCCAGGTCCTTGCCGAACTGCTTGTCCAGCGCGGGAATGTACTCGTCGGAAACCTTGGCGTTGGGGTTGTCGTCCTCCACGTCCGCTCCCTGCTTGCGCAGAAAACTCACCAGGTCCTGGAGGCCGATGTTGTATTGTCGTAAAAGTTTATTGATCCGTATTTCTGCCATAGGGACTCCTTGCAACGATTATTCAAACTCGGCACGCAAAATCTGCAGCACTTCCTCCACGGTCTCATCCTCGAGGTCGGCACGCTTGGCGATGTCCTCCGCGGAAAGGGCGAGCACGCTCTTCGCGGTATCGCAGCCGATGGCCTCCAGGCGGTCAATCACCCACTGGTCGATTTCGTTGGAGAACTCGCTCAGGAGCACGTCCTCCTCGTCGTCGGCGGCATCCTTCGGGAGCTCACGCCAGACTTCGATTTCGCGGTCCACGAGCATACCCGCAAGCTGCACGTTGCAACCGCCGCGGCCGATGCCCTTCTTCACCTCTTCCGGCAGCATGAACACCTTCACCTTGTCGCCGGGCTCGCCCATATCGATATAGGAGACGCGGGCGGGGTTCAGCGCGCGCTGAATCATCAGCTGCGGGTTCTGCGTCCACTGAATCACGTCGATGTTCTCGTTGCGCAGTTCGCGCACGATGCCCAGGATGCGGCCGCCCTTCACGCCGATACAGGCGCCGATCGGGTCGATGCGGTCGTCATAGGACTCGACGGCCACCTTCGCCCGCTCGCCGGGCACGCGCACCACCTTCTTCACGGTGATGAGGCCGTCGGCAATCTCGGGGACCTCCTGCTCGAAGAGCCGCTCGAGGAATTCGGGGCTCACGCGGGACAGGGTGATGTACGGAGTGGTATTGTTACGCATCTCCACGCTCTTGATGATGGCGCGGATGTTGTCGCTCTTCTTGAATCGTTCGCCGGGAATCTGCTCGGACTTGGGCAGGTGCAGTTCGTTGCCGTCCTCGTCGAGCACCAGCGCTTCCTTGGACCAGGCCTGGTAGACCTCTCCGCCGAAGAGTTCGCCCACCTTGTCGGAGTACTTCTTGTAGACGTTCGCCTTCTCGATGTCCATGATGCGGCCCTGGAGGTTCTGGCGGATGTTCAGGATGCCGCGGCGGCCGAAGGAGGCAAGGCTCAGTTTCTTTGCGTACTGGTCGCCGATTTCGTAGTCGTCGTCGCCGCTGTCGGCCTTGACCTGCTCGAGGGTCATCTCCGCGTTGGGATTCTCCACCTCTTCCACGATGTCGAAGTTCTGGTAAATCTCGCAGGTTCCCTTGTCCACGTTCACGATGACGTCAAAATTGTCGGAGGACCCGAAGGTCTTGGCAATCTGCGTCAGGAACACGTCTTTGAGTACGCCCATCATCACGGGGCGGTCGATGTTCTTTTCCTCCTTGAAATCCTTGAAGGCGTCAATGAGGGTGATAGGTTTCTCTTTCTCCATAACTGTATTTAATCTTTTATTGTTTTCAAAAGTTCATCGGCCTCCTCGGCGCTGATGCCGGCGGAGCCCACGGTGAGCGAATAGTCTTCCACATCCCGGTCGAAGGCGGAGAGGATGGCCCGGTGTACCGCCTCGCAGTCTTCCAGGTCCGCACCGCCCTCTTTGTCGAGGGTCAGTTCGAAGACATTGTCGTCGTCGTTAAAAAGGATTTCCACGAGGGTACAACCCCGCTCCTGCGCCGCTGCGGACGCGATTTGTTCAAATTTTTGTCTTTCCATTGCACAAAATCCGCTACGAAAAAGAGAGACCCTGGCGGCCTCTCTTCTCCAACACGCATGCAAAGGTAGGAAAACTATTTGAGAAAACAAAGGCTTTCCGGCCCTTCGTTGAAGAGCAAATCCATAACCGAGAGCCCCGGGACGAAGCCGAAGCGGTCCCTGAAGACCTGCCAGTAGGGGCGGAGTTCCACCCCCGCGCTGTCCGGTCGTTTGGGGTGCAGCGCTTCCCGGTAATCCTGCGGCCACTCCCCCGCCGGCACAAAATCCGGAAGCGGTTCCAGCACCGGCGCAATGCCGATTTTCGCACAGAAAAAGCGGATCAGACTCAGGTTCAGCGCAAAAAGCGTTTCCGGCCGCCGCTCCAGCAGTTCCCAGAGCGCATCGCGGTAATACAGGAAAAAAGGCGAACCCTCGTAGGCGGTGGCGATGGCGCGCTGCGTTTTCGGCAGCCAGGGGGTCGAATAATCGACGCGCACCTCGCCGACAGGCGTATGGAAAAGGTCGTCACCGTGCACCACCGGCACGTTCAGGTCCGCCGGACCCGCCGCCGTCAGGATCCGGCAGCGGTTGCGCCAGCTCTGCTTGACATAGTGGCTGCCCGCGTCGATGTAAACCGCCCCTTCCGCACGCGCGAGCAGCGCGAAATACGAAACGGGCGGAAAATATGCGGTGGAAAGCAGCAAGGGCTATTCGATGGCGCCCTTCCCGCGCTCCAGGTCGTCGGCGCGGACGATACCGCGTTTCGAATTGCGGATGAAGGTAAGGATGGCGTCGCGCTCCTCCGAAGGCGGGAAGCCCTCCTCGACGCGCGCACAGGCATCGGAGATGTTGTACCCCTGGTAGTAAATGGTATCGTAGATGTCCTTGATGTTGCGGATGACGTTGGAGTCGAAGCCGCGGCGGCGCAGACCGACGATGTTGATGCCCGCGTAGCAGATGGGCACGCGCCCGCAGATCGAATAGGGCGGGATGTCCTTGTTCACGGCCGACATGCCGCCGACCATCGCGTGACGCCCGATATGGCTGAACTGGTGCACCTTGGTGCCGCCGCCGATAATGGCCCAGTCCTCTACGTCCGTCTCGCCGGCAATGCCTACGTAACTGACGAGAATACAGTGATTTCCCACCTGGCAGTCGTGTGCGATATGCACGTAGGACATAATCAGCACGTCATTGCCGACCTTGGTCACGCCCTTGCCGCTGGCCTTTGTGCCGCGGTTGATGGTGGCGCATTCGCGGATGTTGACGCGGTCGCCGATTTCCACCCAGGTCACCTCCCCTTCGAACTTCAGGTCTTGGGGAATGGCGCCCACGACGGCGCCGGGGAACACGGTACAGTCCGCCCCGATTTTTACATAGGAATAAATCGTCGCGTGGTTGAGCACCTTGGTTCCGGGGCCGATTTCCACATTGTCGTCAATGAAGGCATAGGGTCCTACTTCTACGTTTTCTGCAAGCCTGGCGCCCGGATGAACCGACGCCAGCGGATGAATTTTCGCCATTATCTGAGATTTTTACTGATTTCTTTTGCTGTGAGGGTATTGATGCGGTGGCCCGGTTTGAAGGCCTCTACGCGCGCTTTGAGGAAACCGCCGCAGAGCCGCAGGTCACCCAGCACGTCCAGCAGTTTGTGCCGGCCGCATTCGTCCGGGAAGCGCAGGCCGCCCCGGGCCATATAACCGCCGTCCGCGGGCATCTGCGCCAGTTCCGGCAGACGGAAAAGCCAGGCCAGGAGGCGGGAACGCCACGCGGGAACGGGCTTCTCCACCACCACGACGGCGTTTTCCAGGTCTCCGCCCTTGATCATCCCCAGCATCGCCAGGCGCTTGATTTCGTGGAAGAAGCAGAAGGTCCGGCAGGGGCCGACCTGCGTCGCGTAATCCACGGAAGGGTCCCAGTGCACCCGCTGTACGCCCAGCACGCGGGAGTTGAAATCGACGGTCACGTCGAAGGAAGGTTCTTCCGCCGGCGTAATGCGCAGGTAAGCGCCGGATTTCTTGTCTTCCACAAGCACTTCCCCGCTGAGTTCCAGCCATTTGCGCTCCGCGTCCTGTTCCACGGCGCCGTCCGGGGCGAAGGCGTCCACATAGGGCGCCGCGCTGCCGTCCAGAATCGGCGCTTCCGGCCCGTCCAGGCGCACCAGGGCATTGTCGATGCCCAGGCCGGTCAGGGCGGAAAGCAGGTGTTCGATGGTCCGCACGGAGGCCTGCCCGCAGGAGAGCATCGTACTGCGCGCCGTCCGCGAGACATTTTCCGCCCGGGCGTCCACACAGGCGTCCTCCCCGAGATCCGTACGCAGGAAACGCACGCCGGTGTTCTCCGGCGCGGGTCCCACGGTCATATGTACGGTCTTTCCGGTATGAAGCCCTTTACCCTCGAAGCGGTATTCCCGCGTTAACGTGCGCTGTTTCATCTACTCTTCCCCGGTCTTCTTGAATTTGGCATAGGCCTTCATAAAGGTCCGGTGCTTGATGGCGGGCGCGCCGACATAGACGCCGCCGCTCTCCTTGATGTTGCCGATCACACCGCTCTGCGCGCAGAAGGTGGTGTCCGGAGCAATCTTCAGATGCCCGATGACACCCACCTGGCCCGCCAGGATACAGCGGTCGCCGATTTCGGTGGAGCCGGCAATCCCGCACTGGGCCGCCATCGCCACGTTCTCACCCACCTTGACATTGTGCGCGATGACGCAGAGGTTGTCGATGCGGGCGCCGTTGCCCACAATGGTGGATTCCATCGGCGCCTTGTCCACGGTGGCGTTCGAACCGATTTCCACATCGTTGCCGATCACCACGTTGCCCAGGTGTTCGATTTTCTTCCAGCTGCCGTCCTCCTGCCGCACGTTGCCGAAGCCGTCGTCGCCGATGATGCAGCCCGCGTGCAGGATGCAGCGGTCGCCCACCACCGTATCGGCGAACAGCACCGCACCGGGGTAAATGATGCATTCGCTGCCGATTTTCACGTTCGCGCCGATCGTCACGTTGTCGCAGATGCGCGTATTGTCGCCGATTTGCGTTTTCGCGCCGATGGTGACGAAATCGCCCACCCAGACGCGTTTGCCGAGCTTCGCGCTCCAGGCAATCCGGCAGCGGCCGCGGTGGCGGCGGAACTGCTTTTTCTTGTTCTTGACGTAGGCGAGCAGTTGCGCCAGCGCATCGTAGGGGTTCGGGGTGCGCACGAGCGTCATCCCCTCGGGAATCGGTCCCCGGGGCTTGAAATCCGCCGCGACGAGCATCACCGACGCGTTGCTGTCATAGAGGTAATGCTCGTATTTCATATTGGCGAGGAAGCAGAGCTGCCCCTTCTTTCCGTGTTCTATCTTGGCAAAGGAAGTGACGGTTTCATCGGGGTTGCCCTCGACGAAACCGCCCAGCGCTTCTGCCATTTCTCTAGCTGTTAACTTCATACCTTAAAAACGCCAGCCGACGGTTACGGTCAGGTCCCAAAGGCCCCTGTTGATGCTCAGCCTCGGTGAAGAGGCGTCGGGCAGGGGGCGGTTGTCCTTATCGACGGCTGCATAATCGCCGTAAAGGTACGGAAAATATGTGTAAGTAGGAAATGAATTGAAACGAACGGCCGCATCGACGAAGATAGAACCCTGGCTGGACCAGCCCAGACCGAAGGAAGCGGACCAGGTCGGGCTGTTCTTGTAGCGGAAGCCCTTGAGGGTGCGCAGGCCCGTATCGAAGGCGTTCCAGTCCGCGTAGTATTCGTAGACGTCGACGCTCTGGCCGAGATTGTCGGTGTAAATCCGCTCGGGCGAACCGGTGAGCGTGTAGCCCGCGCGAATCGCGAATCCGGGCAGCGGACGCACCTCCGCGCCGAGGCGCAGGGCGTGCTGACGGCCCAGGAACAGGGAAATGGCCTTGTTGGAATCGCTGAAATAATCCTCTCCGGCGTAACGGGACTTCTCGCTGTAGCGCGTCCGGCCGAAGGCGGCCATTTCGTAATCGGCACTGAGCAGCGCCCACTGTCCGATGGTCCAGGTCATACCCACGTTGAAACGCCAGGGCCCCCGGAAGTTGTAGTCGTAGCTTCCCCGCGGCGACGAGGCGTTGCCCCGGACCGAGCCTTCGTCGCCGACGAAGAGGCTGGAGACATTGTTCGCGTACCGTTCACTGATGCCGTAGGCGACGGGGGTCTGGATGGCCGCGCCGATGCGCAGGAAATCCAGCGGACGCCACAGCAGGCCGGCCTTGGCATAGACGCCTACCGTCGTGGACGCATAGGAGTAGCCGTACTTGGCGGAGTTGAAGAGGGCCGTGTATTCCTGCCCGGTGGACGTCTTGAAGACGATCGGGAACTGCTCCCGGTCTACCGGCGACTCGGTGAAGACCTCGTCGTAATTGTAGCGGATAATGGGAACGCCGAGGTTGAAGCCGAAGTAGAAGCGGTCGCTCATGTTGAAGGCCAGGTTGAAGACCATATCGTTTTTGGTGCCATAGCGCCTGATTTCCGAGAACTGGTTCAGGGTTCCGGGCACATAGTGATAGGTCTGTCCGTCCTTTTCCGCCAGGAGTTCATTGTTGGCGAGATAGACCCCGTCGATGCCGTAGCCGCCCATCATTTTGCCCTGGTAGGCGGAGATGAGGGCCCAGTCCAGGTCCGGGTAGTCATAGGCGGAAGCCGAGGCGAGGTCCGCCGAGCGGATGCCCTTCGCGGCAGCGGCCGCATTCGCGAAGAACGAGGTGCCGTCCGACTGATAGGAGGCGTTCCAGGACTCCAGGTAGTTGTTCGTCACGTTGTTCACGAAGGAGAAGGTGACGTTGCGCAGGCCTTCGCGGCGGCCGGTGTCGAAGCACAGGGAGAAGCCGGCGGAAGGCAGGGCGAAGCGCGCCTGGGGCTGCCCGGCAGTGATGCTCAGGCCCGGGGAGATTTCCACCTGGCCGTAGTTGAAGACCGCGGAACCGGCAGGATTGATGCCGATGGTGCCGAGGTCGCCGCCGACGGCCGTCACCGCGTTGCCCATACCCATCGTGCGGGCGGTGCCGTAATACTGATTGGCGCCGAGGCGCTCGGCGAAGGTCACGTCGCTCTGCGCATACGTCAGCAGGGTGGCCGAGGCGGCTATACCTATAGTAATAATTATCCTTTTCATAGTTCTTATCATTTTTTACCTGCGGCCGCCGCCGTGGCTGCTGCCGCCACCCGAGTGAGAACCGCCGCCGTAGCCGCCGCTGTAGCCGCCGCCATAAGAGGAGCTTCCGCCGTAGGAGGAACGGCTGCTGCCGGAATTGTAGCTCCGCGAGGAGGAGGAGCTGCTGCTCGACGAGGAGTTGTAGCCCCGGGAACTGCCGGAAGAAGAAGAGGAGGAGCTGCTGCTACTGCTGCTGCCGCCGCTGCTTCTGAAGTTGTAGCCGCGGGTGTTGTTTACGCTGCTGGAGGAGGAGCTTCCGCTACTGTGAGAGCCGCCGCTGCTGTAGCCGCCGCCGGAGCGGGAACCGCTGCTGCTGCCGTAACTGCTGCCGCTGGAAGCGGACCTACCGGAGCCGCCGCCGAAGGACGAGATCCCCGCCGAGCCGTAACCGTGCGGCGCCGGACGGCCGTCCATATGGCCGTAGGAGGAACCGGGACGCCTTCCGTGGCCGCCGCCGAAGTGCGGACCGTCCGTGTGACGGGGGCGGGCCGGGGCCGGCACATAGCCGTGATGGGGATGGTACGGGCGGTAGTACCACGGGTCGTAATGCCAGGGACGGTAGTACCAGGGGTCGTTCCAGACCCAGGCGTCGTAGTACCAGGGATCATAATAGCGCCAGGGATAGTAATGCCGGAAGCCGTAACGCCAGGGACCGTAATACCAGGCCGGATAGAACAGAGAGCCGAACACGAAGGCGTTCCAGGCATAATCGGTGCGGTTGTCCTCCAGGACGACATAGACGGTATCGCGGGAAGCCGTACCGTTCTTTTGTTTGGCCGCGAGGTTGCGGCGGGCCATCGCGTCGAAGTCATCGACGCTGTAAAGGGGGCGCGGGTCTTCCTGCGCGGCGTAACGGGTGTATATGCCGTCCGCGTAGCGCTGCTGTGAAGTGTAGCCGGAATAGGTTCCGCAAGCGGTGGCGAGGACCAGGACCGGCAGGATAAAGATCAGGCTGCGTTGCATAGTTTACCTCCTTTCAACAAAAAATTATATCTTTGCATCCGCAACGATTGTGCCGAAAAAACTCCGGACAAGGCGTGCAGATGCAAATTAAAGAAAAAATCACGGAAAATCCGTAAAAAAAGTATGGCAAAAGAAGTTACCAGTCGCTCAGAAAATTATTCACAATGGTACAATGACCTCGCCCTGAAGGCGGACCTGGCCGAGCAGTCGGCGGTCCGCGGCTGTATGGTCATCAAGCCCTACGGTTATGCCATTTGGGAGAAGATGCAGTCCGTGCTGGACGGGATGTTCAAGAAGACGGGCGTGCAGAACGCTTATTTTCCGCTGTTTATCCCCAAGTCCTTTTTCAGCCGCGAGGCCGAGCACGTGGCGGGATTTGCGAAGGAATGTGCCGTCGTGACGCACCACAGGCTGATGAACGACCCGGACGGGAAGGGCGTGATCGTGGACCCGGAGGCGAAACTGGAAGAGGAGCTGATTGTCCGGCCCACCTCGGAGACCATTATCTGGAGTACCTATAAGAACTGGATCAAGTCCTGGCGCGACCTGCCGCTGCTCTGCAACCAGTGGTGCAATGTCGTGCGCTGGGAAATGCGTACGCGCCTGTTCCTGCGTACCGCCGAATTCCTCTGGCAGGAGGGGCATACCGCCCACGCTACCGCCGCCGAGGCGGAAGCCAAGGCGAACGAGATGGTGCAGGTCTATGCCCGCTTCGCCCGCGAGGTGATGGCCCTTCCGGTCATCGTCGGGCACAAGAGCCCCAACGAGCGCTTCGCCGGCGCCCTGGACACCCTCACTATCGAGGCGATGATGCAGGACGGGAAGGCGCTGCAGGCGGGAACGTCGCATTTCCTCGGGCAGAATTTCGCCAAGTCCTTCGATGTGACCTTTACCAACAAGGAAGGCAAGGAGGAGTATGTGTGGGCGACTTCCTGGGGAGTGAGCACCCGGTTGATGGGCGCGCTCATCATGGCGCACGGCGACGACAACGGCCTGGTCCTGCCGCCTGCGCTCGCGCCGATCCAGGTGGTGATGGTGCCGATTTTCAAGACCCCCGAAGAGATGGCGGCCGTGCTGGAGAAGATGGCGCAGGTCAAGGCGGGGCTCGAGGCGCTCGGACATTCTGTCAAAATCGACGACCGCGATACGCTCCGGCCGGGCTTCAAGTTCGCCGAATGGGAGCTGAAAGGTGTTCCCGTGCGGCTGGCGATGGGGGCGCGCGACCTCGCCGCGGGTACTGTGGAAGTGGCGCGGCGCGATACACTCGAGAAGGAGACGATGGCGCTCGAGGGCATCGAGGCGCATATTTCGGCGCTGTTGGGAGAGATCCAGCAGAATATTTACAATAAGGCGCTTGCGTTCCGCGAGGCGAATGTGGAGAAGTGTGACAGTTGGGACGAGTTCAAGGAGAAGATTCAGTCCGGGAAGTTCCTGCTTTGTCATTGGGACGGTACCGCCGAGACGGAGCAGGCGATCAAGGATGAGACGAAGGCGACCATCCGTTGTATTCCCGTGGACAGTTATGTCTGCGAGGAGGAGGGGCGCGATATCTACTCCGGGAAGCCGTCGCATCAGCGTGTTGTTTTTGCAATTTCTTATTAATATGAAAAAATCTGTAATAGCTTTTTTAGCTCTAAGTGTATTGGGAACGGGGGTGTATGCGCAGAATCCGGCGGGGGCGGCCGAGGAGGCCGTGAAGACGATTGCCGGGGCGCCCGTGGAACCGGCGGCGCCGGCCAAGCCCGTGTATTGGACGAGGTCCCTCATGGTGGACCTGGGGTTCAGCCAGACCGGACTGGTCAACTGGGCGGCGGGCGGCTATAATACCGTCTCGCTGGCCGCAAGCCTGGACGGGAAGATCAATTATGCCAAAGACCTTACCAAGTGGGACAACCGCCTGCAGATGGATTATGGCTTTTTCTGGTCGGCGGACAAGCCCAACATCCTGCAGAAGAGCACGGACCGCATCTATCTGGAAAGCAAGTTCGCCTACAAGACCAGCAAGGACAGTAAGTGGGATTATACGGCCGGACTGGATTTCAAGAGCCAGTTTTCCGATACCTGGGGCGCATACAAACAGGATGCGAACGAGAAGTGGTATGGCGACAATCTGAAGTCCGCCTTTTTCTCTCCCGCCTACCTGAATCTGGCGCTGGGTATGCAGTGGACCCCCAATCAGTGGTTCAATATCAACCTGGCCCCGCTGACGGGAGGTATGGTCGTCTGTCTCGATGAACGGAACAGCCTGCGGAAGACTTATGGCATGCCGGTCATCGATGCCGCGCAGGGGCTGTACCGCCCTGTCCTCTTCCAGTTCGGTGCGCAGGTCAAGGCGAACGCCAGCGCTTCCGTCAACGACAAGTTCTTCGTGGAGACGCAGTTGGTGCTCTTTTACGACTATATCAACCGGCCGCGTTATTCCGGATTCCCGATTCGCGTGAACTGGGACAACAAAATCAGTTGGATGATTTCCAAACTGTTCAAAATTGGCCTGAGTACTTGGCTCATCTATGACCCGTTCGTCGAGTTCGATGACATTCCGGAGGGTAACGCCTTCGGCAAGGTACAGTTCAAGGAATTCCTCTCCGTCAACTTTACCTGGATGATTGCCAACAAGAAATGATCCTTCTTGCGGTAAGCGGCGGCATCGATTCGATGTACCTGATGCATAGGGCCCCCAGGCTGTTCCCGGGGGCCTCTTTTGCCGTCGCCCACTGCAATTTCCGCCTGCGCGGTGCGGAAAGTGACGGCGACGAGGCCTTCGTGCGCGCCGCCTGCCGGGACCGCGGACTCCCCTGCTTCGTACGGCAGTTTGACACCACCGCCTATGCGGAAGAACGGGGCGTTTCCATCGAGATGGCGGCGCGCGACCTGCGCTATGACTGGTTCGCCGCCCTCTGCCGGGGAACGGCGCCGGAGTTGTCGGGAAGCGGATTTTCTGGCTTCGAGGCGGTGGCCGTCGCCCACAATGCCAACGACAATGCCGAGACGCTGCTGCTGAACCTGATGCGCGGCTGCGGGCTGCGCGGCCTGAGCGCAATGGCGGAGAAAGGCTGCGTCCCCGGGGCGGGCGACATCCCGCTGCTACGGCCCCTGCTGGGCGTGGAGCGCAGGGAAATCGCCTCGTGGATGCAGAAGGAAGGCCTGTCCTGGCGCGAAGACAGCAGCAATGCCGAGAACGGCTGCCGGCGCAATGTCCTGCGCGGCGAGGTCATTCCCCTGCTGGAGCAGCTCAACCCCTCGCTGATTCGTACGCTGACGCAGGATATCGGGCATTTCGCCGAAGGCAGCGCGATCGCCGAAGAGTACTGGAAAGCGTTCGAAGCGCAGGCGGCCGCACGGAAGGAGAAGGGCGTCGACGTGGACTTTCTGCTGGGCTTCAGGCATTGGAAATACCTGCTCTGGCATCATCTGGAGCCCTATGGGTTCAGTGTGCAGACGCTGGGGAAACTGACCGCCCTGCTGGAGCGATTCGCGCGGGAACCGAGGGGGACGGTGACGCTGGGCGGCAAGACCTTCGAGGCGCCGCGCTGGACGCTGACGATCCGGCGCAGGAAGTTGATTTTGCAGCCGGTTTTGGAAATTCGAAAATAATTCCTACCTTTGCAGCCACAATACCGCGGGATAGAGCAGTCGGTAGCTCGTCGGGCTCATAACCCGGAGGTCGGAGGTTCGAGTCCTCCTCCCGCTACACGGAAAAAACGGTTGCCTTTTGGCAGCCGTTTTTTTCGTATGGGGAGGACGAGAACCGTTAGGTTCGAACCGACGCAGCAGCCGAGAGCAATGGGAGCCCGGCTCACATTGCCGAGGCGCCAGGAGGAAAAGCCGCACATACAGTGCGGGTTAGTCCTCCTCCCGCTACAAAGCAGAAAGTCAGCCAGAAAGGCTGACTTTCTTGCTTCTCCGCCTTGAGGGGGCGCTGCCCCCTTATCCGAAAGGGCACTATTTTTCGAGAAATCAAGGGTTTTTGAGGAAAAGTTTGCCCTCGGGGGCACATTTTTGCGAGAAAACAGTCGATTTCGGGCAAAAGTTTGCCCCTTTGGCTGCCGCCGCCTGCGACAGGCAGCGTGTAATCCCCAAGAACCGCTTTCGAATTATTGCTTCTTTCGCCAGGCGCGGGAGCGGCGGGCGATGTTGGCCTGGAGGCAGTCGCTGTAGAGCCAGGGCTCGCAGCTGTGGATGTCCCCCACGTTGATGAGGTCCTTGTAGGGAGGGTATTCCGCCCCGCTGTAGCCGCTGACCACCAGCACGTGGTACTGCGGGGATACCGTGACGGTGATGCTGTCGTGCAGCGCGGCCGGCGTGGCGTCAGTGTGCCAGTTCACGGGGTTGATGCAGATGTCGGAGGCAGTGAAGAACTTGACATATTTCACGTCCTTGACGGTATTGTAGCAGATGGTGACACCGGTGTCCTCCTCCCCTGCCGCCGGAACGATATGGCTGCACTGCGCCATGTCCGCGGCGGTCACCTTATAGCCCAGCACATAGGCGGCGGCCAACCGGGCGTAAGTCTCGTCCTGCATGTGCTTGAGCAGTTCTACGACGGCCAGGCCGCCCTGGCTGAAGCCCGCGACAATCAGCGGACGCGTGGTGTCCCGCCCGGCGATGAAATGGTCGAAGGCCGCGCAGACATCCTCTACCGCAAGACGCGTGCGTTCGCGGACCACCCGTTCGTCGCCCGTCTCCCAGGCGTCGATAGTGGTATGCCGGTAAAAAGGCGCATAAAACCGGTTGCCCGGCGACATATAGGCCGCCACCCGGTTGATTTCCGTGGCCATATGCTCCCGGTGAACGGGATTCCAGACGTCAGCATAGTGGCAGGGGCGGCCGTCCGGCGCAGTCCAGTCGGTTTCCCAGGTGGAGACGACATAGAAAATGTCGGCGCCCGTGTCCGTGCTGTCGCTGCCGGCGGTAATCCACATCACAGGGTCGGTGTAATCCGGCGCAGCGGGGAGATAGTCCCTCTGCCCGCACGCTGCCGCGCCGAACAAAACGATGACGGCGGGCAGCGCTGCAAGGATCCGTTTCATCGGTCGAGAGATTTTAGTCCGCTTTTATCTTCCAGCATTTTGATGGTGTAGAGATAGGCTCGTTCTACATCACTTAGGGTGCGCTGCTGGTATTTCTTATATTCATCCGTAGCCTTTTCTACTGCCTGTTGATGACTGACGGAACCAGATCCAACGAGAAGTTGTTCGCCGTTCATAGTAAGGATGTTGTCCAGATGTTTTGCCCAATCGGCCATGGTCATGAGTTCGTGGCGTTCGGCTTTGCGCTCGGCAAAATCCAAATAACCGGAAACTAATTGACCAAGGGAACGCAACTCTTTCTCGTTCAGGTAGTTTTTTGCAATTACAGCGTCTGAGAGGTGGGGGCGATTCCCTTTGAACGTTGTCAATCCCATAAACTCCTTTTCAGCATCGGCTCTGGAGTAAATGATTTCTGCTGCCGTCTGGCCGTGAGTGGCATAGTGAATCTTGTTCTGGACTTTCTTGAAGAACTCGATAGACATATCGGCCTTGGGGTCGTAATCCACGCTGGTAGCATAGATGTCCAGAATCTGCCGATAAAACACCTTCTCCGAGGCACGGATATCACGGATACGGTTCAAAAGTTCTTTCCAGTAACCTCCACCGCCGAGTTGCTTCAGTCGCTCGTCATCCATCGTAAAGCCTTTGACGATGTACTCATGCAGGCGTTTGGTCGCCCACTGACGGAAACGAGTTCCTACAATAGAATGAACGCGGTAACCTACTGAGATGATCACATCCAGATTATAAACGGTCACATCATTTTGTTGAAATAATCCTTCAACTGCACCGAGTGGAGAGGTTATTCGAATTTTTCGAATAACCATATCCTTATCCAACTCACCCTCCTTGAAGATATTGTTGATGTGATAGTTGACAGTGGAAAGTGACTTATTGAAAAGCACCGCCATCTGCTCTTGACTAAGCCAAACTGTTTCATTCTCCAGCCTTACATCCAGCCGGACATCTCCACCTTCGGACTCGTAAATAACGATATTCCCCGTATCTTCCATAACTATTCATTCCCGATTTGACGGGTTCTTACAAATTTAATCAATATTTCCTAAAAAGCCCTCGATGGGAAAGGAATATGGGTTAAGAAGCAAAAAAGTCAGCTTAACCGCTGACTTTTTTGCTTCTTCGCCAAGCGCGGGCATATCCCTCCGCCCGCACGCTGCCGCGCCAATCAGTATAAAGAGCGCTATAATGCAGCATCCGGGACGGTTAATCGTAGTCCCAACCGTCGTATCCGACATTGTTCCCGGAATCTTCGATATCGGCTGTCTCCGCACCGTAAAACGACGAGATGCAGAGCGACGCGCCCAGCAGGGACTTCCAGTCCAGTGACGGGGCGGTATATACATATTTTGTCTCTATCTTCTTCATACGCGTACCGGATTAATTTTTGTAGTCAAAGACAATATAACGGATGCGGACTTCATATTGCTGCGTCTTATTGCTGGGCCAGGTGTTCAATGTAACCCTCTGATCGGCAAAATGCAGTTGCAAGGACTTATTATTATAGCCTTCATCATAATTGTTAAACGAGGCTCCCACATCCCGCCTTCTCATTCCTACCACCAATTCAATATCTGAATTGTTGGCGGCAGACGGGGTATTGAACGCTTTGTCCGACGTAGAATAAAAAATCGTGGGATGCGGATCCGTGACCTTACTCGAAAATTCATTAGCTATCACATAGCCCACCATACATAACGCCCGTTTCACCCGGACACCGGGAATGGCTGGTGCACCAATATAATCGTCCAGGGAATTGGAATAGATGCGCAGGGAACTGGCGTGACTATCCGACACACTGTTGTACAATACGCCGGAAAGCGGATGGTCTGCGTCGGAATAATGGTCATCGCCGCTGCCCGGGGTGAAGGAGAAAGTAAGGGTATGCCCCCCCGCAAGCAAGGCCGAACCACTCTGGCAGAGCGGCCCGGCGATGCCATTCTCCAGGGTGGAGACATAACCGGCAGCCGGCAGGAAGGGGGAAACATAACCGCCTGAATCGTGTTCACAATATGGACTGAATGACACCACTACACGTTTGCTATAGCTCGCCGTTCCAAAGCCAAAGGTAGACGCCGGGCGCGCACTGGCGCGCGATGATTGGTCGTCCGTACCCGGGGCGTCGGGACTGGCTGAACTCCCGGAAAGGCGGACGAAGAACCAGTACCGGATAGGAGTTTCGGAAGATGTTGAAGCATCTACACCTGTAGTGAGAGACAGCTGGACATATGCCGGCGGAGTGCTCCCCGTCCCCGTTACTGTTTCGGTGAGAAGGGTCTCCGTGCCTTCATCAATCACCCGGTCTTTGTCCAGGTCCACATAATACCGGACACCGTATTGCACACATGTATTGGCGGCTACCTTGTTCAAGGTGTAACTTCCCGCCACGGTTACATTGTTATTACCCTCCCAATAAGAGGAGCCGTAGGTATAGACCGAGGCGATGGGGTGCGCAAGCACAATGCTCAGCGGCTTCCAGGTGCTTGCATCCGACGATCCGTGGCGGCGCACGCCGAACTTGACGGTTTGCGGACCTTCC
>CACYHC010000025.1 GCA_902774145.1 uncultured Bacteroidia bacterium
CAATACAAAAAAAGAAACGCACAACAGATTTGTACGTTTCTTCTTCTTTTTTTTACAAAATCGCCGTTTAACCGCCGAAATTATCGTAGAGAATGCTCTCGGGGGCGACCCCCAGCGAATCCAGCAGCTGGTTCACACAGTTGACCATCATCGGCGGACCGCACATAAAGTACTTGATGTCCTCCGGCGCCTCGTGGTCCTTCAGGTAGGTCTCGTACATCACATTGTGCACAAAGCCCGCGGTGTACGCCACTCCCGCCTTGTCCGCTTCGGGATCCGGACGGTCCAGGGCCAGGTGGAACTTGAAATTCGGGAACTCGCGCTCGATTTCGGCGAAGTCTTCCAGGTAGAAGGCCTCCACCAGCGCACGCGCGCCATAGAAGAAGTGCACCTTGCGCCTGGTCTTGAGCGTCTTGAAAAGCTGCATGATATGGCTGCGCAGGGGCGCCATGCCGGCCCCGCCGCCCACGAAGATATACTCCATCTCCTCCGGGTCGTTCTCCGGCAGGAGGAACTCGCCGAAGGGACCGCTGATCATCACCTTGTCCCCGGGTTTCAGGGAATATATATAGGTGGAAGCGATGCCCGGCGGCACGCCCGGAACAAACTTGAACACACCCTTCGGCTGCGTCCTGTCAAACGGGGGCGTGGCAATACGCACATTGAGCTTGATGATGCCCTTCTCTCCCGGATAGGAAGCCATCGAATAGGCCCGCACCGTAGGCTCGGTGTTCTTGAATTTCAGGGAAGTAATGCCGTACTTCTCCCAATCGCCCATATACACGGGAGCGACGCCCATATCGGAGAAGTCCGCCTCGTAGGCCGGAATGTCGATCTGGATGTATTCCCCGCTCTTGAATTCCAGTTCTTCGCCTTCCGGCAGCCGGACCGTGAATTCTTTGATAAAGGTGGCCACGTTCTCGTTGGAAATGACCTCGCATTCGAGTTTCTTGACGCTCAGGGCGCTCTCGGCGACCTGAATCTTGAGGTTGTCCTTCACCTTGACCTGGCAGCCCAGCCGCCAGCCTTCCTTGATCTGCTTGCGGTTGAAGAAGCCGGTTTCGGTGGGCAGGATTTCTCCGCCGCCTTCGAACACCTGCACCTTGCACTGGCCGCAGTTGGCCTTGCCGCCGCAGGCGGAAGGGAGGAAAATCTTATGCTCGGCGAGGGTTGCCATCAGGTTCCCGCCGGGGGCGGCATCCAGTTCTTTCTTGCCGTCGTTGATGTTGATGCGGACGGTGCCTTTGGGCGTAATCCTGTCCTTGACGAAGAGCAGCAGCGCCACCAGTACGAGCGTCACTACGACAATCACCAGGGCGGATGCCAATACGGTAATCTTGATCATATGCTTCTCCTCCTATAACTGAATGCCCATAAATGCCATAAACGCCATACCCATCATACCGACGGTGATGAACGCGATGCCCGTCCCCTTGAGCGGCGCCGGGATATTGCTGTAGCTCATCTTTTCCCGGATGGCGGCCAGTGCGACGATAGCCAGGTACCAGCCGATACCGGAGCCCAGCGCATAGACCTCCGCCTCGCCGAAGGAAGCGAATTCTTTCTGCTGCATGAAGAGCGACGCGCCGAGAATGGCGCAGTTCACGGCAATCAGCGGCAGGAAAATGCCGAGCGATGCATACAGCGCCGGCAGGAACTTTTCTACAATCATCTCGACCAGTTGCACGAAGGCGGCGATGACCGCGATGAAGAGGATGAAACTGAGGAAGCTCAGGTCCACGTCCGCGAATTCCGCGCCGAGCCACTTCAGCGCGCCCGGCTGCAGGACATAGGTCTGTAGGGCGTAGTTGATCGGCAGCGTGCACGCGAGCACGAAAATGACCGCGAGCCCCAGTCCGTTGGCCGTCTTTACGTTTTTCGATACCGCCAGGTATGAGCACATACCCAGGAAGTATGCGAAAATCATATTGTCAACGAAGATTGACTTGACGAATAAGCTGATATATTCCATAAGGCGTCGCGATTATTTTTCCTGAAGTTCCTTGTCGAACGCCCTGTGTGCCCAGATGATGCAGCCGAGCAGGATAAGCGCAAACGGGGGAAGGATGACCAGGTTGTTGGGGATATAAGAGGCCGGGAGTACCGGAAAACCGAGCAGTGTGCCGCTGCCGAGCAGTTCCCGGAAAAAGGCCACGATTACGAGGATGAGGCCGTAGCCCACTCCGTTCGCCAGCCCGTCGAGCAGCGAGGGGATGGGCTTGTTGCCGAGCGCGAACGCTTCGATGCGCCCCATCACGATGCAGTTGGTGATAATCAGTCCGATATAGACCGAAAGCTGCTTGTCGATGGCGTAGGTGCCTTCTCCCGCCTTGAGCAGCTGGTCCACCAGAATGACCATCATCGCCACCACCACCAGCTGTACGATGATGCGCACGCGGTTGGGGATGGTGTTGCGCAGGAGCGAACACACAAGGCTCGACAGCCCGGTGACGGCAATCACGGACAGCGCCATCACCAGCGCGCCCTTGAGCTGTACCGTAACGGCGAGCGAGGAGCAGATACCGAGGATGAGGACGGTGATGGGATTGCCCTTCAGGATCGGATTCAGGATCGTATCTTTGAGTTTCTGTGCCATAACTTAGTCCTCCTTTGATTGAATGGCGTGTTCTTCCAGCATATGGAGGAAGGCCCCCATGCCGAAATGCTTTCCGTAGGCCTTGAACCAGACGTTCAGGGCATCGTTGAGGCCCTTTGACGTCATCGTCGCGCCGGTGATGGCGTCCACCGCATTGGCGGCGCCGGATGCTTCGGCATTCTTTTCCAGGCGGAAGGCGGGTTCCTCGCCCCATTCGACGGTCTTGCCGATGAACTTCTCGCGGAACCAGGCTTCGTCCTTGATCTTGGCGCCCAGACCCGGGGTCTCCGACTCGTGGTCAAAGTAGGCGCCGGCAATCGTATAGCAGTCGGGCTGCAGGGCGACATAGCCCCAGACCGGGCCCCAGAGGCCGGCTCCGTACACCGGAATGGCGACGATGCCGCTCTTGAAGATATACACCGGCAGGGTGGCGTCTCCGCCTTCCTTGATCAGTTTGTTCTGGGGTTTGAGCTTGCCGATCAGTTCGATTTTGTCTTTGGCGATGGAGAGTTCCCCGTTCTTTTCGCCGTCCAGGCCGATGGTGTAGGCTTCCTGGATATTGTCGGCGTAGAGCTGGAGGATTTCCGCATTCTTCGCGGCGTAGAGTTCTTCCGTCGGCCGGACCTGTGCCGCGGACATCATCTGGCGCAGCGTCTCGGCTTTGGCGTTCGCGTCCTGGGCGGGCCCCAGTTTCATCGCGACAAAAGCCAGCAGGGCGGCGACGACCACGACGATGATCGTCGTATAAACCACGGTATAAAGATTACTGTTGGTATTCATCTTCAGGCGGTTTTAAGTTTCTTGTTCTTTCTGGAAAGGTGCACGCTCACGACGCAGTGGTCCATCAGCGGAGCCATCGTATTCGCAAAGAGGATGGCCAGCATCATTCCTTCCGCATAGCCCGGGTTGAAGAGCCGCACGGTGATACAGAGCATACCGATTAAAAGGCCGTAGAGCCATTTCCCGCATTCGGTCTGGCAGGAGGTGACGGGGTCCGTCGCCATAAACACCGTTCCGAACGCAAATCCGCCGTACAGCAGCTGCATCCACGCAGGAATATCCGTCACGCCGCCGATGTGGCCGAGCCAGCCGACGAGCAGCGCGCCCGCCACGCTTCCGGCCATGATCTTCCAGCTTCCGACGCCCGTCCATACCAGCAGGAATGCGCCGAGCAGGATACAGAGCACCGAGGTCTCACCCACGGAGCCGGGGACGGTGCCGAGGAAAAGGTCCCACCAGGAAGTGCCGTACTGTGCGGCGCCGTCCAGCGCGAGCGGCGTGGCGCCGGTGCTGGCGTCCAGCATCGTCTCGCCTTTGCGCAGGGCAATCCAGCACTGCGAACCGGACATCTGGTTGGGATAGGAGAAGAAGAGGAAGGCACGCGCTACGAGCGCGGGGTTCCAGATGTTCATTCCGGTACCGCCGAAGATTTCCTTGCAGAAAATGACCGAGAACGCGGTAGCCAGACCCACCATCCAGAGGGGCGTGGTCACGGGAAGGATGAGCGGGATGAGGAATCCCGTCATCAGGAAGCCCTCGTTGACTTCTTCATTCCGGATCTGTGCGGTGCCGAACTCGATGAGGAGTCCCACGGCATAGGCCACCACATAGATGGGCAGCACGTGCAGGAACCCGAACCACCAGTTCCCGAGGAGGTTGATGCGCGGGTCGCCGACCGCCAGGCCGTGCTGGTAGCCCACGTTCCACATCCCGAACAGCGCGGCCGGGATGACGGCGATCAGGGCGAGGATGATGATGCGCTTGAGGTCCACCGCATCGCGAACGTGCGCGCCCTTGCGCGTCACGTTGCCGGGTACGGCGAGGAAGGTGTCGAAGGCATCGGCGGTGCTGTGCAGCCAGCCCAGTTTTCCGCCTTTTTCAAATATCGGATGCATCTCTTCTAAGCCATTTCTTTACGCATGAGGTCAATGCCTCCTGCAATGATTTCCTGTAAGTCATTCTTGCTGGGGTCCGCGAACTCGCAGAGGGCAAGGTCTTCGGGCAGCACCTCGTAGATGCCGAATTTCTCCATCTTTTCGATGTCGCCCGCCAGACAGGCCTTCACGAGGAAGATGGGGTAAATGTCCATCGGCAGGAACTTGGCGTAGTAGGCGTCGTTCATCAGGAACGCACGCTTGCCGCCGTGTAGGTTGGTGTCCATCTCATAGCGGCGCCAGGGCATCAGCCAGCTGAAATACGACCGATCCGTACTGAACTGCTTCCAGCGGATCGGGCGGATCCAGCCGAAATACTCCTTCTCCGTCCCTTCGCGGACGAGGGTCACCTGGTTGTCACGGAAGCCGATATAGCCCTCCGCTCCCACGGTCTGTCCGCTCAGGAGGTCTCCGCTGATGATGCGG
The DNA here is from genome assembly GCA_902774145.1 of uncultured Bacteroidia bacterium. GTDB lineage: Bacteria > Bacteroidota > Bacteroidia > Bacteroidales > UBA932 > Cryptobacteroides. The sequence continues at coordinate 4,957 of CACYHC010000025.1, forward strand.
ACGCCTTCTGCCGATGCGCCCCAGAAGCCCTGGAGTTCCGTCATCGGCGTACCGGGCAGCGCTTCTACATACGCAGGCTCGATGGCCGCGGGACCCGTCACCGCAATGCGCCGGCGCAGGTCCAGTTTTCCTTTCTGGAAGAATTTGCCGATAGCGGCGAGCCCTTCGGGGCTGAGCGTCCACACGGTCTCGCCTTTTGCGATGGGGCATACGTGGCTGATCTGCACGCCGGCGTTTCCCGCGGGATGCGGCCCCTTGAAGCAGTGGACGCCCGCAGCGGCCAGTCCGGCAAAGACAGCCCCTTCCTGCACGCCGATATGCACGGGTGCGATTTTCGAAAGCGCGTCGATACCCGCCTGCATCGCCCCCAGCTCATTGCCCAGGCAGAAGACGCTGTCCGCGGCGAGGGGGCCGGTGCCGAAAGTGGAAATGTAGATGCACTTCGGCGTGGCGTCCGGGTCGGCGACAACGCCGTAGGGGCGCTGTACGAACTGCAGCCACAGGCCGCTCTCCAGCAGGGATTTCCGGACGGAAGCGGCGTCGGCGGCATCGGGGCTGAAGGCGGCGGCCTCCTGCCGGAGCGCCGTTTCTACCACGACGGCGAGTAATTTGCGCTTTTCTCCCCGCACCACGGCTTTGACCGTTCCGCTGACGGGGGAAGTCACCAGGATTTCAGGATGGGTCTTGTCGGCAAGGACCGGCGATCCGCACAGTACGGCGTCTCCTTCCTTCACGAGGAGGCGGGGGGAGAGGCCCTTGAAAACCGAGGGCTCTATGGCAACGGTGCGGGGGACGATCGATTTGCAGACAACGCGCTCGGCGGTTCCCGTTACGGGAAGGTCAAGACCCTTTTTCAAAACGATTGTACCAGACATTATACCTTGAAATAATATATACTACTAATTCAGGGCGCGAAGTTACATAAAAAAATTGTAAAATTTTGTCAAATTTTGAGGCAAATTTAGTTTGAAATGACAGCAAGTAATTCTATTTTTGTGAGTGCTATGGAAAAAGGTGTAGATGTGATTCTGGAGGGCCTGAACAGGGAACAGCGTTCCGCGGTAGAGTGCACGGAGGGACCGTCGCTGATTGTGGCTGGCGCGGGTTCCGGCAAGACCCGTGTGCTGACGAGCCGCGTGGCCTATATCCTGGCCCGCGGGACGGCGCCGGGACGGGTGCTGACGCTGACTTTCACCAAAAAGGCGGCGGGCGAGATGAAAGAACGCATCGCCCTGATGGTGGGGGAGGAACGGGCGCGCCGCGTCGTCGCCGGAACCTTCCATTCGGTATTCGTGCGTTTTCTGCGCCGGTACGCCGAAGAACTCGGCTATCCCCCCGCTTTCACCATTTACGACACCTCCGATTCGCAGAGCGCCCTGAAAACCTGCATCAAGGAACTCGGCCTGGACGACAAAGTCTACAAGCCCAAGGAGATGCTCTCCCGCATTTCCGGCGCCAAGAACGCCCTGGTGCTGCCGGGGGAATACCGGAACCGTCCGGAACTCACGGAAGCCGACGCGCGGGCCAGGAAACCCCGTACCGCCGACGTCTACGAACTCTACCAGCGCAAATGCAAGCAGGCGGGGGTCATGGATTTCGACGACATCCTCGTCAATATGAACATCCTCCTGCGGGATTTCCCGGAAGCCTGTGCCGAGATTGCGGGCCGGTTCTCCTACATTATGGTGGACGAGTACCAGGACACCAATTTCGCCCAGTACGTGATTATCCGCAAACTGGCGGCCGCGCACCACAACATCTGCGTCGTCGGGGACGACTCGCAGTCGATTTATGCCTTCCGCGGCGCCAAAATCGAGAATATCCTGAACTTCCGCAAGGACTACCCGGAATGCCGCATTTTCCGTCTGGAGCGCAACTACCGTTCGACGCGCAACATCGTCGGCGCGGCCAATTCGCTCATCTCGCACAACGAAGGCCGCATCCCCAAAGAATGCTATTCCGAAGGGGAGGCCGGCGAGCGGATCCGTCTCATCAACGCCGACAGCGACATCACCGAGGCGGTACTCGTTTCTTCGGCGATTCTCGAGCGGATGCGCACGGACGGCGCCCGGTACTGCGATTTCGCCATTCTCTACCGGACCAACGCGCAGTCCCGTTCCTTCGAGGAAGCGCTGCGCCGCCGCAATCTGCCCTACCAGATTTATTCCGGCAATTCCTTCTTCGACCGGATGGAGGTCAAGGACCTGATGTCCTGGTTCAAACTGGCGGTCAATCCTTCCGACGACGAAGCCTTCCGGCGCGCGGTGGGCAAGCCCGCCCGGGGCATCGGGGACACCACCCTCGCCGCCCTCTCGGAAGAGGCGCGCAACCGGCAGCTGAGCCTGTTCCGGACCGTCGCCGCAGAGGATTTGTCCCTGAAAGGGGCCGCCCTGCAGAAACTGCGCAATTTCTGCGCATTGGTGGACGGCCTTGCCGCGGCGATGCCTTCGACGTCCGCCTATGAGCTGGCCAAACGCATTGCGGATGCGAGCGGGCTGTACGCCTTTTATCAGCTGGACAAAAGCGTGGAGGGACAGTCCCGCCTGGCCAATGTGGACGAGTTGCTGAATTCCGTCGCCGCTTTCGAGGAAGAACAGACGGAAGAGGCGGACGGCCCTGCGCTGGTGACGCTCTCGGACTACCTGGAAAATGTCTCCCTGCTCAGCAACGTCGATGTGGCCGAGGACGGGGAGGACGACCGCAACCGCATCGCGCTGATGACGGTGCACTCCGCCAAGGGCCTGGAATTCCCCTACGTCTTCGTCGTGGGCATGGAGGAAAACCTGTTCCCCGGCGGCGGTACGCTGATGAGTCCGGCGGAACTCGAAGAAGAACGGCGCCTTTTCTACGTGGCCATCACGCGGGCGCAGAAAGCGGTCGTCCTCACCCGGGCCGACTCCCGCCTGCGCAACGGAAAACACGAATACAACCGGCCCAGCCGTTTCCTGCGGGAAATCGATCCGCAATACTTTGAAAATCCGCCCGAAAGGCGGCCCGTGGCTGCAGCTTCCGGCGGGGTATCCTTCCCGCGCCCTGCCGCGTCGCGTCCGTTCTTCGGGCACGGTGCCGCTTCGGCTCCGTCCCCCGCACGCCCGGGGACGCCTTTGCGTCCTGCGGCTCCTGCGGCGAAGCCGGACATCATCGACCCGGATTTCGTCCCGGTGCCGATGACCGAACTCTACGAAGGGGAGCGTGTGGAGCACAACCGCTTCGGCGCGGGGAAGATTCTGAGCATTACCGGCGCGTATCCCGAGCAGAAGGCCCGCATCAACTTCGACGTATACGGCGAAAAACTCCTGATTCTCAAATATGCGAAACTGCGTCCGGAAAAGCGTTAGCCTCCTGTTGCTGGGAATGGCGTTGGGGCCGCTCCTGCGCGCGCAGGAGCCGGATCCGCCCCCCTCGACGGCGCAGACCTCCCTGTCGGAGGTGCAGGTGCTCCGTCCCGCGATGGTGACGGAAAAGGCGCCGCCGATGACGGTGGTCGCCGATACCGTCGTCATCAATCCGGCTGCCTTCATCGTGGAGGACGACGCGGACCTGGCGGCGCTGCTCGAGAAGATTCCCGGCATCGAGGTGGACGACCGCGGGAACGTGAGCCTGAACGGGAAGCCGGTGACGCAGTTGCTGGTGAACGGGAAGAAATTCTTCGGCGGCGATGTGAAGACCGGTTTGAAGAACATTCCCGCCCGGATGCTGGAACAAATCCGTGCCTACGAGCGCCCCTCGGATTTCTCCCGCATCACCGGCATCGAGGACGGAGAGGATGAGCCCGTGCTGGACGTCCGGGTAAAACCGGCCTTTATGACGGGCTGGAACAATGAGTTGCGGGCGGCCTACGGCACGCAGAACCGCTACCGCGGGCATTTCGACGCCAACCGCGTCACGAAGGAATCCCATACCGCGATTATCGCCAACGCCACCGACATCAACAACGTGAGCGCCAATGTCTCCGGGCGCAACCAGAGCGGCAGCGGCGGCTGGGGGGACGGTCACCGCGGCGACGCCGGCGTCTCCTACGCCGTCAAGAACAGCCGGCATACGATCAATACCAGCTTGCACTACGACGGGTCCGCGCGCTGGACGGACGGCCTGATCCGTTCCGAGAACGCCAGCGCCACCAGCAATTATACCGTCGATACGAAGAACAACGCCAAACTTTTTGCGAACAACGCCAACGCCAAGTTCGACGGCGAGTGGCATCCTTCCAAAGAGAATACCTTCTTTGTCAAAGCGGCGCTTTTCTATACCGGCCGCAACGGCCTGACCCTGAACCAGGCCGATACCCGGACCACCAAACTGACGAACTCCACCTACAACCGTTCCCAGTCCCTGAACGACCGCGTGGAGTCCACCGCCCAGTTTATCTATACGCACCGTTTTGCGTCGAAGCGGGGGAGGACCCTCTCCTGCCAGGCCTATCTGCGCACCCTCGATACCTGGGACGGCCTGGCCTATGACCTCAATACGCATTACTGGCAGAAGAAGTCCAAGGTGGACAAGACGCAGGACTCCATCAAGGTGACGAAGACCGACCTGGATACGCGCCTCGCCCTGCGCGAAACGTACGGGCAGGTCTCCTGGAATGAGCCGGTTGCCAAAAAAATGTTCATCCAGGCCACTTACCGCGCCGCCTACAAGCATTACCGGAGCACCCGTCTGCTCTATGACCTGGAACCGGTCTATCCGGACTGGCAGCTTCCCGACGCCGACGCCCGCTGGTGGCCTTCCAACCTGCTGCCCGCCGGTTACCGGGATTGCCTTTATGCGCCAGGCTGCGCCGAGGGTACCTACCAGTACTTCGGCCAGAGCCTGACCCTCAATTACCGTTATGTGGGCAAAAAACTCAACCTGACGGCCGGCGTGGTGGTCAACCGCCAGCAGACCTGGCTGAAGTGGCCGGAACTGGACGGGACGCAGCGCGACACCTCGCTGGTGGTCTGGAACGCGGCGCCCAACCTGACCCTGCGCTACAAGCACACCAAAAGCACGTACCTTCAGCTGACTTACCGCAGCTGGACCGGACAGCCGCCGGTGGACCGGCTGCTTCCGGTCGCCAATACAACCAATCCGCTCTACATCCGCAAGGGGAATCCCGGGCTCAAGCCTTCTTTTACCCACGCGGCGAACTTCACCTTCAACACTTCCAACCTGAAGAAGCATTTCAGCGTGGTGCTGAACGCCGAGGCGCGCTTCATCCAAAACGCCGTGGGCAGTTCCAGCGATTATGACCCGGAAACGGGGGTGCGGACGGTAACGCCTGTCAATATCGACGGAAACTGGTCCGCCAAAGGGTCCGTCGTGGTCAACTATACCTTCCCGCACACGATGCTCTCGCTGAGCAGCAACACCTCCGCCGAGTACCAGAATTCGCCCACCTATCTGTATAACAGCAAAACCAAGTCCGACGACCTGAACAACATCGGGCGGATGATGCTGCGCGAACGGGCGAGCCTGAGCTGGCGCAGCAAGTGGGTGGAGGCAACGCTCAACCTGCGCGGCGAATATACGATGGAACGCAGCAGCCTGCGGCCGGAACTCAATCAGGATCCCTTCACCCTTTCGGCGGGGATTTCCGTCATCGGCCGCCTGCCCTGGAAAATGTCGCTCTCCGCGGAGTTTACCGACTGGATCCAGCGCGGATACCTCTATCCCGAATACAACCGCGACTATTACATCCTGAGCGCCCGTATCACCCAGCGCTTCCTGAAGGGAAAACTCTCGCTCAGCCTGATTGGCAACGACCTCCTGGGCCAGACCGTCAACCTCACCCGCTCCTTCTCCTCGGAGCGCCGCGCCGTGTCGGAATACAACGGCATTAACCGCTATGTCATCCTCCAGCTCCTCTGGCGCTTCAAAGTGAACTGAGAAGCTGTTTAATTTTTGTCAACTTCTATCTTTATGGTCCTTTTTGGCTATTTTCTCCGTCTTCTTCAGTCATGTAGTATCAACTACACTCCTTCATCAGACAAAGAAAATATCTCAAAAATTCTTCATAAATCTTATCGTTAACAAAAATTATACAGCTTCTGAGGCTAAATGCAGTTCCACCGGGCAGTGGTCGGAGCCGAAGATTTCGTTATGGATATCGGTGCCGGCGATGCGGGGGGCGAGGGCGTCGGAAACAAGAAAGTAGTCGATTCTCCAGCCGACGTTCCGTTCGCGTGCCGCCATCCGGTAGGACCACCAGGAATATTTGGCCTCGCCGGGATGGGCTTCCCGCCAGCTGTCGTGAAAGCCCGCCGAGAGCAGACGCGTCATCTTCTCGCGCTCCTCGTCGGAAAAACCGGGATTGAAGTGGTTCGTGGCGGGATTCTTGAGGTCGATTTCCTGATGGGCGACATTCATGTCGCCGCAGACGACCACCCCTTTGCGTGCCGTCAGCCCCAGCAGATAGTCCCGGAACGCGTCTTCCCAGGCCATGCGGAAATCCAGGCGCCGCAGCCCGTCCTGGGCGTTGGGGGTATAGACATTGACCAGGTAGAAGTCCCCGGCGTCAAAGGTGATGACGCGGCCTTCGTGGTCGAAGGCGTCGATGCCGATGCCGTAACGGACCTCCTGCGGCTCGCACTTGCTGTAAATTGCCGTCCCGGAGTAGCCTTTTTTGTCGGCGTAATTCCACCAGGATTTCCAGCCCGGAAATTCCAGGTCGATCTGTCCGGCCTGCAGCTTGGTTTCCTGCAGGCAGAAGAAATCCGCATCCAGGTTCAAAAAGATATCGGCGAAGCCTTTGCCCGCCACGGCCCGCAGGCCGTTCACGTTCCAACTGATGAGTTTCATGGTTTCCAAAGATATGAATTTTTTTGTAAAATCGCCGGACAATTGATAACTTCGCGGACAATGAAAACGTTCAAGAAAATTCTGATCTGGCTGCTGGTCCTCGCGTTGCTGGGCCTCGCCGCATTCTGTTATTTCCGTTTCTGGTTCGTGCTGGGCGAAGGCGTCAAGGCCGGTGAACTCAACCAGGTGGTCTATAAGGGCTGGGTGTGGAAAACCTACGAGGGCCGTCTCATCCAGAGCGGCTTCAATTCCCACAAGACGGGAGCCCTCCAGTCCAACGAGTTCAATTTCTCGATTACGGATACGCAGGTGGCGGAAAAACTGATGCTCTGCAGCGGCAAGGTCGTAGAAGTCCGTTACAAGGAATATCGCGGCGCCCTGCCCTGGCGCGGGATGCAGCGTTACATCGTCTATAAGATCGAGTCGGTGAGCGAGCCCTATCATTCCGGCGTTCCCGATTTCCCGATTAGCCCGGACGGGGATGCTATCTAGTCTGATTGCCGCCTTCTTGCTGGCGGCGGCGCCGGCGGGATATGTCGTGGATTCGATTTCGACTTCCGATCCCGCGCGGTTGCTGGTGCTTCGCAGTGACCGCAGCTGGTCCCTCGAACCCCGGGACAGTGTATCCGTGACGGAGGATTCGCGGCTTGCGCTGCTGTTCGAAGGCGCGTTCCGCTGTCCGCTGCAGGTGCCGGTCTTTACCCCTTACGGCGAGGTCGGCGGTCTGCATCACAGCGGCGTAGACCTCTGCGCGGCGGCGGGAACCCCCGTCTATGCCGCCTTCGACGGGGTGGTGACGCTCTCGCAGGCGGACCATTCGGGCTATGGCGGGGTCGTGCGCATCCTGCATGCCGGCGGCCTGGAATCCATTTACTCAAATGTTCGTGCGCGCGTGCACAAAGCGGGGGATTCCGTCAGGGCGGGGGACCGGATTGCCGAGGTCGATACGCTGGAAGGCGCCGGCCCGCACCTGCACTTTGAACTGCGCTACGGCGATGTAGCCATAGACCCGGCCCGCGCCATCGATTTTCCGGCCGGGACCCTGCGCGGACCTTTCTGTATCCTGGACAGGCAGCGCCTCGGCGCTGAGGCCTACTGCAGCCCGGCATCGACGGGGGAGCAGCGGGAAATCTATCAGGCGCAGCTGACCCGCATCGAAGAACAGAAACGGCAGGCGGCCGAGGAGGCGGCGCGGCTTGCGCGGCTCGCGGAATCCGCCAAAAAATACCATACCGTCCGCAGCGGCGACACGCTTTCCCGCATCGCAGCGAAGTACCATACGAGCGTCCGGTCTCTCTGCCGGCTGAATGGGATCAAGGAGACGACGACGCTCTCCATCGGCAGGCGCCTACGCGTGAAGTAACATATTTGTTAATACAGTTAACAATTTTGTTACAAATGCCACACAGTGCGTTAAAATGCGGATTGTGAATAAATTGTGGGAAAATCTATTGCCTATGTAATTCGAATTCAGTAACTTTACCGAAATTCGAACGAAAACTATGGCAACTGCAAAATTAGGCCTCAAAATCACCCGTTCCCAAGGCGGATTTACCTTTGGTCTCGGGGTGAATGAAGATACTTTCTGGACCCGCTACATCCGCGACCTACGCGATGACTGCCGGGCACTTTCCGACTTCCGTCCCGGCTCCCGGGTCATTCTGCTTTGCTCCAATTCGGCGGGCAACCTCCTCGTCGTCGTGAGCCTGACCGGGAACAATCCCGGGGAGATGCTCTGCGCGTGGATTCATCTGCCGCTGAGCCTCGCCATCAGCGGGGAGGAACTGGCCGGGATTCTCCAGATTACCGGAGAAGAACTGGCGACGGGAACCCCGGATGACGGCCGGCTCCAGGAACTCTTCGGGCGGGAGTATCCCGTCAATCCCGTGGCGATGGCGCTCTACAAGTCCAGCGGAGATTCACTGGCTTTCCGCTACTATGGGGAGGGCTGCCGATATCAACTTGCCGACCTGGTGGGCGTTTCTATTTCCCAGCCCGAGTACCAGCGCTTCAAGGAAGTGTTTTTCATCGACAAGCAGTCGGGTATCCGGGCGGAACGCGGCTCCGACCTCAGCAATTCCGTGATGCAGGACTGCGTCGTGCTATTCCCTCCGGAGGAGTCCTTCGGCTTCCGTCCCTATGCGGACGGCGAGGTGTTCGACGCCCCGCGCAGTTTCGCCGAAGGAGCGCGTGTCCGCCTCATTTGGAAGAAGCAGGGGTACAAGAGCGTGGAGAAACTCATCGACGTGGACGCCTCCAATCCCAATGTGCAGCCGCTCGGGCTGGACGAGGTGTTCAAGTATGTGACCTACGATTCCATCCAGGTCAAGGATGAGCAGTTCTGCGACATCCAAGGCTATACCCTGCGGGTCAATAACAAGATTCTGGAGAAGGGAATGATGCTGGCCGTCAAGGAAATCGGCATCCATGAAGTCCCGGTGGTGGTCAGCTGCGAGGGCTTCAATACCTTCGACAGTGTACTGGACCTCTCCGCGCCCGTTACCGTGACGCTGGAGAAAAAGACCTGGTCCTACACCTTCGTCCTTCCCGTGGAGGGCTTTGCGGATGAGCGCATCCAGCTGGTTTCCGAAGTTCCGCTCGACGCGTCTCCGGTCCGGGGATACGATGCGGACGGCGCGCCTGTGCCCAATGTGACGAATTACCTGAAATACCGTCCGGAGACCAAGAACGATACCCGCAAACTCCTTGTCTGGAGTCTCGGCGCCCTGCTCGTCGGCCTGCTTTTCGGCTGGCTGATTGCCTCTTCCCTGACCTCCGGGACCATCGACCGGCTGCGCGCCGAGAATTCCGCGCTGCGTTCTGCGCAGTATCCCTATGCCCAGGCTATCCCCGATTCCCTGGGGCTGGACGGTGAGTTCGCCGGTGATTCGCTCGCCGCTCCCGCGCAGCATCCCGTCCTCCTGACTACCGAGAACCGCAAGGCCGAAGCCCAAAAGGCGGCGGATGAAAAGAAGGCGGCGAAGATAGCGGCCCGCAAGGCCCGCCAGGAGGAAAGGGCGGCCCGGAAGGCGGCGAAGAAGGCCCACAAGGAAGCGGAGCGTAAGGCGGCTGCCGAAGCCAAGGCGGCGAAGGCCGCGGCCAAGGAGCGTGAAAAGGCGCTAAAGGATTCCCTGGCGAAGGCGGAGGCGGCCGCGAAGGCGGCGGAGGCCGATGCGAGGACGGCGGCCAAGGCGCGCAAGGATTCCCTGGCCAAGGCGGAAGCGGAAGCCAAAGCAGCGGCGGAGGCAAAGGCAGCCGAAGCCAAGGCGGAGGAGGAACGCAAGGCCGCCGAGGCCAAGGCAGAGGAAGAACGCAAGGCGGCGGTGGTCAAGGCCTCCCCGGACCTGGTGATCTACCTGGACAACAGCGCGAAGTGGGAGAAGGGAAAGATGGAATCCTTCGGCGAGGTTCCCGGGCTCTGGGATGCCCTGAACGCCCGCGACTTCGACAAGATTCTCTCCTACGAGGACACGCTGGAAGAGTCCGTCCGCTTCACGGCGCTCTGCAAGTCCATCCGGGAACTCCGGAAAATCCCCGGCAAGCACTTTACGCAGAATTACTGCGTCGATCCGGGCGACACGGAAATCACCTATACGGGATACCAGAACAAGATTGACGGCAAAATCCGCGACCTCAAGGGCCTCAAATGAAACGCATCCTTTTGACTTTGCTGTCCGTAGCGGCGCTGTTCTGCGCCTGCCAGCGGGACAATTACTTCAATGAACTGGGCGAGCCGACACCGCCCCCGGAGGCGAAGTTGCGCGATGACGGGCAACTGATCCAGGGCCCGGTGGCGTTTGACGGACAGTTTCCCGGAAAAGCCATAGAACTTTATAATGCGCTGGTGCACAGGGCATCTGCCGTGATTGGTACGAATCTGTGGTATGACAGCGATATGGTGTTTATCGGCGAAGGGGTCCTTTCGGAAGAGGGGGATTCGGATGAAGATATCCGTGCGGAAAATGCCTATCACAAAGGCGTCATCCTGGCCTTCGTCTTCCCTGACTATGCAAAGATTGACGCGTGGTGCGGGAAGAAAGGCATCGTCTTTCCCGGCGTGCCGGCGGAAGGGGAGGACCGGATTCTGCTCTGTGCCTTCTCCAACCGGGGCTGGCTCTATGAACTGGACGACCCGCGCTACCGTTTGGAATCGGGCACTGCGGCCGATTACAGCGCCTGGCTGAATCCCTTTGTCGAATGGGTCAATATGCACATAGCCTCCGCCGCTGCGCCTTATCGAATCGGCAGCGGGGACGAGTTGGTCTTTGAACGGAACCTGGCCTGCCAAAAGTATGACCATACCTGGTTCCTGGCTTTGAGCGATACGGTGAAGGTCCTCTCCCAGATGACCTGTCACTTTACCTCCTGGCCCGTCACCAGCGCGGAGCGGGACTGGTTCCTGTGCCAGGCGCGGCTCAGCGTCAACAATTTGCCGATGTCCCGCGGGGTAGGCGTTTCCGAGTCCGGGGCTTACCGCAGCAAGTATTGCGCATATGAAATGCGCCAGGCCGGCTTTGTCTTTGATATGGGCGCCGGTTCGCAGGCCGAGGACGGCTTCCAGGCGGGGCCGCTGCCGCAAACCACGCCGGCAGGGGAGACCTTCAGTGCGGATTTCGACTGGACACTGCCTGAGGGTGGAATGTTTACGGAGGGTCCGGTTACGGCCCACCGCTCCGGTGCCCTTACCGCCGCTGTGCCGCCCGTCCACAGGGGCGCGTCCACCGCTTCTTTCCCGGACCTGGGTACGGAAAACCTCAGCGCCGTCGGCGTCGTCCGCTATCGCTTTACCGTTCCCTCCTCCCTGCTCGGCTATATGCACCGCACGGAAATCTTCCCCAGCGAGGCGCAGATTTGCCGCACGGGTCGGGACGACCTCCAGGCGACCTGGGTATGGCGCTGTCCGCAACTGGACATTGAACGCATCGTCCAAGTGTCCGCATCGACGGTCTATGCATCGATGGGCTTCCGCTCGGATGCCGTCGGGGCGGGGCAGTGGAAAGACCATACGGATGCCGAGGGCCGGCCGCAGAGACAGTTCCGCCTGCTCAGTCCCGGCCGCGTCCTGACCGGACAGTTGCAGCTTGTCAACGATTTCGGAGACGGGGCCTCCTGCCACTCGATTCAACTGTGGGCCGAAGGGCGGGACCCGAAAACGGACGCGCCGGATTACGATGACTTCTGGACCGTCGTCCCTTCCGGAGAAACCTTTGTCCGCAATCTGGAAACGGGGCGCTACTACCTGCAGTTTTACAAGGAATTCGGGGATATGCGGGAGGCCTTCATCGACATCGACGCCGCGCAGCCCATCGTGCTTTTGGCTTCCGAACTCTAGCGCTATTCAGCAAACAGACTGTCCGCTTTGTCGGTGTAGAAAATACCGGCAAGGTGGTCGGTTTCGTGCTGGAAAATGACGGCGGTAAAGCCGGTGACGCGCTCTAGGGTGTCGCGCAAGGTCAGCGGGTTGAGATAGTAGATGTCAATGTCCTGCGAACGCCGGACGATACCGCGCAGTCCGGGAACGGAAAGGCAGCCCTCCCGTCCGGCAAGCGAATCTCCCCGAACGGCGACAATCCGGATATTCGGATAAAACTCGAACGGCTCGCCTTCTTTGTCAAAGCGCTGCACCGCCACCAGCCGCCGGTTGATCCCCACCTGGGGCGCGGCGATACCCACTCCTTCGTTCTCGGGATTCTGTACGGTCAGCAGCATCCGGTCACAGAGTTTTCGGTAGGTGGGACTGCCCAGCATCGAGGCTTGAAACTCGATGCTGATGGCCCGCAGGACGACGCTGTCCTGCGGATGGGTGACCTGCAGGACGCGCATCAGGCCGTCACCGTCCGCAATCAGGCGCTTCTCGCGCGCCGACCAGCAGCCCGCGAGCAGCAGCATCGTCGCCAAGAGGAGAATCATTTGCTTCATAAGGGCAAATATATGAACAATAATCGGATTTTTTTCATACATTTGCGCTGAAGTTGAACCAATATCCTTTTTATGGGTAGAAATGAAAAAATTCTTGTTAACGATGGCAGCCTTGCTGCCCTGCTTGCTTGCGCACTCGCAACAGCTTAAGTTCGTTCCCCGTCTGGAAGCCAGCCCGGTCTTTTCGGTAGGCGGCGAGGAACACGACTTCTCTTTCCCGACGATCCTCGGTGAATCCGCGCTCTACACCTTCTTCGAAGGAGACATCTCGGAGCATTTCTCGTTTTTGATCTGCAATCACTGGCTTTCCACAGACTCAGAGGGGCTATACAAGGATACATTTTTCTATTCAAACACCAATAACTGGGTTGATTTCCTGAACTTTACCTATACGGCGGGCTGGTTCTCCCTGACGCTCGGAAAGGATGTGCTGCATCTCGGCGGATGGGAATATGACCCGTATGACGTCTATTGCCATTCGGCGCTGATGAGTTCGGTATGGAACAACGTTCCCGTGTACCAGTGGGGCGCGTCGGCGGCGTTCGCCCTGCCCTGGGAGGACAACAGCATCGACGTGCAGATGGTTTCTTCCCCCTACGGCGAGCGGACCTTCGCCAGCGGCCTCTTTGCCTGGGCGCTGCGCTGGAACGGCTGCATCGGTCCCTGGTGCCCGATCTGGAGCATAGCCCTCCTCCAGGACGATCCGCTCAAGCGCTCGCACCTGGTCCCGGTCGCGGACATCTCCAACCGCTTTGTGGCGGGCAATTTCAACATCGACCTGACGTATCGCAACTATGTCGGCGGCGACGGCGAAGAACTCCCGCTGTTCGCCCAAGGGCACTCCGGCCTGCTGGAACTCGGCTTCTCCGACGAAGGCGGTAACGTCGACCTCTTCGCGAAAGGGGTGTACGAATACACGCCGGTGCTCGGCCACAACTGGATTGCGGGCGGCGGCCTGCACTGGTATCCCATCCGGGACAACCAGGACCTGCGCCTCTTTGCCACGGCGGGCTGGAGCAGCCTGAACCAGACCGTTACGGCATCCCTTGGACTTTCCATTGACCTCAATATCAAGCTCTGGTAATGCCGAAGAACCCGATTATCCAAATCGAACACCTCTCCAAGAGTTTCGGTGACAAACAGGTTCTCAGCGACATCAACCTCTACGTACGCAAGGGCGAATTCATCACCTTGCTGGGGCCTTCGGGCTGCGGCAAAACGACGCTCCTGCGGATGCTGGGAGGCTTCACCGCGCCGGATTCCGGCCGGATCCTGCTCGAAGGGAAAGATATCTCCGATGTCCCGCCTTACCGCCGTCCGCTCAATACGGTGTTCCAGCGCTATGCGCTTTTCCCGCACCTCGACGTCTATGACAATGTCGCTTTCGGCCTGAAGTTGCAGAAAGTCCCCGAAGCCGACATCGAGAAGCGCGTGAAGAAGGTGCTCAAGCTCGTCAGTATGTCCGATTACGAGGACCGCGACGTGAATTCGCTTTCCGGCGGACAGCAGCAGCGTGTGGCGATTGCCCGCGCGCTCATCAACCAGCCGCGCGTGCTCCTGCTCGACGAGCCCCTCGCCGCTTTGGACCTCAAGATGCGCAAGGATATGCAGATCGAGCTCAAGGAAATGCACAGGAAGCTCGGCATCACCTTCATTTACGTTACGCACGACCAGGAGGAGGCGCTGACGCTCTCCGACACCATCGTCGTGATGAATGAAGGAAAGATTCAGCAGATCGGCACGCCCATCGACATTTACAACGAGCCGGTGAACGCCTTTGTCGCGGATTTTATCGGCGACAGCAACATCCTCAACGGCAAGATGTTCCGGGACCGCCGCGTGGCCTTTATCAAGCACGAATTCGACTGCGTGGACGAGGGCTTCGGCGAGAATGTTTCCGTCGACGTGGTCGTCCGTCCGGAGGATATCTATTTCACCAATGACCCGGCCAAGTGCCAGTTCACCGCCAAGGTGAATTCCTGCACCTTCAAGGGCGTCCACTACGAGATGTGGGTGGATACGGACACCGGCTATGAGCTGATGATCCAGGACTACGACCCCTATCCCGTGGGCAGCGAGGTGATGCTCTACATCGACCCGGACGACATCCAGGTAATGAAGAAGGAGCGCCGTTTCAATGCTTTCCCCGCCCGAGTGACGGGGGAGGGCCGGGTGATGTTCCTGGACACGGAGTTCGAATGCAATACGGAAGGTTTTGCCGTGGACGAGGCCGTCACCGCGACGGTGCGCTTCGAGAAGGTGGACCTGCTGGACCACGAGGAAGAGGCGGACCTGACCGGAAACGTCGTCTTTATCCTCTACAAGGGGGACCACTACCACCTGACCGTCAAGACCGAGACCGGAGAGAACATCTGGGTGGACACCAACGATATCTGGGACAAGGGCGATTTCGTGGGCATCAAGATTCTCCCCGCGGACATCAAGCTTGTCAAAGCGGAATCCGGCGATGAATAAGCGTACCGGCTGGGCACTGCCTTACTTCATTTTCCTGGTACTCTTCGTAGTACTGCCCCTGTTGCTGATTGTCGTGTATGCCCTGCAGGACGGGAGCGGGCACTTTACGCTCGCGAACCTCGGCAAGTTCTTCACGGACCGCGATTCGCTCAGTACCTTCGCACTCTCGATTGAAGTGGCCATCGAAAACACCGTTCTCTGCATCCTCATCGGCTATCCCGCGGCCTATATCCTGGCGGACAAGAACCTGAACCGCAGCGCGGTGACGGTGGTGCTGTTCATCCTGCCGATGTGGATCAACGCCCTGATGCGGACCCTGGCCACGGCGGAACTCTTCACGATGGCCGGCGTGCAGCTGGGCAAGGGGACGTTGCTCTTCGGTATGTGCTACGACTATCTGCCCTTTATGATTTATCCCATCTACAACCAGCTCAACAAGATGGATAAATCCTATGCGGAAGCGGCCCAGGACCTGGGGGCGACGCCCCGCGAGGTGTTCCGCAAGGTGACGCTGCCGCTCTCGATGCCCGGCGTCTGGAGTGGCGTGATGATGGTCTTTATGCCCACGGTCTCGACCTTCGCGATTTCCGAATTCCTGACCAACAACAAGATCAAACTCTTCGGTACGATCATCCAGGAGAATATCAACAACTCGATGTGGAACTACGGCGCGGCGCTCTCGCTGGTGATGCTCATCATCATTGCGATTACGACGATGCTGCAAAAGGAGGAGCCCGATGAAAGCTAAGAAAGTTTTCGCCCGCGCCTATATCTGGCTGCTGCTGGTGGTGCTTTACGCGCCGATCGTGTTCATCGCCGTATTCTCCTTTACGGAAGCGAAGAGTCTGGGCAACTGGACGGGTTTCTCGATGCAACTTTACCGCAACCTGTTCGGCGGGGCGATGCAGAATTCCTCCGCGCTGGTATCGGCGGTACAGAATACGCTGCTCATTGCGCTGGCCGCTTCCGTCGTGGCGACGCTGCTGGGAACCCTGGCGGCCATCGGCATTTTCAATATGAAGGGGAAGAAACGGCAGACGATGACCTTCCTGAACAATATCCCGATGATCAATCCGGATATCATCACCGGCGTGTCGCTCTTCCTCCTTTTCGTGTTCCTGCACATCTCCCAGGGGTATCTGACCGTTATCCTGGCGCACATTACCTTCTGCACTCCGTATGTCGTACTGAACGTGTTGCCCAAACTGAGCCAGATGAACCCCAATGTCTATGAGGCGGCCCTGGATTTGGGCGCTACGCCCGCCCAGGCGCTGCGCAAGGTGCTCTTCCCGGCTCTGCGTCCGGGAATGATTTCCGGTTTCATCCTGTCCTTCACGATGAGCCTGGATGATTTTGCCGTCACCTTCTTCACCCGCGGCACCATCGGTCTGGACACCCTGTCCACCTACATCTACGCCGATGCGCGCAAGGGCGGCCTTACCCCGGAACTCAAGCCCCTGATGACCATCCTCTTCCTGCTGGTCCTGGTGGTCCTTCTCGTGATCAATATGCGTCAATCCAAGAATAACGAAAAAGAATGAAAATCAAGTCCTTCCTGCTGGCGGCCCTGGCCGTCCTGACTGTTTCCTGCACGGGTGACCGCGACAAGGTGCTCAAAGTGTACAACTGGTCCGATTACATCGACGAATCGGTGATTCCCGAATTCGAGCAGTGGTACCTGGAAAAGACCGGCGAGGAAATCAGCGTCGTGTACCAGACCTTCGATGTGAACGAAACGATGCTCTCCAAGATTGAAAAGGGGCACGAGGATTATGATGTGGTCTGCCCGTCGGACTACATCATCGAGCGTATGCTCAATTCCGGTCTGTTGCTGCCGCTGGACTTTGCGTCCATTCCGGATTCCGTCAACTATATCGCGCTGAACAGATCGCCGTACATCCAGGGCGTATTCCGGGACATCAATCCGGAAATCGACGCCAATGCGTACTCCGTGGCCTATATGTGGGGCACGACGGGTATTCTCTACAATACCGCCGAGGTGAGCACGGAAGAAGCGTCCACCTGGGATGTCATCCGCAATCCCAAATTCTCCGGCCGCATCCTCATCAAGGACGCCCCGCGCGATGTTTATGGTCCGGTGCTCATTTACCTGCGCCAGAAGGAATTGCAGGAGGGGAGCGTGACCCTGCAGGAACTGATGCGGGATTCTTCGGACGGGTCCATCGCCGATGTGGAGAACTACCTCCGCGAGGTGAAAGACGGCGTGCTGGGCTGGGAAGCCGATTTCGGCAAGGACCAGATGACCAAGGGCCGCGGCGTGGTGTCGCTCAACTGGAGCGGAGACGCGGTCTGGGCCATCGAGGAAGCGGCGACCGTGGGCGTGAGCCTGGATTATCTGGTGCCCGAAGAGGGGAGTACCGTCTGGTTTGACGGCTGGGTGATTCCCAAGTATGCCAAAAACCAGAAGGCGGCCACCTGGTTCATCGACTTTATGTGCCGTCCGGACATCGCCATCCGCAATATGGAGGAGACCGGCTATGTTTCCGCCAACGGCGCCATGGAGGTGCTGGAATCCCAGTTGGATGAAGAATGCGAGCCCATCGACCTGAGCTATTTCTTCCCGGGCGCGGACAGCGTCTGCGTGAATCCCGTGCTTTATCCTGACAAGGCGGTCATCGACCGTTGCGCGCTTGAGCACGACTGGGGCGCCGATACGGACAAGCTCCTGGCGATGTGGGCCCGCGTCAAGGGAGACAATGCTTCGAGCTGGACCTTCGTGATTATCGCCGTAGCGCTCGTGGCCGCCCTGGCCGCCGTGGTCGCTTCGCGCCGCAACGCCGCGCAGCGCCGTCGCCGCCGTTCCCGCAGATAATCATCGCCACGCTGTATAACATCGATATCCTGCTGGAGCCGGCCGACGAAACCAGTACTTATTTGATGGTGGAAATCTGGATACGTCCGACCATTACCTATGGCCTGGTGGCCTGTTTCGTAAAAGAGAAAGAAGAAAAATAATAAATTATGAGTTACGACAAATCGCTGGCGGTCAAGTGTATTAACGGTACCTTCGTGGGTACGAAGACAGAGAATGTTATTTCCTACAAGGGTATTCCGTTCGTGGCTAAGCAGCCCGTTGGCAACCTTCGCTGGAAGGCTCCCGTGGAGTATATGCCGGATGGAGGCGTATATGAAGCCTTCAATTTTCCCAAGGCATCCTGTCAGGAAAAGGACCTCATTCCATACCAGGGAGAGGATTGCCTGTATCTGAATGTCTGGACGACGGAGGCTGAGCCGGGGAAGAAGAAGCCCGTTATGGTGTGGATTCACGGCGGAGCCTTTACTTCCGGCGGAACAGGTATTGAGTTGTTTGACTGCGCCAATTTGGCAAAAGAGCATCCGGATGTCATCTTTGTTACCCTCCAGTACAGGCTGGGCGCCCTGGGCTTCCTCCATTTGTCGCACCTCCCGGACGGAGCAGACTATCCGGATGCACAGAACCTGGGCCTGCTGGACCAGCAGATGGCACTGAAGTGGGTGCATGAGAATATCGCCGCCTTTGGCGGAGACCCGGGTAACGTGACCATCTGGGGAGAATCGGCCGGCGCGGGAAGCGTTACCATGCAGCCCCTGATCAAAGGCTCCAAGCAGTATTTCCAGAAGGTTATCGCCCAGAGTGGCTCCCCTTGCCAGACCAATTCCAGTGAAGAGGCCATCGAGGCTGCCAATGATTTGATGGCGGCCCTTGGCTGCAAGACGGTAGCCGACCTGATGAAGTTGGATGCCAGGACGCTTGTGGATACGGCCATCCAAACCATCGCGTTCCGGATGTTCCCCGAGCGCGACGGACGCATACTGCCTTTGGATACCTGGAAGGAATATGCCAACGGCGCAGCCAAGGATATTATTTTCCTTCAGGGATGCAACAAAGATGAGATGAACTGCTTCGTTGCCGACTGGGGCGTGGAAAACTTCAAAGCGTGGGCTAAAAATCGCAAGACGAAGAAGTACGCCCATCTGCTCACTGAGGAGGAGAAAGCAAAAATCGATAGTTTCTGCAGGGAAGGCGCGGTAGAGGACTGGGAACCGGACAGCCGTCTTTTCGGCCACAGCTGGTTTATCGACGCCGCCATCAAAATGTCGGAGATCCAGACCCTTGCCGGCGGCAAATCCTACACCTACTTTTATAGGGTGGAGTCTTCCGATCCCATCCGGAAGAGTGCCCATTTTGAAGAAGTGCCCATCGTATTCGCCCATCCGGAATTTGTGGAAGGACGGCCTTATGACCCGGCCTTCTCGAAGGCGATGCGTGGGATGTGGGTGCAGTTTGCGAGGACCGGAGTTCCGTCTCCCGAATGGCCGCTTTATGACCTGAAGGACAGGAAAGTGATGGTCCTGGACGAATTCGACATCCACCCGGCCAAGGAATCCGAGGTCCATATCGTGGATTGGGACAGGACCTGGTTCCTGACCAAGTATTATATGCTTTAGCAATCATATGGAATTACAAGAAATCAGAGCGCTGCTGAAAGAGATGTACGGCGGCGAGAACAAGCCGATTACCGATGGTAATTATGACAAGCCTCTAGCCGTGAAGTGCATCAATGGTACTTTCGTGGGCCGGAAAAAGGAGAATATCACTGTCTTCAGGGGTATCCCTTATGTCGGCCAGCAACCCGTCGGGGATCTGCGTTGGAAGGCTCCGGTGGATATCGTTCCGGATAACGGCGTCTATGAGGCCTATTACAATGCGAGGAGCGCTTACGGCAACGGCCAGTTGGAGACAGGCTCCCTTTACTATATGGATGAGGACTGCCTGTATCTGAATGTTTTTACATCGGATGAGCCTTCAACGAAGAAGCCGGTCATGGTATGGATTCACGGAGGAGGCTTTGAGGCGGGCGGAACCATCGACCCGGTGTTTGACTGTGTTAATTTCGTGAAGGAAAATCCGGAGGTCATCGTCGTCACCATCGCTTACCGGCTCGGCGTTTTTGGCTTCCTGCATCTGTCCCACCTGCCTGACGGCAAGGACTATCCGGATGCTCAGAACCTGGGGCTGCTGGATCAGGTGAAGGCGCTGAAGTGGGTGCACGAGAATATCGCAGCCTTCGGCGGCGATCCCGAAAACGTGACGATTTGGGGCGAATCCGCCGGTGCCGGAAGCTGCACCCTGCTCCCGCTTATCCCGGGTTCCCAGAAGTACTTCCATCGCCTCATCGCTGAGAGCGGTTCGGTCAATTTGACCCGGTCTTCGGACGAGGCCATTGCGTGCACCGAAAAACTAATGGAAGCGCTCGGCTGCAAAACTGTTGCGGACCTCTTGAAGGTCGATGCCGAAAGACTACTGGAAACTGCTACTGCAGTGCTCTTCCTGCACCAATTCCCTGAAAGGGACGGGATTCATCTGCCCACGGATACGTTTGCGGCGTACGCTGGCGGCGCAGCCAAGGATATCGGGATGCTTGTGGGCTGCAACAAGGATGAAATGAACTTCTTCGTGTCCAGTTTCGGGCTGGAAGGCTGGGGTGTTTGGGTAGAAGAGCGCAAGAAAGGGAAACTCGCCCACCTGCCCGCAGAAGAAAAGGCGCTGGTGGACAGTTTCAGGAAGGATGTGGAGGGAGACTTGTTCCAGCCGGACGCCAGCCTGTTTAGCCAGGCCTGGTTCAATGCCCCTATCATCAAACTGTCCGAGTGCCAGGCGATGGGTGGTGGAAAATCATACACCTATTATTTTACGCCGGAGTCTCCCGACCCGATTATGAAATGCGGACACGCCATCGAACTTTCGATCGTTTTCAATCATTCGGAAGCCACCTCCGATATGGGCCGCTCGTTCGATGAGACCTTCTGCCGGGCCATGCGCCGGATGTGGGTGCAATTTGCCAAGACCGGTATCCCGTCTGATAATTGGCCCCTCTACACCTTGGAAAACAAGGAGGTGATGGTACTGGACGAGTTTGATATCCATCCCGCCAAGGAATCCGAAGTGAAGATCGTAGATTGGGACAGGACCTATTTCCTCACCAAGTATTACGCGCTTTAACAGATAACAGCGATGAATCAAGATTTTGTAAAAGCCGACCTTGTGGTCTATGGCAAGATCTTTACGGCTGATGAAAAGCCGATGGCAGAAGCCTTTGCGGTGAAGGACGGCAAGTTCGTTTATGTGGGCGGCAAAAAAGGCGCTGAAGCTTATATTGAAGCCGGCAAGACAGAGATAGTGGACCATACCGGCAAGGGCCTTGTGATGCCCACCTGCGGCAACGGTCACGCGCATTATTCGATTGGCGTTGCCCTGCCAATAGTCGGTACGGTAGCCATTGGAACAGATCCGGAAAAGTTTATAAAAGAGGTCGTTCCTGGAGCCGTCAAGAAGGCTGGGGAAACGGGGGCGACATCCATCTTCGGTTTCGGCTGGAATCCAATCGTTTTCCAGGAGAAGATGCCCACCCGTCAGCAACTGGATGCCATCTGCAGCGATATTCCCATCTATTTT
>CACYHC010000026.1 GCA_902774145.1 uncultured Bacteroidia bacterium
GGTCTCGTCGGCAACCAGAACATGTCTTCCTATGCCACGATTCCTACCTTTGTCAGCGCGCGTGTGCCGGACCATACTCCGACCAATGACTCGCATTCGCAGATCGGCGTGTATCTGGACGGCATTGCCAACCCGAAACTGCGCTGGGAGACGACGGACCAGGTGAACGCCGGTATCGATATGGGCTTCTTCAAGGGCCGGCTGGCCTTCAGTGTGGACTTCTACAACAAGCTGACCCGGGACCTCCTGCAGCAGAAGCAGATTGCCCGTTCCAGCGGTTTCGCCACGATGTGGGTCAACCAGGGTACCATCCGCAACCGCGGTGTCGAGTTCTCCCTCAACACGGTGCCGGTGAAGTCCCGTGATTTCGAGTGGACGCTCGGCGGCAACCTGTCCGTGAACCGCAACCGGATTGTGGCCATCGGCGAGGACATCCAGCGCGGCGAGATTTATCTCTCCCCGGGCAACAAGCAGGAAGTCAACTACTTCTGGGGCGGTACCCTGCGGGCATCGACCTCCAGCATCGCCATCCTCAACATCTTTATCGAGGGGCAGCCGCTCGGGCAGTTCTACGGCCTGAAGTCGGCGGGCATCGTGCAGGACGGCGAGGACTGGCCGGGATTCGGCGACGGGGCCAAGGCGAAGCCCGGCGACGTGAAATACCTGGACCTCAACGGCAACGGCTGTATCGATGACGACGACCGTACGCTCATCGGCGACCCGAACCCGGATTTCACCTTCGGCTTCAACACTTCCTTCACCTGGAAGGGGCTGACCCTGACCGCCGATTTCAACGGCGCCTACGGCAACGACATCTACAACAACAACCTCAGCCAGGACCTGGCGACCAATGTCGCTACCTCGGCCACCCGTATCCACAATATCCGCGCGGACGCCTATCGCAACGCCTGGTCTTCGTTCAACCGGAACGGTACGGCCCCCCGCCTGGGCTACTCGGATGACCAGAACTACATTACGGACCGCTATGTCGAGGACGGGTCCTATCTGCGCCTGGCAAACCTGTCCCTTTCCTATCGCATTCCGCTGAAAAAGAAGAAGAACGCTGTCCTGAAGGGCCTTTCCATCGGCGTCTCCGGCGGCAACCTCTTCGTGGCGACGGCCTATACCGGCTGGGATCCGGAAGTCAACAGCTTCGGTGCGGACATTCGGAGAATGGGCGTCGATGTCGGTTCCTACCCCAACACCCGTTCCTTTACCGGAGACATCAAGTTCACCTTCTAAAGTTCGTACGGCAATGAAAAAATATATCCTTATCGCATTCACGGCCCTTGCGCTCGCATCCTGTACTTTCCTGGACGAGCATACGACCACGTCCCTGACCAACACCTACGATACGGAGGCGGCGTTGGAAGCGAACATCCGCGGTATCCAGGCCAGCCTGAACTTCTTTACCAAGGACTATCCGGAAAACCTGGAGTCCTGTTCCGGCCTGGTGCACTTCGGCAGTACCAACGGGCGCGTCGAAGACAACCGCTGGAAGTGTATCATCACCAATATGACTTACACGTCGATGAGCCTGAACATCGACTTGTATGGCAACATCTACACGGCGATCAACAACTGTAACGTGCTGCTGCATCATTTGCCGGAAAGCCCGGTGGACGAGGCCTACAAGCGGGAAATCGAAGCCGAGTGCAAGATGTACCGGGCGCTGATTTATCTGGCGGCTGTGCGTCTGTACGGAGACGTGCCCCTGGCGCTGGAGTCCAACGAGACGGCCTTCCACGCCATCCCGCGCACGCCTTATTATAAGGTATATGACCAGATCGTGGCCGACCTCAAGGACGCCTGGGACGGGATGCGGGACCCCGCGCGCGTAGCGCAGGTTACCCCCACCCAGGGCCGTTCCAACAAGTGGGCGGCGAAGGCGCTGCTCTCCGCGGTTTATCTGCAGATTGCCTCCCTGCTGGAAGTGGACCAGGATCCTTCGAACTTCAATTTCTACGACGAAACCCGCCCGGAGCGCAAGCCGGTGTTTGCGGCCGACGAAATCGGGACGGACAAGGCCAAGGCCTGGAAACTGTGCTACGATACGGCCACCGATGTCATTGAAAACGGACCGTACGCGCTGGCCCTCACCTTCAAGGATCTCTACCGCTGGAAGGTCGGCTATCTGGACGCCCGCGGCCGCGACTGCTGGAACCTGGACGAGCGGATCATCACCATCCAGTCCGAGGTCTTCAGTACGGGCAACTACACGGCGACGCGTTCCCTGCCCCTCTACCCGCCCGACGTGGAGGTGGAGGTCAACTGGACCACGGTTTCCCGTTACGGCAATGTCCGGCCCAGCCGCTTCTTCTTCAACGAGTGGTGCCGCCGCTACGCCTGGGACAAGGGCTGCAAGAAGGATTCCCTCTACAAGGTCTGTGCGGACCCGCGGATAGACGTGGCGCTGATTTACAACGAGTTCATCCCCTGCAATGCCACCACGGCCACGCGCATCTATCCCAGCGTCAGCGGTTCGAACCTGATGAATTTTATGCCGTTCTTCCGCAAGTACAACACGCCGACCTACCAGGGCAAACCCGATGTGGCGGACTTCTACTATATGCGCTTCGCCGAGCTGTATTACATTGCCGCTGAGGCGGCGATGCATACGGAGGCCGGCGCGGCCGTGGCCCTGGACCTGGTGAACGAGGTGCACAAGCGCGGCGGTACCCCGCTCTGGGAGATGGAGCAGGTGAGCGTGGACAACATCGTCTGGGACAAGCTCTTTGAACTTTGCGGCGAGGGCCATGCGTACTACGAGGTGCGCCGGCTCGGCGGAAAATGGTTCAAGGAGAACATCCTCCAGGCCCGCAACTTCTTCTTCGAAGTAATGGGGGATGCCGGCGAGAATTACATGGCCACGTTTTTCGGCCGCAGCGATTTCCGCTACGACTTTGCCGAGGACGATATCAAGATTCGTGGCGCGCTGCTCTGCGAATTCCCCAAGGAAGAACTCACCGCCAATTCCGCGATGAGCACGGCTGACAAGAATGACTTTTCCAGAGAATAGCCTATGAAAATTTTTGATAAAATCGCCGTTCTGGCACTTTGTGCGGCGCTTCTGCCCGTGATCTCCTGTAAGAAGGACAATCCGAAGGCCGGCACCGTCAAGGCCAAGTGCTATCAGTATTTTGACGCTGTCGCTTCCGCCGATGAAATAAGCGCCGATGCGGGCGTCGTCGTCCTCGCTATCGAGGCCAATGTCCCGTGGACCATCACGGCGGACGAAGGGCTTACCCCCGAGGTGACCGAAGGTTCCGGTCCCGCCTCCGTGCTGCTTGCCGTGGCGGAAAATACTTCCTTTGAAGGGCGCAGTTTCTCCTATTCCGTTTCCACCGATGCGGAATTGGACGTGGACGATCCGGAGCAGTGGACGGTCTTCGGCCGCAAGTTGGACTTCAGCCTGCTGCAGGACGGAGCACTGCCGAAATTCTTCGTGGACCCGCTGGAGCAGACCGTGCCTTCCACCTCCGTGTCGGCCAAGGTGGATTTCACTGTCAATATCGGCTATCAGATTGAACTCCTGACGGAAGGGTTGAGCTATACCATCGAGGATGATCCGCTGGCTCCGTCCCTCCATCATCTGGTCTTCTCTTTCCCGGCGAATCCAACCGAGAACCCCGTGGAATACAAGGCGGAATTCCGTCCGGAAGCGGCGTTCGCCCCGACGGTGGCCCCTCTTACGATGATCATCCGTCAGAGTGCGCTCAAAGTGCTTCGTCTGGATTGTACCAACGCAACCAAATTCGTGAGGATGGTAGGAGGAGAGGCGCAAATGCTTCCTTTACGCGGATCTACTGCGGGAAGCGACTTTGATTTCTGGCTTGAAGACTATCCGGCCTACCTGTTCAATGGCGACGCCTATCGCTGGAGTTCAGCCCAACCTTATCTGTGTCTCGCCTCGAACAAATCGATCAAACTGCCGAATATCGCGGGATATACGCTTTCCGAGATGACGATTACTGCCCAGTATTCTTCAAAGACGCCTAAATACGAGATAACGGACGGTACGACTTCATTGGCCAGTTTCTCGATGGACAAGACCCAGCTTCCGAAGACGCTGGATGTGAGTGCCTATTCTCAGTCGAGCACTTCTCCTGACCGGTATCTTAAGGTCTCTGGTGAAGGAAACATCAAATTCATTTTAACCTATATCGGCGTTGAATAAAAGTTGGATTGTGCTGTTGGCGGCCGCAGTGGCGGCCGGCTGCGCGCCCGCTGAAATCTCCGAAAGCCGGCAGGTCCGGCTATCCTTTTCGGATATGGCGGTCCGGACGAGCCTGAATCCCGAGCGGACGCTTCTGCGCTGGTGTGAGGGAGATGCCGTTTCCGTTTACAATGATGTGGACGGCAGCATCGCGACGGCGGCCTACCAGGCCGGCGGCAATATCGACGTGTCCGTCCCCGTGGCGGCTACCCGCCTCAAGGCGACATATCCCGAAACGGCGGGCAGTTATGCCAATCCGGGCTTTGTCTTCCCGGCAGTGCAGTCGCAGACGGCGGCTGGCGTGCTCAACGGGGTGAATTACCCCCTTGTCGCCGAAGCGGAAATCGTGAACGATGCGGCCGCTCTCCAGTTCCGTTCCGTGGGTTCTGCCTTTGCGCTGAATATATACAATCCGATGGAAGCGGGAGAGCAACTGCAGCGGGTCAGCGTGAAGCCGGCGCAGCGCAGCAAGGCCATCCAGGTGAATCTGGAGACGCCTTTTGAGATCGGCGCGGACAAGCCGGCGGACAAGCGGACCTACGAGGGTCAGGTGTATGTCTGTCTGGAGAAAGGACAATACAACAAGATTGCCTTTACGGTCCGTACCGACAAGCGGCAGTACAGCATCACGTCCAACGAGACGGTGATGGACCTGGAGCAGTATGAATTTCTGGCGGTGAATCTGGATCTGGCGCACCTGAAGGCCTATGTATATTTTGAGGCGGGCTGCGAGGGTTTCACCCTGGATGAAGCGGTGGATGTGACCTTCCCCGAAGCGGGCTTCGTGGACCTGGTGGAGCTGCTTCCCGATGTACAGATTACGGAGGATGAGATTCCGGATTTCAGTACGGTAGGCTATCACTGGGGTGAAGACGATTTCCCTGATTTCGGGACCACCGTGCAGCTGGCTGCGCCCAGCGGCGGAGACGATACGCCGATGATTCAGGCGGCGATCGACGCGGCGTCCGAAGGGACGGTGATTCAGTTTGCCAAGGGACGCTATATCGTGGACAGCCTGCTGATTGTGGACAAGAACGGCATCATCCTGCGTGGCTACGGCAACCGGGAGACGGAAATCTTCGCCCGGGGGACCGTTCCGCTGGACAAGGTGGACCCGAAGTCCTCCGCTTACCGTTATGCGCCCGTCAGGCCCCTCATCAATGTGGGGGTCAGCAAGACAAACGCGCAGGGCGCCCGCACGGCGCAGGTTTCCTATTCTATTGCCGCGATTACGGTGAACAACCTCAACGGCCGCCGGATTGAAGAACACGAGGATGCGTGGATTATCCGGGGGACCCGGATGTATTCCGCTTTCACGGAATCGTTGGGGACGGGCTCTCCCATTGAGGAGGACGCTTTCTGCGGCAGCCGTTTCGTGACGGTGCACGATGCGTCGAGTTTTAATGTCGGGGACAAAGTGGTCATCTGGCGCCCGGGGACCCAGGCCTGGATCCACGCCATCAAGATGGATATGATTATCAAGGCCCTGGACGATATCGGCAAGATTTACCAGTGGAGTCCGAACGACTATACGATGCATTGGGAGCGTACGGTTAAGGCCATAGTCGCAGACCGGCTATACCTGGACACGCCGCTGGTCATGAGTGTTACCCAGGAGTTTGGCGGCGGTTCGGTCCTTCACTGCAACCAGAAGCGAATCCACGAATGCGGAATTGAAAACCTGCTCCTGACCTCCGACTACAATCCCGACCGCGATTACCTCAGCGGGGGCGTGACTTACCACGGGGATCCCTATCACGCCACCAGCGCGATTGTCTTCTACGGGGCCGAACACTGCTGGGTCCGGAATGTGGAGATGCGCCGTTTCTGCGAGTCCGCCGTGGAGATGTCCGCGGGGGCCAAGAACATTACGGTGCTGGATTGTGTACAGAAAGAGGCGACGGGGTATCTGACGGGCGGGTTGCGCTATGCCTTCCATATCAGCAGCGGCCAGCAGTGCCTTGTACGGAACTGTACGACGGACGACGACCGGCACCAGTTTGCCACCGGCCCCCGGATTCCGGGACCCAATGTCTTCTCGCGCTGCACCAGTACCAACGGCCATTCGGACGTGGGGCCTCACCAGCGCTGGGCCACGGGTACGCTCTATGACAATGTCTCCACGAATGCGTCGATGAAAGCCATCGATGCCGGCAACTCAGGCACGGGCCACGGCTGGCAGGGCACCAACCAGGTGTTCTGGTGCTGTACGGCCTCCAAGTTCGCGGCGCAGACGCCGTGGGTGACCGGAAAGAATTATGTAATTGGCTGTACCTTCCCCGGCGGCGCGCCTGCCACCCTGTCGAATGCCAGGAATTATCCCAATCCGGGCTATGCGCCTGACGGGGTGACCGTCGTGTACGACAGCGAGGTCAACGGAACCCGTATCTCCGGTGTCTGCCGTCCGCTGGAACCGGGAGAGGAGCAATCGCTCTATGAAGCCCAGTTGAGAAATCGGCTCGCTGCCGGAGACAGGGTTTCGAATTATGTATCGTTATAAAAGGAAAAATAAAAATACAGTGCTATGAGGAAAAGAATCGTTTTCAGTGTTTGCGCCCTGGCTGCGCTGCTGCTGTCCTGCAGCAAGCAGGCGGAATCCGAGGCTCCGCAGACGGGCCGGCTGGTCACCATGACGGCTACCTGTGCCGAATCCGAATCAAGGGTTGTGTTGAGTTCCAGTACGGGAAAAACCATTTGGAACAAAAGTGATTCCGTCAGCATTTTCCGGGGAGATTCTCCCTTGAACATCGCCGCGCGCTTTACCGGCAATGCCGGGGCGACCGTCGGCTCCATTACCTTCCAGGACCTTGCACCCATCGGCCCCGGAGAAACGGTGGAGACGGTGGCGGCGGTGCCTTACCGTGTGGAGAACAGCCTGTCCGGTCGCACGCTGAACAGTGTCATTCCGGCAGAACAGCAGTATCGGAAGGGCTCTTACGCCCCGAAGTCCGTGCTGCTGACGGCGGTAACGTCGGACGATAAACTGAAGTTCCGTTATGCCTGCGCCGTGCTCTGCCTGGAGGTGAAGCCCAACGGGAATCTCCCGGTCTCCGTCCAGTCCGTGAAGCTCTCCTCGGCGCAAGGAGAGAAGATTGCCGGCGCCGTGTCCGTGGATCTGCAGAATCCGGACCAGCCCGTCGTAACGGTGGCGGAAGACGGCAGCGAGTCCATCGTGCTGGAGACCGCGGACGGTTCGCCCATCAGCATCAACCCCGGCGAGACGGAGAAGTTCTATTTCTGCGTGGCACCGGTCGCCCTTTCTGCAGGGTATGTCGTCGATGTAGCTCTTTCCGAAGCGGAAACCATCCGCTTCCGCAATACCGCGGTGCGCTTCCTGGAGGCAGGGACCTTGTCCGGCATCCAGTGCGGTCTTTCCCAGTCCGTATCCATTATCATTGATTTCCATTCAACGGTCTTTACCCCGTCGATTCCCAAATCCAATACGACTGTGGGCGGAAAGACCTACTCATTCACCTATGAGGGCAATAACTACAGCATTGTCACTTCCAGTACGCACCGGCTGATTAACGTGGGAGGTTACAACTGTCTCCGTTTTGACAATAACGGAACGAGCAGTTACCTCCAGTTGCCCAGCATTGAAGGAATGCGGCTCAGGAGTTTTGGCGCGATGGTGCGCGGAGACTATGACAAGAATATGGCCGTGTCTTCCACCGCTTCTTCCGCGGGAGACGTCGTCCCGAATATGAGTGTCAAGACCGGAGTAATGACCTATGCTCCTTCCTTCGCCGTGGAAAATTCTCCGCTCTACCTGTATTCTGCTGCGAAGAATACACAGATCGCGCGTATCGAACTGTATTTTGAGTAGGGGATGAAAGTGGGTTATACGGCTCCTTCCTGCGGGGAACGCTGCTATGCACAGAATGTTCCCGTGCTCGCTCTCAGCGGGTTCAGCTGGGACGGCAGTCTGCAGGATACCGGTTCGGACTGGGGCGGTATTGACGAGGATGATTCCATATTTGGTTTATAAGAAGCGGTTTGCTTATGAAATATAGTAATTCCTTCATTGTCTTGACGGTGCTGGCGGCCGGGTTGCTCTTTTCCGCCTGTACGCAGGAAGAACTTGCGGAATGCCGTCAGGTGAGCCTTTCCTTTTCGGAGGTGGCGGTAAAGACGACGCTGAAACCGGACCATTCCGCCCTGCAGTGGAGCGAGGGGGACGCTATCAGCGTTTACAATGATTATAACGGCAGCATTGCGGGGGCGACCTACCAGGCGGGCGGGAACATCAGTGTCTCCGTTCCCGTAGATGCCAAGTGGGTGAAGGCGACCTACCCGGAAACGGCAGGTACCTACGCCGACCCCGGCTTTGTCTTCCCCCGGAAACAGACGCAGGCGACGGCCGGCGCGCTCAACGGAGAATATTATCCCATCGTCGCGGAAGCGCAGATTATCAATGATGCCGCGGCCCTGCATTTCGAATCCGTCGGTTCGGCGTTCGCGCTGAACGTGTACAATCCGAAGGAGCAGGGCGAGGAGTTCCGGAGCATTTCCGTACAGCCTTCCGGCATGGAACAGGCCGTACAGGTGAGCCTGGAGACGTCCTTTGCCATCGACGCGGACAAACCGGCGGACAAGCGAGGCTACGCCAAGCAGGTGTATGCCTGTCTGGAGAAGGGCCAGTACAGCCAGATTGCCTTCGTCGTCCGGACGAACAAGTATCAGTACAGCATTACCTCCAATGAGACCGTGCTGGACCTGGAGAGCCACGATTTCTTTGTGCTCAACCTGGACCTGGCGAATATGAAGGTCTATGCGACGTTTGATACGGGCTGCGAGGGCTTCAGCCTCGAAGAGGAGGATGTTACGCTCACGGTGTCCGGCTTCATCGAACTGATTCACGAAGTGCCGGACGAGCAGCTCACGACGGACGAGATTCCGGATTTCAGTACGGTGGGTTACCACTGGGGCGAAGATGAGTTCCCGGATTACAACAATGTCGTGCAACTGGATGCGCCCAGCGGCGGCGATGATACGCAGATGATCCAGAACGCGATTGACAATGCCTCCGAAGGGACGGTCATCCTGTTCCGGCAGGGCCGTTATATCGTGGACGACCTGCTGGTCCTGGACAAGAACGGCATCATCCTTCGCGGGTCCGGCAACCGGCAGACGGAGATTTTCGCGCGGGGCACGCTGACCCTCGACGAGGTAGATCCTACGGCTAACAATGCGTATTACCCGGTAGTCCGTCCGCTGATCAATATCGGGATTACCAAGAGCAAGAGTACCCGGATCAAGACGAATGTGTTGGCGCTCCGGATTTCCACCATCGGCGTCAACAACAAGGCGGGACGCCAGATAGAGCATCATTTGGATGCCTGGAATGTCCGGGGCAGGGCCTTGAATTCCTCTTCCGTGGAGACGATGGGCGCCGGTCCCGCCATTGTGGATTCCGCCTTCTGCGGCAGCCGTTTCGTAACGGTTGACGATGCCTCGAGCTTCAATGTGGGGGACAATGTGGTCGTGTGGCGTCCCGGTACCCAGCCCTGGATTCACGCCCTCAAGATGGATATGATCATCAAGGCGCTTGATGACCAGGGCACGATCAACCAGTGGGATCCTGCCAATTTTACAATGTGCTGGGAGCGGACGGTCAAGGCCGTGGTGGCGAACCGGGTTTATCTCGATACCCCGCTGGTGATGAGCATTACACAGCCCTTTGGCGGCGGCGAACTCCGGCATTACAAGCGGACGCGCATCAAGGAGTGCGGCATCGAGAACCTCCTCCTGGTTTCCGATTACAATCCCGACCGGGATTCTGATGCATATGGCGACAGGGGAGACATCTACCACGCCACCAGCGCCATTGTCTTCCACGGTGCGGAACACTGTTGGGTCAAGAATGTGGAGGCACGCCGCTTCTGTATGTCCGCCGTGTCCATCTCGGAGGAAGCCAGAAATATTTCCGTCGTGGATTGCGACCAGAAAGAGCCGACGGGCTACCTGACGGGCGGCCTTCGCTATGCCTTCAACATCAGTGGCGGACAGCAGTGCCTGGTGCGCAACTGTACCAGCGACGGCGACCGGCACCAGTTTGCCACCGGCGCACAGATTCCCGGGCCCAATGTCTTCTCGCGCTGCACGGGGACCAACGCCCTTTCGGATGTGGGGCCTCACCAGCGCTGGGCGACGGGTACGCTCTATGACAACGTGTCCACCAACAATTCGATGAAGGCCTACGATGCGGGCAACTCCGGTACCGGCCACGGCTGGCAGGGGACCAACCAGATATTCTGGTGCTGCACCGCCGCCAAGTTCTCGGTCCAGACGCCCTGGGTGACGGGAAAGAACTATGTGATTGGCTGTAAATTCCCCGGCGGCGGGGCGGCAATGCTGACGCCCGGCAGGGAATATCCCAATCCCGGATATGGTCCGGACGGGTCGATTGTGTATGACAGTGTGGTCAACGGAACCCGTATCGACGGGGAATGCCGGCCCCTGCAGCCGGGCGAGGAGGAGTCCCTCTATGAATCCCAGCTGAACAAACGGCTTGCCGCCGGCGACAAGGTTTCCAATTATGTTCATCTGTAAAATGACTGTCGGATATGAAAGTTGATTATATACCTCCCTTCTGCGAAAATTGTTGTTTCTGCCCGGACGGCCCCGTGATTGCAGCCAGCGTCACCGGGTCAAGTTGGGAAGAAAGCCTTGTAGATACCGGCTCCAACTGGGGTGGAGTGGATACGGATGACGCTGTGTATGGCTTGTAGGGGTTTGGAAAAATGATGAAGAGAAGGGTATGGGCCTTTTGGGTTGCGGCGCTGGCCTTTTCCGCTTGCGTGCGGGAAGAACCCGCGCAGCTGCGGCCCTTGTATCTCTCATTTACGGAGGCAGAGGTGAAGACCGCCCTGAATGCCGGGCGGACCGCCCTGCAGTGGTGCGAGGGGGATGCCGTTTCCGTCTATAACGACGCGGACGGCAGCATCGCGGGCGCGAGCTATCGGGCGGGGGAAAATATCGTCGTAGAGGTCCCTGTGCAGGCGACGCGGGTAAAGGTGACTTACCCCGAAACTTCCGGTTCCTATGCGGAGCCGGGCTTTGTCTTCGCCCGGCAGCAGACGCAGGCGGAAGCCGGCGTGCTGAGCGGGGCATACTATCCCATCGCCGCGGGAGCCGCGATTGAGGGCGATATCGCCG
The DNA here is from genome assembly GCA_902774145.1 of uncultured Bacteroidia bacterium. GTDB lineage: Bacteria > Bacteroidota > Bacteroidia > Bacteroidales > UBA932 > Cryptobacteroides. Next base: position 11,375 of record CACYHC010000026.1, read on the forward strand.
TCCTGCACTTTGCTTCCGTGGGTTCCGCCTTCGCGCTGAATGTGTACAACCCGCGGGAGCAGGGAGAAAAGCTGCAATCCGTTTCCGTGCAGCCCTCCGGAATGGAGGATGCGGTGGCGGTGCGTCTGGAGACGCCGTTTGAAATCGGCGCGGACAAACCGGCGGACAAACGCACCTACGCGGGGCAGGTCTATGCCTGCCTGGAGAAGGGGCAATACCGGCAGATTGAATTTGTCGTCAAGACGGACAGTTTCCTGTACTGCATTACCTCCAACGATACCCCGCTGGACCTGGAGAGTCACGATTTCTTCGTGGTAAACCTGGATCTGGCGCACCTGAAGGCCTATATCTGTGCCGATGCGGGCTGCGAGGATTTCGAGCCGGACGGGGTGGACATCACCCTCGAAGGCGCATTCGTGGATTTGGTCTCCATAGAGCCGGAGGTCTTGTCCACGGAAGACATTCTCCCGGATTTCAGCACCGTGGGCTACCGGCACGGGGATGAATCCCTTCCCGACTATCCCGTGTACGAAACGCTGACCCCGCAAATCGGTTCGGACAGGACAGAAGCCATCCAGGCGGCAATCGACCGGGTGGCGGAGGCTCACCCGGAAGGCGGCGCCGTGCTGCTCGGTGACGGGACTTATGAAGTGGGCAGCACCCTTTTCCTGGACCGGAGCAAGGTGGTCCTGCGGGGAGAAAGCCGTGAAAATACGGTACTTAAACTGACCGGTACGGAGCTTCGTCCCGGCATCGTCGTGGGTGCGTCGATGGACCGGCAACTGGCGGTTTCCCAATTGGAGGTGGAGGCGCGCGAAGGCCGTAAAATCCTGAATCTGGTACAGCCCGTGGCGGGAACGCCCCTGATTTTTTCCCAGGTCCCCGTGTCCGAGGCGTATTGCCCCGTGGGCAGATATACGATTGTGGTGGACGATCCTGCACCGTTTGCCGTGGGCAGCGAGGTGATGGTGATCCGTCCCCACAACAATGACTGGATCAACGATATCGGAATGAACTCCATTTCCGGGGATGCCGTGCAATGGAGCCAGCGGAACATGTCGCTGAGCTGGACGCGGAAGGTTACGGCCGTCGAGGGGAACCGGATTCGGCTGGACGCCCCCCTGGTCCAGGCGCTGGACGCCCATTACGGCGGAGGAACGCTGGCGCTCTACAACCTGGCGCGGCAGCGCGGGTGCGGCGTGGAATCCCTCACCATCGATTCTGAATACAATCCCGATATCACGGACGTCGATCCCCGGACGGGGCTCACGGAGCCCAGCGACGAGGACCACGCCTGGTACGGCATCATCTTTACGGATGCGGAAGACTGCTGGGCGCGCAATGTGACGGCCCGGCACCTGGGCTATGCCGCGGTGGTGGCGAGAAGCGGCGCTCGCTGTATCAGCGTGGAAAACTGTTCTTATGTATCGCCGGTCTCTTATCCCGGCGGCGCCCGCCGCTACGGCTTTGTCGTGGAAAGTGCGGATTTGTGCCTGTTCCGGGATTGCTATGCCGAGCGGGCTGCGATGGGCTTCTCCACGGCAGGGAAAGGCGCCGGCCCCAATGTCTTCACCCAATGCCGGGCGGAGACGATGCGTACGGGCGCCGGCCCGCATATGTTCTGGAGTACCGGAACGCTTTACGACTGTTGTTACAATTCCGCCGGCTTCCGCTGTACGGACCACGGCAATTCCGGGTCCGGGCACGGCTGGATGGGGGCCAATACTATCTTCTGGAATGTGGAGACGGAAGGGAAAATCGAGTGCGAAAGCCCCTGGGCGAAGGAGAATACTCCCGCCCTGCCCTTCGTCAGTTCCTATCCTTCCGGACGCAACTACTGCGTTGGCCTGCTGGGCGGAACCCGGGTGAATTACTTTGCCGGGAAGAATGAAGATGCTTATGTAAAAGCGGGTTACCCTTCCCGTCCCGATCCCCAGTGGTATCCGTCCCGGGTGGAATACGGTGCCGGCGGTACGGCGCACGTCCAGCTTCCCTGCACGGACGCCGCCGCGGCGTACAGCTGGTGGCCCCGCTTCTCGATTTCCAGTTTTGATCATCCGGAATCGCTGTACCTGAGCCAGCTGCAGGACCGCAGGGCTTCCGGAAATTGATGAGACTATGACGAAAAGACCGCAACTGTTTCTTTGTGCCCTGACGCTCCTGCTCGCCACGGCGATGCTGCCTGCCCGCCCCAAGGCGCGCGAGAATGTGGGCATCCGGTGGCTGGAGACCCATTTCCAACTGCTGGACAGCGTTTCCAAGGCGATTCACGCCTTTGCGGAACCGGGCTACCAGGAGTACAAGAGCAGCGCGCTGCTCATTTCCGTGCTCGAAGAAAACGGGTTTACCGTCGAGAAAGGGGTCGCCGGCATCCCTACGGCCTTTGTCGCGACCTTCGGTGCGGGGCAGCCGGTCATCGGCGTCCTCGCGGAATACGATGCGCTTCCGGGGCTTTCGCAGGCGGCGGTGCCTTACCGCCAGCCGGTGGTGGAAGACGGTTACGGACACGGCTGCGGGCATAACCTGCTGGGCACGGGCAGTCTTGCGGCGGCCCTTGCCATCTCCAAGTGGCTTGCGCTGGGCAATCCGGGGACGGTGAAACTCTTCGGATGTCCCGCCGAGGAAGGCGGCGGCGCCAAGAACTATATGGTACGGGACGGGGTGTTCGACGGTTTGGACGCCGCCTTTATCTGGCATCCCGGCGCACGCAACCGGACCAATCTCAATTCGGGCAGCGCCACCCTGACCATCGATTTTACTTTCCGCGGCATCAGTGCGCACGCGGGCGCCCAGCCCTGGAACGGGCGCTCCGCCTTCGACGCCGTGGAGGCCCTGGACTATATGACGAACCTGATGCGGGAACACGTGCGGCCGGAAACGCGCATCCATTATGCGGTGACCCGGACCAATCCCGCGCCCAATGTCGTCCCGGACCTGGCGGTGGTGCGCTATTACATCCGCCATCCGGAAGTGGACTATATGAAGGAGGTGACGCAGCGCGTCATCAAGGCCGCCGAGGGGGCCGCACTCGGCACCGGAACGACGATGAGCTATGAACTGCTCAACGGCAATTATCCCGTTTTGGCGAATTCCGTCCTTTGCGACATCGTCTGCAAAAAGCAGAACGAGGTGGGGGGCGTACTGCTGGATGACGCCGAAAAGGACTTTTGCCGGGAAATCCTGAAGAATTCCGGCAGGGACCCGGAGGATTTCGGGAATTTCGCCGAGGTAGCGAAGGAAGTCAGCCCCAACCGCCCGCTGGGCTCCGGCTCGGATGCCGGCAGCGTATCCTTCGTCGCGCCGACGGCCAAGCTCTATGTGGCCTCCTGTACCCTGGGGGCAAGCGGGCATTGCTGGCAGCAGGTGGCGGTAGGCGGAACGACCATCGGGACGAAAGCTGTCGTGAATGTGGGGAAGATTTATTACCTGACCGCGCTGGAACTCTTCAAGAAGCCGGAACTGCTCAAGGCGGCCCGGGAGGAATTCCTGCAGGCGCGCGGCAAGGACTTTGTATATGAATCGCTGGTGGGCGACCGCAAGCCGCCCTTGGACTATCGCAAGCAATGAGAAGGAGAAAACGCGTTTGGCTGAGCCTTGCGCTCTGGTTTGCGGCGGCGCTTTCCGCGGCGGCGCAGAAGGATACGTTGAGCGTTGATATTATCCCGGATTTCAGTACCGTGGGGTATGGTCATGGAGACCTGCCCTATCCGGATTATCCCGTGATGGATGTGCTCAGTCCGGAGCGGGTGGGGGAATTGATCCGGCGGAAAGCCTATCCGGATACGACCTCTGTCATCCAGGGGGCCATCAACCGTGCAGCTCTCTCTTCCCAGGGAGGGACCGTCTTGCTCAAAAACGGCGTGTATAATGTGAGCGGCATCCTGTTCCTGGACAAGGACAAGGACAAGGTGGTCCTGCGGGGCGAGAGTCGCGAAGGCACCATCCTCAAGTGTAATGGGAAGGTACAGCGTCCGGCGATTGTCATCGGCCATTGCTCTTCCTATAAACCGGACGACAATCCGGAGATGTACAGCAATATCGCGGGGAAAAGGTTCAAAATGAAGAAGCAGGCCGTTGTCGGCGTAGGGGGGCGTTCCACTTTCGGCGAGCATTTCCTCTATCTCCTGCTGCCCCAGGCCTCGTCGCCGACAATCAAGGACAAGACGGCCATTACGGAGGACTATTGCCCGGTAGGCCGTTTTTGGGTGGAGGTGGAGAACCCCGGCCTCTTTACCATCGGGGAAGAAGTGATGGTGGAGCGTCCGCACAGCGCGGCCTGGCTGGCCGACGTGGGCATGGACAGGATTGCCTCCAACGGCAGGGAAAAAGGCCCCGTGCGGCAATGGACCGAGGGGAATACGATGATGCGCTGGTCTCGCCGGGTGACGGATATCCGCGGGAACCGGCTCTATTTCGACGCGCCGCTGGTGCAGTCCCTGGATCAAAATTACGGCGGGGGCCTTGTCCGCAAGTACAAACTCACACGGGTACGCGGCTGCGGGGTAGAAAACCTCACGCTGGATTCGGCGTATGATCCTGCGGTCAAGAACGAAGACGGGGTGGAGATCGACGAAGAACACGCCTGGTGGGGGATGTACTTTCTCTCCTGCGAGGACTGTTTTGCGCGCAATGTCACCGTGACGCACTTCGGCTACGCGGCGGCGATGCTTTCCACCGGGACCCGCAGCGTCACCGTGGAGGACTGTTCCTTTGTCGATCCGGTTTCCCTGCCCACGATGGCGCGGCGCTATGGTTTTGCCCTGGAAGGGGCGGAACTCTGCCTGGTCAAAAAATGCTATTGTGAAAAGTCCGCCATCGGGTTTGGAACCAATACCAAGGCGGGCGGCCCGAATGTCTATACCCAGTGCCAGGGCCCCAATATGCGCACCGGTGCCGGTCCGCACCAGCGCTGGAGTACGGGCACCCTTTTCGACTGTTGTTACAATTCCGCAGGCTTCCGCGTGACGGACCACGGGAACGCCGGAACCGGCCACGGCTGGACCGGGGTCAATACCATCTTCTGGAATGTGGAGACGGAGGGCGGCGTAGAGTGCGAGAGTCCCTGGGCGGCGGAGAACACCCCCGGCCTGAAGTTTGCCAGCCCCCATCCCTCGGGGCGCAATTATGCCATCGGCGTCATATGCGGCGACCGGAAGCAGAAGCGGGTAAACAAGGATTTTTACGGCAATCCCGTGGAGGACTGGTACGAGGCGCACGGCTTTACCCGCCGTCCGGACGCCCAATGGTATCCTTATGTGGATTATGGTCAGGCCGGTACCAGGCACGTTTCCCTTCCCTGTGCGGAAGCGGCGGCGCGTTTCAATTGGTGGCCCCGCCTGACGAAAACTTCCTTCCGGAATCCGCTCTCGCTTTATGAATGCCAGTTGGAAGATCGTAAATTCAAGGGCTCTCCGCTGGCGCGCCGGCTGATTGCCGCCATCAATGCGGCGACCCTCGCCGTAGAGACCGATCCCGGGAAGGCGGCGGAATATGCGCATCTCTCGAAAGAGGGTCGTGAGAACAGCTGCGATATGCGGGAACTCTTCCTGCAGGTCCCCCTGGAGGATGCGGAAGCGGCGCAGCTGCTCTCCCTCCAGAAAGCGGACGGCAGTTTTTCCGACATCGATTATCAGGACGATTCCCGGGGCGTATGGGCCCCCGCCCTCCATTGCTTCCGCCTGCAGCGGCTCGCCATCCGTTACCGCCGGACCGGCGATGCGGCCGCCCGCGATGCGGCCTTGCAGGCCCTTCGTTTCTGGTGTGGAAATACGCCCGTCTGTGCCAATTGGTGGCACAATGAAATCGGTTGTCCGCGCCTGCTTGCGCCGGCTTTCCTGCTGCTGAAAGAGGAACTGGGCGACGAGGAACTGGAGGGCTGCCTGAAAGTGCTCTCCGCGGCCCGGATCGGCCGCACCGGACAGAACCGTGTGTGGCTCGCCGGGGTTGTCCTGATGCGCGGGCTACTCTGCGGAGAAGATGAAATCGTCCGGGAAGCGCAGGCGGTCCTTGCGGGTGAAGCCGGCTTCGGCGAACCGGGCGCCGGCGTGCAGACGGACTGGTCCTTCCAGCAGCACGGGCGCCAGCTGCAGTTCGGCAACTACGGCCTTTCCTATGCCGTTTCCCTGTCCTGGTGGGCCGCCGTGCTGGACGGGACGCCCCTGGCGTTCACCGACCGGCAGAAGACCTTCCTGAAAGAGTATATCGCGAAGGGCCTGGGACAGATGGTGTACGAGGGCTACCTGGATATGAACGCCTGCGGACGGCAGCTCTTCGTCAATGCCCAGCGCGGCAAGGCGGTCTGCGCCCTTCAGGCGGCGCAGCGGATTGGCGTGGAGATTCCCCGGCGCGCAGGAGGGATTTACTACCCCTGCTCCGATTTCGCCGTTTATCGCGGGAAGGGCTGGTACGCGTCCCTGCGGATGCAGTCCCGCTTCGTCAAGGGCTACGAATGCACGAACGGCGAGAATGCGCAGGGTTATTTTTCCGCCGATGGCTGCCTGCTGACCCGTTCCCGCGGGGACGAATACGAGAATATCGCCGCGCAGTGGAACTGGAAGCATATTCCGGGCGTCACTTCCTGGGACGACGGCGGCCCGGTGCCCGCGACACCGCCTGCCGCGGACGGCGAAGATCCCGTCTACAACGATGCCCCGCACCCGGTCTGCCGGATGTACGGCAGTGATATGGCCGTCGGTATGCAGTACCGGCGGGACGGGCTGCAGGCGCGCAAAGCCTGGTTCTTTTTCAGCGGCGGGGTCGTCTGCCTGACGGCGGGCATCTCCTGCGATCGGGACGTGCAGGTGGTCACCTGCGTGGACCAGCGGTACAAGGCGGACGCGAAGCGCGTACAATATCTCCCGTTCAAGGGAACGGTCTTCAGCGAAGGGGAAGGGGAGTTGCTGGATGTGTACGTGGATCACGGCTGCAGCCCCAAAGACGCGTCCTGCGCCTTCGCCCTGCTCTACGGCAAGGCCGGCGATATCAAGATACTGGAAAATTCTCCCGCCCGACAGGCGGTGAAAATAGGGAAAACCACCATGGAAATTGTATGGAAAAATATATGAAAAGGATTGCATCGATTCTGTGCGCAGCCGCATTTGCGCTGTTGCCCGGCCGGGCGCTGGCCCAGGCCATTGCCGGTTCACCGGAGTACATCATCGCTCTGACGGCCCAGTGGACGGGGGAGCGTTTCCCCGACGGCCGTCCCAAGGTGCCCGACAACCTGCTGGAGCGGCTCAAGCACGTGACCATCGAGGAGTGCTGGGCGGAGTTGATGAAACTCGGCTACCAGAACCAGTATGAAGGGGAGTGGAAACTGCTGCACGAAACGGAGGACGCCGTCATGGTGGGCCGCGCCGTGACCGCGCAGTTTATGCCCCTGCGTCCCGACCTGGAAGATGAAATCATCGAACAGGGCAAGAAGGAAGGCCGGATGTGGCAGCAGAAGCGGACGGTCTCCTGGGTCATCAATTCCCTCGTGAAGGGGGACGTATATGTGGCGGATACCTATAATAAAGAGTTCCTGGGGACCGCGGTGGGTTCCAACCTGGGCAACGGTGTATTCGAGAAGACCGGCAACGGCCTGATTACCTACGGCCATATCCGGGACATCGAGCGCCTGCGCCGCGTTCCCGGCCTGAACATCTGGATGAAGGACTATGATCCGTCCTATATGCGCCAGACCATCCTGACCAACTACAATGTGCCCATCCGCATCGGACACGCCACCGTACTGCCCGGCGATGCCGTCCTGGCCAAACCCGGCGCCGTCCTGTTCATTCCCCCGCACCTGGTGGAGCACATCGTGCTGACCTCCGAGTTCACCAAACTCACCGATGAATTCGGCGAGGAGATGATCAAGACCCACGTCTATACGGCGGGCGAAATCGACAGCGCCTGGAGCGATGAGATGAACCAGCGCTTCGTCAAGTGGGTCCGCGGCTACAAGGGGAAACTCCCGATGAGCAAGGAACAGCTGGAAGCCTGTCTGAAAGAACGTAACTTCTAATCCGGCGATGATGCATTTTTTCCTGACAAGCCTTCTTGCGGCGGCCCTGTCGGTCTTTCCCTCCTGGAAGGAAGGGACGCTGGACATCCATATGATTGCCTCGGCGTATGGGGAAAACACCTTTGTCGTAATGCCTGACGGCACGACGATGCTCATCGACGCGGGGGACCCCAAGGCCGAAGTGGTTACGGATTACATCCGTCACTTTTCTCCCCGTCCCGCCGGGCTGGATTATTTTCTCCTGACCCATTTTCATAAGGACCATACCGGCGGCGCCGCTGCGGTAGAGGCAAATTTTGAGATTGGCCGGAAGGTGGACCGGAATTCCTTCACGCCGGGCAGTCACAGCCAGTTCGCCCCCCTGGGCGCTCCCGTGCCGGGTTTTGATGTCTTCAATGTCGCCGGGAACGGCTGGATTGCTACCGGAAACGGGCTTCTTTGCCGGCCGCTCTCGCCCGAAGATCCTGCCACTTTCGACGAAAATATGCTCAGTTGCGCCCTCCTCCTGCGCTATGGCCCCTTCTCTTATTATACGGGCGGAGATCTGCCAGGAAGCAATTTCTATGTAAAGAAATTCAAGGGCGGGAAAGCGGTTTCTCCGGAAATCAAGGCCAACGACAAAGTGGAATACCGGAGTTTCGAAAGCCAGGTGGCCGACTTGGTCGGCCCCGTCACCGCTTTGAAACTGCACCACCACGGCGTTCCGGACGCGACCACCTCCGATTTCCTGTGGAAGATGCGTCCGGAGGTGATGCTTGCCGCGGGCTTCGACCACAAACAGCCCTGCCCCCTGACGCTCCGGCGGATTGCCGATCCCCAGCTTCCCTGCGCCCACCAGGTGTATGTGACGACGGCGGCCGGCAAAAAGGGCAGCGGCGGCGCGCTCTGGAAGTCTGTTGTGGCGGGCGTGGGGCATATCGTGCTCCGGGTCACGGACGGCGGGCGGCGCTATCAGGTTTTCGTCCTGGACAAGCAATTCCGGGTGGTCAGCGCTTCGGAAAGCCGGGAGGTCGTTCAGCGCTGGCCGGACGGCCCCGATACCCATATCGCCGTGTCCGAAGATTTCGGTTGCATCGATGCGGCGGCGGATTCTGTCTGGCGGGCTGTGTCGGCGTTTATGGCATCGGATGTGATTCATTCGATGATCATCCTTAGGGACGGGAAGAAAATCTACGAGCGCTACGATACGGGGCATACGCCCGATGAACGGCACGTGTTCTGGTCCGCCTCCAAGACCTTTACCGCGATGGCCGTGGGCTTTGCCGTACAGGAATCGCGGCTGAAGATCGAGGATAAGGTCATTTCCTTCTTCCGGGACGATGAACTCCCCGCCGAGCGGAGTCAGTGGCTGCAGGATATGACCGTACGGGACCTGCTGATCATGTCTTCCGGACTCGGGAAGGACGGAATCGGCAAAGTCCGTTCGATGGAGTGGGAGCATCCCGCCAAAGAGTGCCTTGCCGTCCCGATGGCTTTCGCCCCGGGGTCGCGCTACCACTACAACTCGATGAATACCTATCTCCTGGCGGACATCGTCCAGCGCTGCACGGGAATGAAACTTTCCGAGTACCTGAACATCCGCCTGTTCCGCCCGCTGGGCATCAGCAATTGGGAATGGGAAGAGAGCGCTGACGGCGTGACGGTCGGCGGCTGGGGGCTGTATACCACGACGGAGAACCTGGCCAAGGCCGCCCAGTTCCTGTTGAACAAGGGGAAATGGAACGGACAGCAGTTGCTCGATCCGCAGTGGGTGGAAGCGATGTCTTCCCCGCAGATTTACCAGGCCGACGGCCCGCGGCACGACTGGAATGCGGGCTATGGCTACCAGATGTGGGTCTGTACCCACAATGCATTCCGGATGGACGGCGCCTTCGGGCAGTTCGGTATCGTTATCCCGGAGAAAAATGCCGTGATAGCGGTGACCGCCCAGCTGAATAAGGGTAAGCGGAACTTTGTGGATATGATTTGGAAAACCATTTTACCTAGATTATAAGTTATGAAAAAGACGGTTCTCTTTGCCATTGTGGCCATCCTGGCCTCATGTTCCCAGAAACAAGTGCAGGACTATCCTATCCGGGGAGTTACTTTCTCTCACGTTCACTTCACGGACGGTCTGCTCGCAGAAAAGGAGCGCATCGTGCGGGAAAACACCATCCCCTTCGCCTTTCGCAAGTGTGAGGAAACCGGGCGCATCGCCAACTTTGCTCGTGCCGCAGGCCTGGATACGACGAAGTTCACGGGACTGCGCTATGACGATTCCGACGTGTTCAAGGTGATGGAGGCGGCCTCCTACAGCCTTGCAACCAAATATGATGCGGCACTTGATCAGTATATGGACAGTCTCATTGCCCTGGTGGGTGCCGCGCAGGAGCCGGACGGGTATCTTTATACCATCCGCACGTCGGGCGGCCTGGACGTGGATCCCAAGGCGGGCCCGGAACGCTGGAATGATATTGCCCTCAGCCACGAGCTTTACAATGTCGGGCATATGTACGAGGCGGCAGTGGCACACTATTACGCCACCGGAAAAACCGCTTTCCTGGATATCGCCAAACGCAACGCGGATCTTATCTACAATACCTTCCTCGTTCCGGGACGTAAGATCGCCTCCGGACACGAGGAAATTGAACTGGCCCTGGTGAAACTCTACCGGGCGACAGGAGACAGACGCTACCTCGACCTTTCGCATTTCCTGCTGGAATGCCGCGGCTATTGCGGGAATGACCCTAAGCCTGTGGCTCAGCAGTACGAAGCTATCGGCCACGCCGTCCGCGGCGTTTATCGCTTTATGGCGATTGTAGACAATGCTGTCCTTTGCGGCGACCAGGCCTACCGCACGGCCATCGATTCCCTTTGGAATGATGTGACGGGCCGGAAAATGTATCTAACGGGCGGTCTGGGCAGTTACCGGGAGAAGGAGCGTTTCGGAGAAGCGTACTTCCTGCCCGACGAGGAAACGCATTGCGAGACCTGCGCCGGGGTGGGCAGCTGTATGTGGAACTACCGGATGTTCTGCCTCACCGGCGAGAGCCGCTACTTCGACATTTTCGAGCGTACGCTCTATAACAATGTCCTGCACGGCATTTCCGACGACGGGATGAAATTCTTTTATGCCAATGTCCTGCAATGCAGTCCCTATACCTTCGACTGGGAAAGGGAATGGGCGAGGATCAAGCCGAAATCCCGCCTGCGGAGAAGCCATCGCCTCCCGTGGTTCGAAACTTCCTGCTGTCCCACCAACCTGGCCCGGATTCTTCTTTCCATGCCTGGCTACGTATATGCCCTGGGCGAGAACAGCCTCTATGTCAATTTGTTTACGGCGGGGCATAGCGCCTTTGAAACCGCGGCTGGTGAGCCGGTGGAATTGCGCTGCGAAACGGCCTACCCTTACGACGGTGACGTCCGGCTGACCCTGGAGAAGGCTCCGGTCAAAGCCACGGCGCTGCGCATCCGTATTCCCGGCTGGGCCCAGGGGCATCCTGTTCCCGGTGCCTTATATACATACCTGAACGATACGCCTTCCCTGCCGGTCGTCCTTGTCAACGGGGAAGCGGCCACCTATGCCACGGAAAAAGGCTATGCCGTCCTTGACAGGAAGTGGAAAAACGGCGACGTTGTGGATGTGCGCTTTGAAATGCCGTTGCGTTTCGTGAAGGCCGACAACCGGGTAGAAGCGGTCAGGGGGCGTATTGCCGTTGAACGCGGCCCGATAATCTTTAGTGCCATATTGCCGGAAAACGGCAAGGATATCCGTTCCTGTGAAATCTCCCCGGAGGACCATTTCGAAGAGCAAGAAGCCCAAGGCTTCGTCACTCTGATGGACACGGACCGCCAGCTGATGTTTATCCCTTATTACCGTCACGCCCAGGAGGGTATCACCCAGATGAGCGTGTGGATCAGAAAGCAATGAAACGAATCCTTTTATTGATTTTCGCGGCAGCTTTTATGATGCTGAATCCGCACGATATGCTTGCTCAGGAAAAATGCATCCTTGACAATGGTATTGTGCGCGCTGTTTTCAACAGCGGAGAGACCTTTACTGTGGAAGAGATTGTTATGGACGGCCATAAAGTGGCGGGTAACGGCTCCTTCGCCTTCTGGGACCTTACGCTTCTGGGGCCTATGGGGGAGACCCCGGTTTACCGTCCCAAGGTGGCACGCTACCAAGGTGCGGTAAAAACGCACGAAAATGGTGTACAGCGCTATTGTTTTACATGGTTTCTCCGCCTGGACTATTCCCGCGGAAATTATCCCCTGCGTGCTGTAGTAAGCCTTCCGGACAACGGAGACCGCCTGTATTTCAACTTGGAGGCGGAACTTCCCGATGGATGGATGGTGACGAATGTAAAATATCCGGAACTGACGCTATGCTGCCCGGAGAACGCCAAGGTCATCATTCCCGAGGGCTGGGGTCTGGAAGCACCCCTCTCTGCCGCCGGGCACAAGGCCATCTATCCCACCAGCGCCATGCAGTTTGTGATGGTCCACAATGCGGACGGGGCCCTGTTCTTCGGAACCGAGGACCCTTCCGGCAGCCGGAAAGTTTACGGCGTGGACGGTAACGTGGACTTGCACCTGTCGCTGGATGTCCCCGCCAGCGAGGCCTGGACCTCGGACGGAACGTTTTCCCTGCCTTTCGAAGTTAATCTGGGTTTCGACCGCGCGGGATGGGAACACGCTCTCACCCATTGGTATAAGCCCTATACTTATACCCTGCCCTGGGGAGGGGAAGAACGCAAAATCAAGAATCGCCTCTCCACCCTGTCTCCCTGGCTGCAACAGACCGATGGATGGGTGCGCCTGAAAACCGTAGAAGACGAATTTGATGCCCTGAACAAAGCGGCAGACCTGCTGGGGGAGCACCTGAGCGCCCACTGGTACTGGTGGCACCAGATTGAATATGACACCCACTATCCGGAATATCTTCCGGCGCGGCCGGGTTTTGCAGATCGGGTCGCCCAGATTCACCAAAAGGGGGTCCACGTCACACCCTATATCAACGGCCGTCTCTGGGATCCGCATTCGGATAGTTATGCCAGGGACGGTGGTGCGGATGCATCGGCACGGAAAATGGACGGCACCCTTTACACTGAGATTTACCGGACCTCCGGCGTGGTCAATTCCGTAACCTGCCCTTATACGAAGACATGGCACGACAAACTGTGCTCCCTGGTGGAGAATATTCAGTCAGAATACGGCGTGGACGGAGTGTATATCGACCAGGTGGGCTGTACGGCCCCTGCGCCATGCTGGAATCCGTCCCACGGCCATCCTCTCGGAGGTGGCAGTTTCTGGCTGGAGGGTTATCAACGCATTCTCCGGGATATCCGCAAAGAGCATCTGCGCCCGGGAGCAATCTTGACGACAGAGGAGAACGGAGAGTGTTACAGCGACCTCTTTGACATGATGTTGATGGTGAACAGCCTGAATAACGACCATCTTGGCCCATTGAAAATCGTTCCGGTTTTCCCCATGGTATATTCAGACCGCGTCATTACCAGCGCCTACACCTATCTTCCCGAGGTGTTGGAGGCCGGTGTCCCCAGCACTTACCGCTATGCCTTTGCCAAGGCCTTGCTTTACGGAGCCCAGCC
>CACYHC010000027.1 GCA_902774145.1 uncultured Bacteroidia bacterium
TGCGTTCCATCCCCGCGGCATCCGCAATGCCGAGGATTTCATCGCCTTCGCGCAAGCCGTGAATTCCGGCGCTTCGACCGAGGCGTGGGAAAACGAAGAAGGCGTCGTCATCCTGCTGAACGACATTGATTTCAGCGCCGTTTCCGACTGGACGCCCGTGGGCGAAGGTGTAAGTGTATGGACCTCCAATACCCTTTCCGTCAGCGGTCATCCCTTTACCGGAAAATTCAACGGTTGCGGTCATGTGTTGCGTAATTTTTCCTTTACGGCCGCCGCTTCCGGTGCCGATATTACCAAGGCGGGGATGCAGTCCCGCCCCTGCGGAATTTTCGGTATCCTTGGCCCCGGGGCCGTGGTGGAGAATTTTGTGATTGACGCAAGCTGTTCTTTCCGTTTCCGTCCTACGGTGCGTAGCGATGCCGGTATTGTGGCGGGTCTCGTCAACGAGGCGACCGTACGCAATATCACCAACTATGCTGCGATGGACCTGGACAATCAGGCTGCGGATGATACCCGCCAGACAATGGCAATGGATCAACGAAGGGAAAGTGACCGCCTCTACCGGCGCCAACGTCAAGAATGGCGCGACGGGCGTGCAGGTGGCGGGCATTTTGGGGTTTGCAACCAATGATGCCAATTCCAAGCAGCAGGTGCACCTTTATCATTGCACCAACCGCGGAAAGTTGGAAACGACAGCCTGCCGTAGTGCGGGTATCGTTGCCGCGGCGAACCGCTATACGCTCGTTGAAGCCTGCGAAAACCATGGGGACAATTACAATGCTTTTACGACCAGTGGCGGCGGCCGCATCGGGAATATCACCTGTATCACCGGAGACGGTGCGGTATTGTCGGGCTGTATCAATTATGGAGACGTCATCTGCGCCACGAAGGCGCGCGCCGGAGGAATCGTCAGTCTGGTGAACAACAAGAACAACCGCTTTGAGCGCTGCGCGAATTACGGTCGCGTCATTACGGACGAGACTACCTACCGCGGCACCGTTTTCCAGCAGTGTAACCTCGCCGCTTCCTTCAGCAACTGTATAGGTGGCGGGGACGTGGGCACTTACAACGGCGGTTCCTACCAGATGGTGGGCGTCAATGCAAATAATTATTTCGATTACGTCGGTTCCCATAATGCCTCCGCGACCAATGTAACGCCGGAAAATATCCTTTACGGCGAGAAACCTGAATGGAAGGGGATTGAGAGTGCGGAGGATCTGCTTGCCTTTGCGCAGGCGGTAAATAGCGGAAGCAGCGTCAGTTCCTGGCAGAGTGCCGGAAAGGTGCAGATTCTCTGCGATATCGACGTTTCTTCCATTCACGAATGGGTGCCTATCGGCAGTGAACAGCATCCGCTGAACTGTGACATTGACGGAATGGGGCATTGCATCCGGGGGGTGCGTTGGTGTATCAATGCGGAACAATACCGGCATGCGGGGTTCTTCGGCTATGCACAGGACGCTTGTATCAGCAACCTCATATTCGGCGACAAGGACAGTCGTATCGTCTTTTACGGCAATCCTTCCAAACTGCGTGCGGGAGGTATCGTCGGTTATGCCCTGGGCACTACCCTGAGCAATGTCGTGAACAATGCCGCCCTCGAGACGAAAGGCAATACGGCTTACGGAAACGACCTGATTATCGGAGGCCTGGCCGGCTATTCCGACGGGAATTCCACGATTGGCGGAACTTCCGTCAATCAAGGCTGTAAGAACAACGGGAACATCCTTGTCCCGGTGGTGTGCCAGCAGGGAGGACTCGTCGGTTACAATTCCGGGGTCGTGATGAACTGTACCAATACGGGCGCCATCCTGGGAAAGACCGACGGCTCCCAGTACGGTCCTGCGTGGGGCTG
Source organism: uncultured Bacteroidia bacterium (assembly GCA_902774145.1). GTDB lineage: Bacteria > Bacteroidota > Bacteroidia > Bacteroidales > UBA932 > Cryptobacteroides. Next base: position 1,856 of record CACYHC010000027.1, read on the forward strand.
TTCGTATAACAGGGTGAAGGGCAATTTCTCGTCGAATATCGGTGGCGGATATGTGGACGAATATGCAAAATTCGCCTCCAATCCTTCTGCTGCCGCACCTTCCACCTACTACAATGCCGTGTGCGAGGATTACAAGAACAAGTTCGATCCCGAGGACAACAGGACGGACTGGACGCAGGATGCGTACTACGACTGGACGGAGGTCGAGCGGGTGAATCTTGCCACCGGTGCGGTGTATCATCATTATTCGTTCAAGAACGTTCCGCGCCACATGCACGCGCTTGAAATTGATTTGAGCAGCCCGGCCATTGAACTTACGGCGGCGCTGGCCGATGACCTTATGCCCAATCCCAACGGGCGCGACAACGACCATCTGTACGAAGGATTCGTATTGAGGGAAACGCTGTCGATGGTTTGTGACCGTCGCCGGAAAGCCGGACAGGGCATTCTTGCCGGCACCAATTTCGGATTTTTCGACTCCGAGGCCGGCATCCTTCGCGGATTCCACGTGGAGGAAGGGGAGCCGCTTTACATCAACAATCCTTCGGTGGTTTCCAACCTGAAAAATCACAGGTGGGGCTTTACCGTGTTTACGGACGGAACGGCGTCGTGCGGGATGAAAGCCTTTACAGGCACCCTGCGCTGGAACGGTACGGAGTATCAGTACTACACGATCAACGACACGACCATGCGTCATGCATCGCCGACGGTGGCACCGATCAACCTCTATACCTCGCGTTACGTGAAGATTCCGCATTCGTCCGATACATCGCTGAAGAACCCGATGGCGTCGAACGTGCTGTACGTCATCTGCGAGTACACCTCTTCCCGCATGAAGGTCAATTGCGGTTATGCCCAGGCCCGGGTAACCCGGATTGCCGACGGACGGACCACGCCGCTTTCCTCGCTGCCTTATCTGAGTGCAGCCAATCAGATAGGAATCGCCCTTTCGGGAACGGCGGCCTCTTCGTGGTCTTCAGTCAAGGTGGGGGATACCGTGGAGTTCAAGTGCGACATTTCCGTTGACGGAGATGCCTCCAAGCCGATTGCCTTGATGGGCTCTACGATGTATCAGCTCATGACGGAGGGCAAGGATGCTTCCAATACGCCCGGAGCGTCGGCGAGCCTGTATTCCAAATATGACCCCATGACCTTCCCCGTCGTAAGCCAGGACGGAAGGAAGGTCTGGATAATTGAGATTGACGGGCGCCAGATTGAAAACAATAAATGGTATTCAATGGGCGTCAAGGGCTATGAGATGTATAAGATCGGCGCCAAGCTCGGCGGCTGGTCCATCACGCGTATGGACGGCGGCGGCTCGGCGGCGATGTGGCTCTGGCGGTCTTCCCAGGGCAAGGGCTCGATTGTCAGCAGCCCCTGCGACTGGAAGGGCGAGCGCAGTTGTATGTCCTATTTATTAATACGAGCAAAATAACACTAAAATGAAAAAGCCTGTTATTTTTCTTGCGGCTTTTTGTGCGGCCCTGATCCTGGGTTGTACGCAGGAAAAACCGCAGCCCGATGACAAGAATGTCATCAATGCTTCCCTCCCTGAACTGGTCAGTAAGACGGCCATCAGCGGAGTCAAAGTGAGTTGGACCGCGGGCGACGCCATCATCGTCAACGGCGTAGCGTCGGCGCCCCTTACTACGGCGGGTGCCGTCGGCCGCTTCTCTTTTGACGGCGTGATCAATACGCCCTATGACGGCGTGTATCCCGCTTCCCTGTACAAGGATGCACAGACCATTACCCTGCCTTCCGAGCGTGCGGCGGGTTCCCAGGTCGTTCCGCTGGGCGGTCGTTCCGAGACGGCGGGCGAATTGCCTTTCTCTTCGCTGACCGCGATGCTGAAGGTGACGGTGGTCGGTACGGCCGAGACCGTCATCAAGCAGGTGGTCGTTGAAGGGCTCGGCGGCGAGCAGATCGCCGGAGACTTTGCCATCGACTATACGACCCTCGCCTTGACGGGTGCTTCTGAAGCGGCGGGGGACAAGTCGCTGACCGTTCACTGCAATGTCAGTCTTGCCGAACCGCTGGTGCTGTATATGCCCGTTCCTGCCGGCGAGTATCCCGAGGGCTTCAAGGTGACGGTAACGGACCAGAATGATGAAATCATGACCCGGAACACCGGCGCCCGTACCCTCGAGGCCGGGCAGTTGCGTGAGATGGAGGCCGTGGCCTGGAAGGTGAACGGCATTGCGGATGCGTCTGATTTTGCAGCCTTTGCCGCGGCGGTGAATGCCGGCGCCCCCACCCTGCAGTGGGAGAATGCAGAGGGTTGGGTCAACCTCCTGGCGGACATCGATTTTTCCGAGATGGAGTCCTGGACCCCTGTAGGTTATGCGACGGCCCCCTGGGCGAGTTACAATCCCGTGATTACCGACGGCCATGCCTTCACCGGCAAGTTTGACGGCAACGCCCACCACATCAAGAACCTGCACCTGGTCTGCAACGAGACGGTGGAAGGCCGGCATTTCGGCCTCTTCGGCTATCTGGGCGAAGGTGCCGTCGTGCAGAATTTCGTCATTGAAGACAACTGCTCCCTGACGGTGAATTCTTCCGTTTCCCACAGTGCCGGTATGATTGCGGGCGTACTCTATGACGCGGACGTGCGCGATGTAACCAGCTATGCACCGATGACCTATGGCGGCGGTGCGAGCGGCCTGATGCATATGGCACTAATCGGCGGTATGTATGGCAAGAATCGTGGCTGCACCGTGGACAGCGTGCACAACTACGGCGAGATTTCGGCGCCGAACAGCGCAAACCTGAACGCCGGTGCTACCGGTATCCACGTCGCCGGTATCGTGGGCTTTGCCAATGCGCCCAGCAACAACAGCTACCGCAATACCATTTCTTCCTGCAACAATTACGGAGAGATGACCTCGCAGGCGGGCCGTACGGCGGGCATCGTGGCAGCCGCCAACAGTTGTACCGACCTGATCGGTTGCGAGAACCACGGCAACCAGCTGAATACGATGGCGATGACCGACGGCGCGCGTCTCGGGAATATCGCCTGTCTTCTTGGGAACGGCTCCACGATGTCTTCCTGCAAGAATTACGGTAACCTCGTTTCCACGACGTCCGGCCGTTGCGGCGGTCTGATTTCCCTGCCCAGCAGCGCTCCCGGTCCCTTCACGGACTGCGAGAACTATGGCGAGGTCATTACCGACAGCCAGTATCGCGGCGTGTTCTTCGGCTATATCAACTCCGTGACTACCTGGGAGGGCGGCGTGGCCAGCGGCAAGGTCGGCCAGTACAACGGCGGTACCTATGAGTACGACGTATATCCCGAATCCGGGAAGGTGGCCTACCTCGGAAAAACCAACACCACCGGCGCCGGAAGCCATTTCAACAACATTACCTATAAGATCGATACCGGCGGCGACGAACCGGATCCGGACCTGGACGTGGATGCGGATTTCCGTATCTTCTTCATCGGTAACAGTTTCACCAAGGATGCCGTGGAGCATCTGCCGGGCATCTTGAACGCCGCGGGCCTGAACGGAATCCAGTTGGTGCATATGTACTATGGCGGCAGGACCATCCCTGAATACAACAGCGGCTGGGCTACGGCTGCCGATTACCACTGCTATCTCTGCAATCCCGGCCAGACTTCCTGGACGGACCTGACGGGCAAGAGCCTGGCGCAGGTGGCCGTCAGCGTTCCCTTCGATATCGTGACCATCCAGGAGCATACCGGAAGGCAACTGGCCTGGGGCTGGACCGCCGATGAAAAGTCTGCTGTCCAGGGCCTGATCCAGAAGGTGAAGGATGCACAGGCTTCCGTGGCAGGTGCCCCGAAGCTGTACTACATCCTCTCGCAGGCCTATCACGACCTGGGCAAAGCGTCGGGCGCGGCCACGCACTTCACCAATACCACAGAAATGTGGGAGGTCCTTGCCGCCCAGGGACAGAAGGTCATGACGGAATGCGACTTTGACGGCATTATCTCTACCGGTGTGATGCTCCAGAACCTCCGGACCTCCGGCCTGAACAACGCAATGGGGCTGACCCGCGACGGTTATCACATGGATTACGGTCTGGCGCGCTATGGCGCTTCCTGCGCTGTTTTCGAGACGGTTATCGGGCCGTTCAACGGCAACGTGACCCTGGATGAGAACAGCTACCGTTACTCCTCTACCGCGGCCGGAACGACGGCGGTAACTGACGATTCGGCGCCCATCGCCCTCAAGGCGGCGCGCTATGCCATCGCCAGCCCGTATGAGGTGACCGATATGGAAGGCGAAGGCGGTGGCGGCGATGATCCGGACGTTCCGGAGGAAATCAGCATCGCCACGGCGGCGGAACTGGCCGCTTTTGCCGCCCGCGTCAACGGCGGTGACGAGGCGGCCGCCAGGGCCCACGTTACCCTGACCGCAGACCTTGACTTCTCTACGGTAAGTGAGTGGACGCCGATTGGCGATGCCACCGCTACCGGCAATGGCAACAATGCCTCCGCCGCCCAGGGCCCTGTGTTCAGCGGTCTGTTCAACGGCGCCGGCCATACCCTGCGGAACTTTAATTATTCGGCGACGCTCGCCGCCGGCAAGACCTGGGGCCTCTTCGGTTACGCATACAAGGCCACGCTGAAGAACTTTAGCCTCGAGGCGGCCGTGGAGTTCTCCGCCACGGGTGCCGCGGATGCGGGGGTTGTGGTAGGAACCGCCAACAGCTGTACCGTCGAGAATGTCCATCTCAGCGGCACGATCGTCTCTACGGGAACGTCGGTAAGCAATGCCCGCTTTGCCCTGGGCGGTATCACCGGCTTTGCCTTCAGTACCGTCGGCAGCGAGATCCTGGATTGTGTCATCAAAGATTGTACGGTCAATATGACGGTCAATGCGGAGGGCGGCTCGAATACGGGCAACGGCGCTGGCTGTGCGATGTACGGCGGTATCGCCGGGTTCTGTACCAATGTCAAGGATAATTCCCGGATCCGCATTACCAACTGCGTGAATAACGGTGAGATGAGTGTGAAACTGGGCCGTTGTTCCGGCATCGTCGCTACGGCCAATTATGGTACCGTGATGACGGGCTGCACCAACAACGCATCCCAGTTCAATAGTATTGCCAACGGCCGCATCGGTCAAATCGTCTGCAACCTGAGTGCACAGTCCGGCCTGGTTGACTGCCAGAACAACGGGAACCTTATCACGACCGACAGCAAGACCACGACGGCCGGTCTGGTTGCGCTGATGGGAGACAAGACCTGCTATATGGAAGGCGGCGACCGGGTGGCCAATACGGGCGTCATCATCTCCGGCTTCGATCCCTCAACCGATAACAGCAATCGCCGTTTCAGCGGATTGATCTGCGCGAACCTCAACGCTTTCGACCACGTCTCCGGGGTGAAGGTCAGCGGAAGCCTCGGCGTGTATGATGCGGGCGGAAACCACGAGATGTTCCCCATTACGGCGGACAACTTCATGGACTACATCGGCTATGTGAACGGCAGCTATGCCGACAAGATCACGAATATGACCTATGTGGAGCCTTAACCGCAGGTGACCTGCATCTCGCAGGACTTGCAATCGAAGATAAGTTTGAGGCGGCGGCCGTTGTTCAGCAGATACAGCGTGCCGCCGTCTTTTGCGCCCTGGTGGACGGGGCAGCGGCCCAGTTCGAAGCGGATGCAGTATTTGGAGCGCATCAGCGGGGTGAAGTCCGCTTCGGGATTCTCTGCATCGGCAGGTGCGGCGAGCGGCCGTGCGGGGCGGAAAAGCGGCTTCGGGCGACAGGGCTGCGCATCCAGCTGCTGCGCCAGGTCGCGGCGAAGGCCGTTCAGGGCCGCCGCACTGAGCAGGGGCAGGGGAGCGCCGTCCAACGCGGCCCATCCGTCGACGGAAAAGTGGTACGCCGATGCGCGCTTCGCGAGTTGCGCTTCCAGCAGCGCCAGCTGCCGTTCGCGGTTCTGCGCCGGCGGAAGCCCGCTTTCCGTGCGGACGCAGGCTTCCCGGCCGTCTTCGCTGCGGGCGGTCAGTTCCAGCGCTCCGCCCCTTAGCGGCCGCAAGTGGATTGTCGCTGCGATTTCCCGCCGGAAGCCCGCCGATGCGAGCGATTTTTCAAAGTCTGCGTCGATGTTGCGATAGAGCACCGTCCCTTCGCGCAGGCTCTGGGGCGCACGGCAGAGGATTTCGGCGCCGCTGCAGACATCGCCGCGGAAACCGATGATTTCGCTGCCCGAAAGGAAGCAGAAGCCGTCGCCGTTGTGCAGCCGGAGGCCCGCTTCGGGCTTGAGCAGCACGCGCGTCTGCCCTTTTTCCCGGCGGAGGGAGCGCACGGTGCCGGCCTTTTCGCCGAGGTGGGTAGGCGCTTCCATCGAAGCCCAACCCCGCTCGCGCACGCCGTCCAGGAAGAGCGTGGTGTAGCCGCGGTTGAAGGTTTTGGCGGCATCGGGCGTAAAAGCTCCGGAAACGCGGCCGAAGGAGGCCCTGCGGTATTTTTCCGGTTGCGCCGCCACCAGCGCGTCCAGCTCCTGCGCATAGAGCCGCACGAGGTTGCGGACATAGTTTTCCCCTTTGAGCCGTCCTTCAATCTTGAAGGACCCGACACCGGCGTCTGCCAGTTCGCCCAGCCGCCCGGAGAGGTTCAGGTCGCGTAGCGAGAGCAGGGCCTTGTCCCGCACCAGCGTATGCCCGGCGGCGTCCACCAGGTCATAGCGCGAACGGCAGGCCTGGATGCAGTCGCCCCGGTCGGCGCTGCGGCCGTCCAGCCAGGCGGACAGCCTGCACTGCCCGCTGTAGCAGACGCACAAGGCGCCGTGGATGAAGCATTCCACTTCGCAGGAAACCGCCGCACAGATGGCGCGGATGGTCTCCAGGGACAGTTCCCTCTCCAGGATGATGCGGGCGCAGCCCGCCGCCTCGAAGCGCCGGGCGTCTTCCACGCTGTGGATGGCGCATTGGGTGGAGGCGTGCAGCGGAACGGTGATGTCCGGCCAGCCGAGGCAGCGCAGGTCGCGGATGATAAAGGCATCGGCGCCGGCCTGCTGCGCGGCAAGCATCTGCGCGTGCATCTGTTCTTCCTCCCCCTCGCGCAGGCTGATATTAAACGTCACGAACACCCTCGCGCCATAGCGGTGGGCGTGCGCGCAGAGCCGCGCAATGTCCCCGACGGGATTGCCTGCGGCCTTGCGGGCCCCGAAATCCGGACCGGAGATATAGACGGCATCGGCACCGCAGTCGATGGCCGCGATGCCGATGTCAGCGTTCCTTGCCGGAGCGAGGAGTTCGAGTTCCCGCATTACTTCAGCGCGGCGAGGGCTTTCTGCGCCTCGGCGCCCAGCTTGGGATCGTTCACCGCCTTCTGGTAGTATTCCGCGGCGGCTTTCTTGTTGCCGGCCTGCTGGTAGAGCGCACCGACGGTGAACGCGATGGAACCGGCGTTCTTGTCATTGGGGGCCAGTTCGAGGTACTTGGAGAAGTACTCGATGGCGGCGGCGTTCTTGCCGGACTTCTGGGAAGCCTGGCCCGCAACCAGATAGGCCTTGGCGTTCTCGTTGTAGGCATTGGCCTCGTTCGCATCGGCGATGGCTCCGGCGTAGTCCTTGCCCTGGAGCTTGCCGGCCGCCTGCTTGAGATAGGCGTTGCCGAGCACCTTGGCGGCTTCCGCTTCCTTGCCGTTCGTCTTGGCAATCTCGAAGGCGGCCTTGGCGTCGTCCATTTTCCCGGCCTGCGTGTAGGCCTGCACCAGACGCAGGGCGGCGACACCGTTCTCGGGATTGAGTTCGAGCAGCTGCTTGTACACCTCAGCGGCTCCGTCGAAGTCCTTGGCGTTCATCAGGGCGCCGGCTTTCTTGGTGTAGGCGTTGGTCACCACGCTCTCGTTCCGGCCCACGAATTCGTCGTTGCCGTATTCGGCGGCGACGGTCTTGGCTTCCTGCGCCTTGGCGATGGCTCCGTCGTAATCCCCGTCGTCAAAAGCCTGCTTGGCGGCGGAGTACATCAGCCCGCAAATGGCGTTCTGGCAGGTGAGGGTCAGTTCGGCGCCTTCGTCCCCGCAGGCCTGGGCCATCGTCAGGGCGGCCTTGAAGCCTTCAAGGGCGTCCGCGTGATTGCCCGCCATCAGGGCGGCGTTGGCTTCCTGCGCCTTTTCGGTCGCTTCTTTCATACTCTGGGCGCCGGCGAGCAGCGTCGCTGCCAGCAGGGCAGCCATCATCAATGCGATTTTTTTCATCATCATATCGTTTGTTATGTTGTATCCAAACTGCAAAAATACTAATTTTGCAGAAATATCGTGCGTTCATGAAGCGGCTCTCACTATATTTTTTCTTCTTCGGCCTGTTTTTCCTCTCTGCGCCCGTCGGTGCACAGGAAATTCCGGTCTTTTCCCTTGGGGGAGGCGTGACGCGCGGCCGGCTTCCTTCCGGCATCGAATATTATCTGCTTCCCGGCGTCTCCAGCAAAGGCTATGCCGATTTTGCGCTGGTGCAGCTGGAAGCGCCCGATTCGTCGGTCTTGCGCGCGTCGCTGCGCGATTTGCCGCATTTCCGCGGACGGGAGCCCTATCGTTTTCTCGCCGATGCGGGGGTCGGCTACCGGCGCGACGGGTATCTGCGCCGGAGCGGCGATGCGGCGGTTTTCGAATTTTTCAATGTGCCCGTCTATCGCACCGAAGTGGCGGATTCCGTCTATTTGATGCTGCTCGACATCGCGGCGAAAAGCGAAGGGAGCCAGGCGCTGATGGTCTGCGGCGATATCGACGTCGACGCGACCCGCCGAACGCTGTCCCTGCTGTCGCTGATGACGCCGCCTGCCCCCCGTATTTCCACCCGTCCCGCCCTTCCGGCCTATCAGCCGCTGCCCTACGAATGCCACGTCATCGACAGGGGCGCCACGACGGCCCTGCGCTGGGAATTCCGCTTCCCGCGGCTCTCGGAGAAACAGATGAATACGCCGCTGCCCTTCGTGCTCCGGCTCTATACCTCCTGCCTGTCGGAACTGCTCGATGCGCGGATCCGGACGGCCTTTTCCGAGGCCGGTATTCCCCTGGCGGAACTGACCTTCCGTTACCGGGACAGTTCCGATTCCCCGCTCTTCGAATGCTACAGTATCGGGCTGCGCACCCTTCCCGGGGATGCACAGCGCGCCGAGGTGCTGATGGCGGGCGTGCTTTCCGCCCTCTGTGAGAGCGGTGCGGGCGTGCAGGAATTCCGGCACGCCTCTTCCTGCGTGTTTTTCTCCCAGTCGCGCTACAGCGCCTCCGGTGCGGCCGCCGTCCGGTCGCTGCACCGCCTGGTCAACCATTATTTGTACGGCTCCACGCTGACTTCGCCCGGGGAGGTGGAGAAGTTCTTTGCCCGCCGGAAGATGTCCCCCAACCAGGTGGCCGGCCTTTTCAACGGCTTTGTGCGGGAACTCCTCTCGCCGGTCCTGGACGGGGGCGAAGACCGCCAGGTTTACCTGTGGAATGCGCCGGACAGCAGTTCCCTGGTGCTGCCCGTGGCCCGGGTCCGCCTGATTTCGGACCGTCCCGCCCCCGGCGGCGGGCGTCGCTGGTCCTTCTCCAACGGGATGAAGGTGGTGTACCGCCCCCAGAAGGGTGGCGGACATTTCCGCTATGCGGTATCGCTGCACGGAGGCTATAACCACGTGCGGCACCTCCGGGAGGGCGAAGGGGCCTTTATCGGCGACCTGTGGGCCCTGGAAGGGATTTCCGGGATGCGCCGGGGAGAAATGGCGGCCCTGCTCCGCGGCGAGGGCATCCGGATGGATGCGCAGGTCTCTCTGGAAGATTTCCGCCTGGAGGGCGATGCGCCCTCCGGCAAATATCCGTTGCTTTTCAAGGCCCTGCTGGCGATGGGGACGCGGCTGGAAAGGGACAGCAGCGCCCTAGGCTATTTCGCCGCGTGCGAGGCGCTTTCCGAACGCTGCGGCCGTACCGTCGACGAGCGTCTGGACAGCATTGCCATTGCGCCGTATCTGTATACTTCCCTGCGGGATGCCTCCCACTTGTCGCAAGACTTGCAGGAGCGTGCTCACCGGTATTTCCAAAGCCGTTTCCAGGCCGTGAACAACGGCCTCATCGTCCTGACGGGCGACCTCGACGAGGCGGCGCTGAAGAAGTTCCTCTGCCGGCACCTGGGGAATTTTACCACGGCTTTCCGGCGGGAGCGCCGGGCGTCGATGACCGTTCCGCTGCGTTCCGGGAGCCTTTCCTTTACCGTCCCTGCCGACCGGCGGGAGGGACAAAGTGTCCACGTGGCGATGTATGGGCGCCTGGTGCTTTCCCGGAAGAATTATATGACCTTCCAGCTCGCGCAGGTGGCGCTGGAAAAGGAACTGGTACGCTCGCTGGCGGACAAGGGCCTGTACGCGACGGTGGATGAACGGATGGACCTATTGCCGGAAGAGTGGGTCTGCCTGCGTGTCCACTGCCGTCCGTGCCATCCTTCGGGCCTGCCCGAAGGAGTCGCCCCGGACGGGGCGGGCGAGGCTGCGCTCGCCCTCCGGGCGGCAGTGGACCGTCTTCGGGAAGGCAGCATCGCCCAGAAGGACCTGGAAGCCTGGAAGGCCGCCCTGGTGCGCCGCGTCGAGACCCTGTCCCAAGATCCGGCGTTCTATCTTAGCGCCACCCTGTTCCGGGAGGTTTCCGGCAAGGACTTTCTCAGCGACTATGCCGCCGTCATCAAATCCATCCGGGCGGAAGACCTCCAGTCGGTCCTCACCACCCTCTATGACGGTTGCCGGATTGAATATAACGAGCTATGAACGAAAGGGCCTTCGGAGCAATTATCCAGATCGGGGACATTCTGGTTTCCGAGGAGGTCATCTGTGAATATTTTGCCTGCGACTATACCGCCTGCAAGGGTCGCTGCTGCGTGGAGGGGGACGGCGGGGCGCCGCTCGGCGAAGAAGAGCCGGAGCAGCTGGAGCGCGCCTATGACGCCTATGCCCCGCTGATGAGCGAAGAAGGCCGGAGCGCCGTTGCGCGGGAAGGCTTTTTTACCGTGGACCGGGACGGGGACCTGGTGACCCCGCTCTGTCCCTCCGACGGGGCTTGCGCCTATCTGCACCGCGACCCTTCCGGGGCTTGCCTCTGCAGCATCGAACTTTGTTTTGAAAAAGGCCTCTGCCGCTGGCGCAAGCCCGCCTCGTGCAGTCTCTATCCGATTCGCCTCACCCCGCTGAGCAGCGGCGGCGTGGCACTCAACCTGCATCGCTGGGACATTTGCAGCGCCGCCTACGAGAAAGGCCGCCGGGAGGGCGTCAGGGTCTATGAATTCCTGCGCGGTCCGCTCTCGGAGCGTTTTGGAACGGAGTTCTGGGAGGCCCTGGACGCTGCCGCCCGTCACTTGGAGATTGAATAAAAATCCCGTAACTTTACGCCATGAACGACCTTGTGGAAACCCTGTTGGTCTATCTGCAACAGTCCCATGCGTACTATCTGAACAACGCGCTCGTCGCCCTTTCAGATGCCATAGACCACCTGATTGCGCCCTGTACGCCTTCCCGCCGCCGGGCGGTCCGCCGTTTCTTCGACGAATACCGGGACGAACTGGAGCGCCATTTCCAATATGAAGAAAGCGAGGTGATTCCCTATGTAAAGGGCCTGCTCGCGGGCCGGCGGCAACCCGGCTTCTCGATCGGGCAACTGAAGGAAAACCACACCTTCGTGGACGAGAAATTCTCGGACCTGCGCAACCTCATCAACGCCTCCCTGCCGCAGGAATGTGACCTGCGGGAGCGCCAGGCCCTGCTGGTGTTCATCTATACCCTGCGCAAGGACATCCACCACCACACCAGCGTCGAGGAAGACATCCTCGTCCCGCTGGTGCGTATTCTGGAGAACCCGGACAGCCCGCTGCCCGAAGAACCGGGAGACGGCGCGCCGTCCGCCTTGTCCACCCGCGAGAAGGAAATTCTCGTGAGCGTGGCCCGGGGCCTGCTGAACAAGGAAATCGCGGACCTGCACCACATCTCCATCAATACGGTCATCACGCACCGCAAGAACATCACCCGCAAGACCGGCATCAAGACGGTGGCGGGCCTGACGGCCTACGCCATCCTCAACGGTCTGGTGGATATCAGCGATATCGAATGAGTACCCTTCTGCTGCACGTCTGCTGCGCCCCCTGCGCCGCTCCGGTGGTGGAGCATCTGCTGCAGGGCGGCGAGCGCCCGCTGGTCTTCTTCAGCAATTCGAACATCGATACGCGGGAGGAGCACGACAAGCGCCTGGCGGAACTGCAGCGCTATTGCGCGGCATTGGGCGTGGAGGTCATCGCGGACGAATACGACCACGCCGCCTGGCTGGAAGCGGTCCGCGGGCTGGAAAACGAGCCGGAGCGGGGAGCGCGCTGCCTCCAGTGTTTCCGTTTCCGCCTGGAGCGGGCTGCCGCGGCCGCGCGCGAACGGGGCTGCACCGTGCTCACGACCTCGCTGGCGCAGTCGCGCTGGAAGTCCCTCGAGCAGGTGAACGAGGCGGGGGAGGCGGCCTGCGGGGCATCGCCGCGCTGGTGGAACGCCAACTGGCGGAAGGGAGGATTGCAGCCGCGCCGTGCGGAACTCATCCGGGAATGGAATTTTTATAACCAGCCCTATTGCGGTTGTGAATTTTCGAAAGTACATTTGTAGGATATGATGGAAATTGAACGGAAATTCCTGGTGAAGGACGGATGGCAGGCGCAGGTGTACGCCTCTGCCCCTATCCGTCAGGGCTACCTTTGCCGCGATGCGCGCAGCACCGTGCGGGTGCGCAGCTACGGCGACAAGGCCTTCCTCACCGTCAAGGGCAAGGCGCAGCCGGGACATTTCGGGCGTTTCGAATGGGAGAAGGAGATTACGATGGAGGATGCCGATGCGCTCTTTTCCCTGATTCCCGGGGCGCGCATCGAGAAGACGCGGCACCTGGTACGCTGCGCGGACGGCGTCCATAAATGGGAAATCGACGAGTTTCACGGCGAAAACGAGGGTCTTGTGCTGGCGGAAATCGAGCTGGAGAGCGAGGATGCGCCGTTCGAGCGGCCCGCCTGGCTGGGCGAAGAAGTCACCTCCGACCGCCGCTACTACAATTCGTATTTAATTGCAAATCCGTATAAGTTATGGTAAAAAAGACTGTTTTGGTATCCGGCGGAGCCGGGTTTATCGGGAGCCACGTGACGGTTGAGCTGTATCAGGCGGGCTATGACGTGGTGATTGCGGACAATATGTCCAATTGCGACGAGACCAATTACAACGGCGTTACGCAGATTCTCGGCGTGAAGCTGCCGTTTGTGAAAATGGACTTCTGCGACCGTGCGGCCGTGGAGAAGCTCTTTGCGGACTATCCCATCGACGCGGTGATCCACTTCGCGGCCTTCAAGGCGGTGGGCGAATCCGTGGCCGAGCCGCTGATGTACTACCGCAACAACCTGGTGTCGTTCATCAACCTGCTGGAAGTGGCCCGCCAGCGCGAAGGCGGCTGCAACGTGCTCTTTTCTTCGTCGGCGACGGTGTACGGCGAGACGGACAAACTCCCCGTCACCGAGGCGTCCCCGCGGCAGCCGGCCACCTCGCCCTACGGCAATACCAAGCAGATGTGCGAAGATATCCTGCGCGATTCGGTGCAGGCCTATGCGGGCATCAAAGGCATCGCGCTGCGCTACTTCAACCCCATCGGCGCGCATCCTTCGGCCCTGATCGGCGAACTGCCGCGCGGGGTGCCCAACAACCTCGTGCCCTTCATCACGCAGACGGCCATCGGCAAACGCGCTTGCCTGAGCATCTTCGGCAACGATTATCCTACCGCCGACGGCACCTGCCTGCGGGACTACATCGATATCGTCGACCTGGCGAAAGCGCACGTCTGCGCCGTCGCCCGTATGCTCGACGGCAAGATGAAGGAAGAATATGAAATCTTCAACGTGGGCACCGGCCGTCCCGTTTCCGTGCTGGAACTGGTGAACGCCTTCGAGAAGGTGAACGGCTTGAAACTCAATTATAAGATTGCGCCGCGCCGCCCCGGTGACGTGGTGGCCATCTGGGCGGATCCCACGCGGGCGAACGCGGAGCTCGGCTGGAAGGCGGAGCGCAGCGTAGAGGAGACCCTCGCGGCCGCCTGGGCCTGGGAGAAACACATCGCCGGAAAATAATGGCCCCGAAACCCAAGACGCTCTGGTACTGCACGGCGTGCGGGAATGAGAGCCCCAAATGGATGGGGCAGTGTCCCGCGTGCAAGGAATGGAATACGATGGTGGAGGCGCCTGCGGCCCCGAAAAGTGCGGCTGCAGCCGCCCCTGCCCTGGGTGGAGGAGAGCGCAGGCCGCAGAAACTGACCGAGGTGACGATGGGCTCGGAGGAGCGCGTGTCCCTGGGGGTCGGCGAGGTGGACCGCATCCTCGGCGGCGGACTGGTGCGCGGGTCCTTGGTGCTGATCGGCGGGGAACCGGGCATCGGGAAATCGACGCTGTCGCTGCAGATTCCGCTCTGCTGCCCTTCACTGAAGGTGCTGTATGCGACCGGCGAGGAAAGCGCGCGGCAGGTGAAAATGCGTTCCGACCGCCTGGGCGGCGACCCTTCCAACTGCCATATTTTCTGCGAGACGCTCGTCGAGAACATCATCGACGAGGCGCTGCGCCTGCAGCCGGACCTGGTGATTGTGGACTCCGTGCAGACGATGTCCACCGCTGCCGCGGAATCCACGCCGGGTTCGGTCAGCACCGTCAAGGAAGTGGCTTCCGCGCTGCTGCGTTTCGCAAAACAGAGCGGCATCGCGGTCATCTTGATTGGGCACATTACCAAGGACGGCTTCATCGCCGGACCGAAAATCCTGGAGCATATCGTGGACGTGGTGCTGCAGTTTGAAGGCGAGAACCGCGGCGCGTACCGCATCCTGCGCGGCATCAAGAACCGTTTCGGTTCCACTTCGGAGATTGCCGTGTTCGAGATGACGGGAACGGGCCTGAAAGAGGTCGCCAACCCCTCCGAGATGCTGATTCCGATGCACGGGGAGGCCCTGAGCGGGACGGCGGTCTGCGCGACGCTCGACGGGACGCGGCCCCTGCTCTTCGAGGTGCAGGCGCTGGTCAGTTCCGCTGTGTATGCGACGGCCCAGCGTTCGGCGACGGGTTTCGACGCGAGGCGCCTCAATATGCTCCTGGCGGTGCTGG
Organism: uncultured Bacteroidia bacterium; assembly: GCA_902774145.1. Lineage (GTDB taxonomy): Bacteria > Bacteroidota > Bacteroidia > Bacteroidales > UBA932 > Cryptobacteroides. Next base: position 16,947 of record CACYHC010000027.1, read on the forward strand.
AAAAGCGTGCGGGCTTCAAACTGGCCCAGAAGGACGTGTTCCTCAATATGGCCGGTGGACTGAAGGTGACGGACCCGGCCTGCGACCTGGCGGTCATCGCGTCGGTCCTGTCCTCGAACTTCGATTATCCCATTCCGCCGGACTGCTGTTTTGCCGCCGAAGTGGGCCTGAGCGGAGAAATCCGCCCCGTAGCCCAAACGGAAAGGCGCATCGCGGAAGCGGCGCGCCTTGGGTTCAAAAGAATCTATATTTCTGATTTCTCGCCGCGTACGCCGCATCCGGAAGGCATCCGCGTGGTGCGGGTGGCGGATGTTCCGGCGCTCGTGAAAGCGCTGTTCCGCGCTTAATCGGCCATTACGATACGCATCGGCGCTCCCGGCGGTACCGGTATCGGCGGAAGTTGGCTCTGCAGGCCCTGCACCGGGCTGGTTGTGATGTCGCGCACCGGGTCCTCGGGGTGGTCGAGGGCGTAGAAGGCGTCGGCGTCAAATGCTTCTCCTGCCATGCTCAGGATGCGTCTGACGATAATCATCCGCTGCCAGGTGGAGAAGTAGAAGCGGTTGTCGATCATACAGCTGATCTTCTCGCTGCGCCAGCGGTTGAGAATCGATACGTCGCCGCCCTGGAACACGCCGATTCGGGCATAGAGCGGATTTTGCGCGACGAGTTCCCCGCGCCGGGACAGCACGTCATCGTCCCAGGGGGTGGTGCTATACGATGCGGAGATATTCAGGCCCATCGGCAGGGGCCAGGAGTGGCCGCTGATGTAGCTGACCGCCCCTTTGTCCGTGGTGTACCAGTATTCGTCGCTGAGGCGCCCGAAGCCGTGGCCGCCGAATTCGTGGACGAGGGTGTTGCGCCAGTCGCCGGTATTGAAGCCCAGTTCGGCTTTCTCTTCGTACGAGACTTCGCGGGTGCCTTCGGAAGGATCCTCGTCGCTGACCGCACAATTGTTGGGATAGAACCAGGACAGGTTGCCGGAGGTGGTGGGGACCATCGCATAGCACTTGCCGCCGGACCAGTTCCAGCAGATGCCGCCGTAACGGCTGTCGTTGATGATCATCAGGATGGGCACTTCGGCAATCGTCCGGTCCCCGCTGACGATATCCGGGCAATTGTCTTGGACAAAGCTGAAGACGGTGTTGTCATCGGCGCGCATATCGCTGTAGGAACTTTCGCCCCAGCCGGAATTGAAATAGCAGCCGGTGGCGGTGATGACGTTGCCGTTGCCGTCGGTGATGTTGGCGCCGGAGCCGCTGGAGGCCACTTTCAGAATCCAGACATTGAAATAGTCGCGGTAGGTTTTGTAAGGCTCGGTGGCAAAAAGGGCGTTGATGCCGCTCTTGGCCTTGGATTCGTAAACCGAGAGTTCCTCCGAGGTGTATCCGTCCGGGATGACGGCAATCGTCACCGGATTCGACATGGAAGAGGCCATATAGAGGATGGGGTCAAGCGTCGGATCGGGCTTGTCGTAACTGTCGCCCAGGTCGATGGTCCCCATATCGGAAATCCGGCCCTGGCGGAATTCCACATCGTTCGAGGAATATTTGGTGACGCTGTCGCCGCTGCCGTTTTTGAAGACCATCGTAATGGCTTGCGCATAAGCCGGCGCCACGGCGATGTAGTAGTCCACCCCGGCGCGGAAATCGCCGATTAGGATGACGGAAGGATACTTTTCATCTTCAGAAAAGGCCCAGGAGGTGTCGATATACGCATCGTCTCCATTGGGGAAGAGAATGACATCGCCGGAAAGCTGCCGGCTGCCGTTCAGGGTAACCTGTTTGATTTCCCCGGCGATACCGCCCGAAAGGCGGAAACGGACCAGGGAGACCATATTGTGGAAACGCAGGTCGGCCGTCTGGGTTGCGCTGTAGGCATAGGCGATGTTGACGCCCGGGGCGATGTCCCCTTCCACGGCATCCTGTTCGTGGGGAATGGTTACACCAAAGAGAAAGTTGCCGTTGTCGTCCTGCCCCCATTTCTGTATGCCGGGATAGACGCTGTAGCAGGGAGAAGGGACCCCGTAGGATGTTGAGAAAACCGCTGAAATCCCTCCTTCGGTGGTCGTGTAGGGGGCACGGTACAGGTATCCATTTTCGGTATTATAGCCGAACATGTTGAAGCTGTCGCCTGCATTCCAGATGACCTGCGCTTCCGATTCCGTCCCGTTCATCTCCAGGAAGGTACGGGAGTCTTCGCCGAAACCGGCACGCAGGCTACGCGTCTCCCCGGCCGGGGCCTGGTGCATTTCCTGCGGCGTAATCGCCCACCATTTGAAGGAAACGGAGAACGGGTCGTCCGCAGTGGTCCGGGGCGCCTCGGGCCTGGATTCTATCGATGTCCGGCTGCAGGCAGTGAGCAGCGCGGCGAGCGCGAGAACCGCGCAAAGGAAGTTCTTGCGTTTCATATCAGTCTTCGGGTTCCATAATAAAACCGGGATTGACGGGATCCACGGGATAAGGGTCGGTGCTGGCATTCAGCAGCCCCTGCGCGGGAAAAACGCACAGGGCGTCACAGGTAGGGGGAAAATAGCGCTCCATAGGCGCAAAGATATCAAAAATTTGTCTATCTTCGCCCCGATGCCGTCGTATCTGCAGATAGAAAATATTTCCAAGTCCTACGGACCGAAGGTGCTTTTCGACCGTATCTCCTTCAATATCAATGAGGGAGACAAGGTCGCGCTGATTGCGCCCAACGGTACGGGCAAGACTTCGCTGCTGCGGATTCTCGCCGGAAAGGATGCGTCGGACAGCGGCGGCAAGGTGCTGTTCCTGCGCCATATCCGCATCGCCTTCCTTGAGCAGGAATATGCTTTCGACGCCGATAAGACCATTCTGGAGCAGGTGCTTTCTTCGTGCGCCGATGCCGCCGACGAAGGCTTTGCACTGCGCGCGCGGCAGCTGCTGGACCGTTTCGGCCTGACCGACCCGGGCAAGCGGATGCGGGAACTTTCGGGCGGGGAGGTGAAGCGCGTGGCCATCGCCGCGATGCTGGCTTCCGAAGCGGATTTCTACATCATGGACGAGCCCACGAACCATCTGGACCTCGATGCCATCGAAGCGCTGGAAAACCATCTCCGCCACAGCCGCTGCACGCTGCTCATGGTGACGCACGACCGCTATTTCCTGGACCGCGTCTGCAATACGGTCATGGAACTGGACCGCGGCGAGATGTTCCTTTACCGCGGCGACTATATGCATTTCCTCGAGAAGCGGCAGGAGCGCATCGACAACTACAATGCGCAGACCGAGCGGGTGCGGAACCTTTTCCGGCGGGAACTGGAGTGGATACACGCCTCGCCCTGCGCGCGTACCGGCAAGGCGAAATACCGCAAGCAGGCCTTCGAGCGCATCAAGGTGCGGGCGGAAGACGCCTATATCCGCCGCCAGGTGGACCTGGGGGGTGTTTCCGGCGAGGGAACCTATCTCGGCAACAAGGTCATCAACTGTCGGGACCTGTCCTTCCGGTGGGAGGAAAAATGCTATCTGGACCGTTTTACCTATAATTTCCAGCGCTACGAGCGTGTGGGCGTCGTGGGGCCGAACGCCGTGGGGAAGACGACCTTCCTAAACCTCCTGGCGGGGGAGTTGGAGGGCGGTACCGTAGAGGGGGTGCTGGACCGTGGAGAGACGCTGCGTATCGGCTACTACCGCCAGCGGGGCATGGATTTCAAGCCGGGACAGACCGTGCTGGAAACCGTCGCCGACACCCGCCTGCTGGAGCGTTTCCTCTTTCCGCACGATATGTGGAATACCCGCGTGGAGCGGCTTTCCGGCGGCGAACGGCGGCGGCTGTATCTTTTGACCGTCCTGATGCAGCGGCCGAATTTCCTGATTCTGGACGAACCGACCAACGACCTGGATATCCTCACTTTGCAGGTGCTGGAGGAATACCTGCTGGAGTTCAAGGGCTCGATGCTCGTCGTCTCGCACGACCGGCATTTCCTGGACCGGCTGGTGGACCACCTCTTCGTGTTCTGCGGGGAGGGCGTCGTGAAGGATTTTGTGGGCAACTATACCGAGTACCGGAGTTTTTTGCAGGACCTCCGCAGCGGGAAGGCTTCGGAAGGGACGAAGGGAGCGGCGAAAGGTTCCGGGGCATCTCCCGATTCCGCTATCGCCGCTCCCGCCGGTGCGGCCGCGCCGAAGAAGCTGAAGTGGAAGGAGCAGCGCGAACTGGAAGCACTGGAGGCGGAAATCGAAGCGCTGCAGCAGGAAAAATCGGCGCTGGAGGCCGTCCTGAGCGGCGGTTCCGCCGATGTGGCGGAAATTGTGCGGGCCTCCCAGCGCATCGGCGAAGTGCTTTCTCTCCTCGAAACCAAAGAAGACCGCTGGCTGGAGCTGAACCTGTAGCCACCCGGGCATCTGCGGCTGCCGCTTGCGCCGGTCGGGTACTGCATTACTTCGCCGATTTCCTCTATTTTCCAGAGGCCGGCGTTCAGGTACAGCGGATTCGACGTTTTTGGTTGATTTTTAAGGATCCGCTGTCCCCGTGGTACAGTGGATCTTACGTTTCGTGCCATTTTTGACCGATCCGCTGTACCTGGCGAAAAAAGCGCCCGCGCCGTGTCCGGCCAGACCCCCGAACAAATTCAGGCTTTGTAGAGGCTACTTCCGGCGGGAGAAGAGGAGGAGTTTGCGGGCGAAGAAGTTCCAGAAGAAGACAATGGCCGTGGAGATGAGTTTCGAGAGCAGGTAATGCAGGCCGGCCACATCCGTTCCCAGCCAGATAATCCCTTCATTGAGTCCTGCGCCGACGATGCCGATGGCGGCAAAGGCGGTGAACTCCGCGGCCGGCTTCCAGGAGCGCTCGCCCCGGAACACCCACAGGATGCTCAGCGTGTAATTGACCAGCAGGCCCGCCGTGAAGGCGAGGGCGGCGGAGACGAGGTGGTGCAGGCCCGCGAATTCCGTCAAGGCGTAAAGCGTGCCGTAATCTACGAGAAACGCGATGCCTCCCACCACACCGTAGCGCAGGAGTTGGGTCATCAAGCTGGTCTTGCGTTTGCGCTTCATAATGTGGCTTTGGCGGCGAGGGCGGCGGCGAGGGCCAGGAAGGCCCCCGCCTCGGGACCCGTCCCGAGCGCAGCGGGTTCCCCGCTGTCGCCGCCCTCGCGGATCCCCTGGACCAGCGGAATCTGCCCGAGCAGTTCCAGGCCGGCTTTCCGGGCCATCTCGGCCCCGCCGTCCCGTCCGAAGATATAGTACTTCTCCTCCGGATGCTCCGCCGGGGTGAACCAGGCCATATTCTCCACCAGGCCCAGGATCTTTCGGTTCACGTTCTTGTTCTGGAAGAGGTCCACGCCCCGTTCCACGTCGGCGAGCGCCACATTCTGCGGCGTTGTCACGATGAGGGCCCCGGTCATTGGAATGTCCTGCACGAGGGTGATATGGATGTCGCCCGTTCCCGGGGGCATATCGATCAATAGGAAGTCCAGTTCGCCCCAGGCCACCTGCAGGATCATCTGCTTGAGGGCGTTGCAGGCCATCGGTCCGCGCCAGATAAGCGCCTGCCCGCGCGGGGCGAAATAACCGATGGACATCCACTTGACGCCGTATTTTTCGATGGGAAGAATCAGTTCCATGCCGTCGCCTTCCACCGCATCGGGCTGTGCGCCCTCGGTGGAGGTCATCGTCGGGACGGAGGGCCCATAGACATCGGCGTCCGCAAGGCCCACCTTATATCCCTGCCGCGCCAGTGCGCACGCAAGGTTCACGGCGACGGTGGATTTGCCCACGCCGCCCTTGCCCGACGCGATGCCGATGATGTGCTTCACGCCTCTGAGCTGCGTATCGTCGAGATCCTTTACAGTCTTCTTTTTCGGTGCCGGCACTTCCTTCGTGACGGTCTTTACGGAAGATTCCACCCCGGCGGGCAGATGCCGGATGAGCGTGGCCCTTGTAGCCCCGATCAAGTAATTCGAAAGCGGGTCCTTGCGCCCCGGGAAGGCCAGCGTGACGACGACGCCTCCTCCCTTGGGGAATTCCACCGCGTCCACCATCCCCAGTTCCACGATATCCATTTCCTGCATCGCGGGATGCTTCACCTCCCGCAGCCAGTCCAAAATTTGCTGCTTGTCCATACCTCAAGTTTCGCAATTACACATTTTTGCACTATTCGAATGTTCGGAGAACTTGCGAAACTTTTTCCTTCCGCACATTCTTTACTTCGTTACCCCTACCCTAAATCCCTTCCCTCGGGGAAGGGACTTACTATCGCCCTGTCGGGCTCCAATAAGGTCGTTTCGCAATTATGCGAAACTTAAATCTGTAAACAAGTGCAAAATTCGTAAAAAATACCCATAAAACATACAAATCTTCATCGCCCCGTTGTCGTAAAAGCAAGGATAATATAGATTTGTCAGTGGAAGTATGCTAAAATTCGAAACATTCTTCTAAAAATTAGAAATCTTTATTATCTTTGTAGCGCGGACCGGATATGAGAATTATTGCAAAAAAATCACTGGTGGCTTTTTATGCCAGATACAGGGATTCGAAGACGGCGTTGGAGGACTGGTATGAAAAAACGGAAGAGGCCCGATGGGAGAACTTTTCAGATGTCCGTCGGACGTTCAATTCTGCGGATCTGGTAGGAAACCGGCGGATTGTATTTAATATCAAGGGCAATAAGTATCGTCTGGTCGCCCTGGTCCTGTTTCGTGTCCAGATGGTGTATATTCGCTTTGTCGGGACGCATACGGACTACGCTGCGATTGATAACATTCAAGAGATTTGATATGGTACAGATTGAAAATGAAATCCAGTATAATGCGGTGATGACACGCATTGAAGAGTTGCTGAATGTAGTCACGGATGATACGCCCGCAACCGACCGGAACAGTATCGAACTGGTACTGCTGTCCAATCTGGTGGCCGATTATGAAGATATTCATTACCCTGTGGCCAAGCCCACGCTCCCCGAGGTACTTAAATTGAGAATGTATGAAATGGGTTTGTCACAGAACGGGCTGTCCCGTTTGTTGGGGATGAACCCGTCCAAACTCAGCGAAATCATTTCCGGCAAGAGCGAGCCCACCCTCCATCAGGCCCGGGCAATGTGCTCCCAGCTGCAAATCAGTCCTGCGATAGCGCTCGGGGTATAGATTATGACGGACTTTGGGAAAAGCGGGATATGTTGTGCTGTTTTTTCATAGAAAAGCGTCCGCCGAAATGAATTATTTTTGTGGCGAGAGAAGAAAATAAATTACTGATTTCCAGACCTATCAAAGAAACTCCGATTCTCACGGGTCAAGATACTGAGCGTTTTGTAAACGAGATGCGGCGCGTTGAAAGACTATCCAAAGAGGAGCGTTCTGCCAACCGCAGAAAACTCCTCAAGGTGTCATTTCCGGATTTAGGTTGACTTTTTTGAAGTCTTAACCCTGAAGAAAGTTGACCTGGACGGTGGACAGCGGTGGACACTTGTGGACATCCCTCGGTTTGCCGCCTTTTGGCAAAGGCGCTTTTGAAGTTTAAGGATTAGTGCTTATCATTGTTCCAGAAATAAATCACCCGATTGACTCTGTGGGACTATCAGTCTGCTGTCAACGCTTATATCAATCCGACGGTCATTGAAGAGCGGAGAATGAATGTCGCCCAAATGGATGTCTTCAGCCGCTTGATGATGGACAGGATCATCTTCCTCGGAGTGGCCATCGACGATGATGTCGCCAATATCATTACGGCACAATTGCTGTTCCTGGAGTCGCTCGATCCGTCGGCTGACATTTCCCTTTATATCAATTCCCCGGGAGGCAAAGTATCGAGCGGGCTAGCTATCTACGATACGATGCAACTCGTAAAACCTGCCGTGTCTACAATTTGTACTGGTATGGCAGCATCGATGGGCTCCGTGTTGCTTTGCGCCGGGGAGAAAGGAAAGCGTTCCGCACTGCCACATTCCAAGGTGCTGATTCACCAGCCACTTGGCGGTGCGCATGGCCAGGCATCTGATATTCTCATCGCCGCCAAGGAGATAGAGAATATCAGGAATGAACTCATTTCCATCATAGCCAATCACAGTGGGACACCCTTCGAAAAGGTATTTGCCGATGCTGACCGGGATTACTGGATGTCGGCCGAAGAGGCAAAAGCCTATGGGATGGTGGACGGTATCCTAATGAGCAAATCAATCTAACAAGGTAAAGCATGAAGAAAATACGCATTGACTATTACCACTATCGGCTCAAGAAAGGACGGGCCAGCATTCTATTGCAGCAAATGGAAGGGTCAGACCAGTACTGTATTCCGCACCACTATGTAAAGGCTGATGAAAAATTGACCTATGGAACCGATGGATACGCTACTCAGGATGATGGCGATCTGGTCCTAATCCATAGTTCGTTGAATGAGAGATGTCCGAACACAAAAGGCAAGGAATGGATTCCCTTGGAAAGCGTATTCGGACTAACAATCGACAGGAACGGCTTCCTGCATGTTTACCACAACATTTTCTCTTTCTTTCTATGGTCTTGCCCTCGTGAAGGGGAATCCGGCATCATGCACCGGGTCATGAATATGCTTGAAACAGTCAAGATTGAAATAGCCAAAAAAGAGTACGTGGAGAGACTGAGGCGTGTTCTCGAAGGAGAGCAGCTCGACGATTTTAAACTATGGAATAAACAGCCAGACCAAGACCTGATTCGGAAGGAAATGGAAACGCTGGAACATTTCCGGTTGCACAAACCACCCCGTATACCTATGACACAGCATGATGGAGAACTGGAAAGGCGGAATTTATACTCCTACGAACCTATAGACTGGAAGGTGCTTGGGGCAGAAAGAAATTGATAACTATAGAAGTTCGTGCTCTATCAGAGTCTTCCTTAGGGTCTCCATTGTTTCTTCATAATCCCATTTTTCGTCTACACGGAAGTGGAATTCGTGCCAAAGATAGTAGTCTCCATGTATCTCTTCCCAATAATCGTCAGTGGTCTCGTGGAAGATGATAGGTTTATCCTCATTTTTATAATCGTTAATGGCCTCCTGGGTAAGATTCCGAAATATCTTGCGCTCAACCTCACACCAGGGCGCCATCAAGCCTTCAACGGTTTCATCTCCTTGACGAATCAATAAAAGAAATGTTCTCATAGTGATTGTATTACCTATTCTACGGCTTCGTACAGTTTGTCGAGAACCCTCACCATCGCAAGGGTGTCCAAGTGGCAGTAGTTGAGCAGCGCCCGTCTGGCTTTTTCTTCGTCTTCCGGACTCATGTACTGGAGTTTCGGGAAGAGAGTCATCGCATCGCCTCCGTTCTGGCACATATCGTCCAGAGCGTGGTAGTCCAACTCCGGATCGTTGGGGAACAGGGCTGGCAGGACGCTTTTGATTGAGAAGGAGCCTCCCATGGCAGGGAGATAGTAATAGCCTTTACTGAAAGGAACCAGGAGATCCTTTACATTGTCTCTGATAGCTAAAAGATGGTCGGCAAGATCCGGAAACATTTCAGCCAGTTCACGAAGACGGGTACACTCGAAGGCCTTGTTATAGACCAGCACGCTCACATCTGTCGGAATGTCTCTACAAAGCGCTTCTGCTATGGGACGGAGCGGATTGCCTTTGGATGGAGCAAGAAATTCTTTATGAGTCAAATCACCGCAGGGCTCTTTCTGAATGTGGAGTGAGTACTGGGTAGGTAACTGCTGATATGGCCGCGTTCCGTCATAAAGCGGTATAGCCGGCATGATGGATTCGAAATCCAGGTGATAGAGCGGGTACGTGAGTGTATCAAGGAATGATTTAATACCCTCCTTATTGATATGAGTTGTCCCGTTCAGTGTACACTCTACTTGCATACGCTGTTTGGCCGACAATTCCATATCCCGCACATCTTCAAATGTGATCCTCCCGTTATAAAAGTTCTTGAATCTGTCCGCCCAGTCCATTTTGTACAGATTCAAGACGGAAGGTTTGGGGACATTATGGGTGCAGTACTGCCAGAAAGCGCATTTGTAAGGATTCAAGCATGCCGTTGACAGAGGCTTGTCAGGTTCCGGGCCTTCCAGGACCTTGACAGCAGAATCAATATTGGCTTCCACAATGGGGTATTCTGCATTGACAGCCTCTGACATGTCTTCAATTTTGAAAAGATGATGAATATCAATGTCACCCTGGCGGACGTACTCGTTATTGATACATACAAGGTAAGTGCCTACGATATTGAGTCCACATTTAGTCAGCACATATTTCTGGTAAGCGACATCCTGCGCATATATCTCCTTGTCCTCCTGGGTGGAACTCTTGACCTCATATATGGCATAGCCATTCTCAGTTTTATGCAGAATGTCCACTGCACAGTAGTTGCCATCGATGCTGAAAGCAGCCTCACAGATGTTCTCCACGCCACGGGCAACGGCATCCGCCGTCTTCTCTATCATCTTGCCGTAGTCAAGGCTGCCATCGGGACGGCGGGAGGTCATATCTTCATGGTCCCCGAGAAGCTCTTTGGCGACCTCACCGATTTCGGTGCCTGCGGCAAAACGCTCCTTGGCGGCATCGTCAATGACGGCTTCTTCCGGCTTGAAAACGCCAAGCCAGAGAGCCTTATCGCAGAGTCTGAACTGCGTGTATCGCGATTTTGATAGTCCTCGTGCCATTATGTTTGAGTTTGTTAGATAGTATTCATAACTACATCAAAAATAATCAGTAGTTCACAGCCTTATCTCTCTGATAGAACTTATAAGTCTTTCGGCAATCTCGTAGTTTGTAAATCGTCTCGATTGATACTCTTTAAGCATCGTTTGTCATATATCATATTAGTAACAACACAAACGAACAAAACGTCGTCAGGGAGGTCTTTAATTAGGTCGTAAACATTCCCATCAACAAAATGCCAAACTCCATCAAGTATTACAGAGTTAAAATCAAGGTCATCAATATTTTCTATGTCTCCTTTATACCCATAATCTGATGCACGTGGATGATTATTTGTTTTTGAGACATAATTAGTAATTATTCCGGGACGTGTTCGTGAATTCTCTTTTAGCACTATCTTATTGCCACCCATCCCACCACCTATCCATACTCCTTTAGCGTTATCTTCATAATCTATTTGCCAGCGCAAAACGCCATTATCGTCATACGCCATCCAATTGTACCAGTCAACAACAATTTCAGGTTCATAATGAATCGATAAATTATCGAGAGCCTCATCAAAGTCAGGAATTCTGCCTTCTTTTATCCAGTCAGGATAATCTCCATCTTTGGATTCTTCGTAACGAATCTTTGTTGCGTTTATATACGCGTGAAGGAATTCCTCTTTCTCGTCCTCTGTTACTTCTCCACCCCAATGCATTTCTACAGGTACTTTAAGCCCAAAAGGGGCCATGGCCTCTCTATAACCCGTAAAAGCGGCGGGTTCTTCTGGATTTCTAAGAATCACCAGAACGGTATGTGGAAACCTATCTTTCATATTACTTATTCATTTCTCTGGTTTCTTGACTACAGTGCCTCCAAGTTGGCCAGTCTTAATGAGAGAAGTTTATCTCCCTCGGCAAAAGTAACTGTTATACGTTCACCTTCAATGGCTTTGACGGTGCCATCACCAAACTTTGGATGACGGACACGCTGGCCAACGCTGAAATCACATTTCACTTCCTCCGGTTTCTGCTGTTGAGCGACGTCAGTGCCTTCATATACGGGATAATTCCCATCGATGTAGGCCTTGATGAGGCTTGCGTGGGAGAGCGGCGACGAAGGATCTTCCACAACGGGATTCGTATCATAATCCAGAAGCACCACAGTTTTGCTCTTTGCCATCTCTCTGATTCTATCCACTATCGGCTTTGCCTTGTGCTCCAACATCCACTTGTAAGTAGGAACATAGATAAGCCGCCGGGCGGTAACGTAACCCAGCAATTCACTTCCACCAGCACCCTTACGATGGCCCTTTGGCGTGCCGTATTTTCGTACAGTACGTTTCAGGTCTTTCATCGTATTATTCCTGAACAAAGCAGTATCCACTCCAGCGGTTTCGAAAACCTTCAAGCCCTGCCAGATAGATTCCACGCTCATCGCCGTCCATCCCGGAGAGAACGGAACAGGAATACCTCCGTGAGGGTAGAACGGGCTCAGACGAACCAAATCACCATCCGCATGAGAGGTGACATCGAGGATTACGGCATCCGGATACTCTTTCAGAATATTCTTTTGGGCCTTTGCCAAAACTTGGCAGATGGTGTGTTTATTTCCTGCATCGGAACAAATCTACAACGGCACCAATCGCTGCGCCGGCAAAGAGGAAAAGCGCGGTAAAGAGCAGGACAGATTCCAGTTCAAGGCCGGTGTGGCGCTTGAACCAGCCACACATTCCTGCCCAGATACGCTTGATGGGAAAGAATTCCCGGCCCGGAAAGACCAGGCCGAGAATCCAAGCAATGGGCCACCATATCAAGAAGAGAATGCCGACGTATGGCGCGAACGTGATAATCAGAACGCAAGCGAACACCTGCCAGAAGAAACGCAGGCAGCCGACAAGGCAACCGTTCATTACATTAACGCTGTCGGAGTATTTAGGATTGTTCTCCATTGTCACTGTTTGTAAAGAACCCTATCTTGTTTCTCGAGGCTTTGCCAACTGACTCTTCCCTACAGAACTGGGCGAGCTGCTCATATCCACCCTCGGTGCCTGAGAGTACACTGTCGATGGTGTACTTGCGCACCACATTCTCTATCTGGCCGCCACTGAAGGAGAATTCCTTGGCGAGTGAAGTGGCTTCCTCGTCGGTCAGTGAAGGGAAC
>CACYHC010000028.1 GCA_902774145.1 uncultured Bacteroidia bacterium
AGTGTCGCTCCGGCAGCAAACTGTCAAGAACAACATTGGTATCTAAAAAGACTTTCATCCTCGCTGTCCTTTGCTTAAAATATACGCCAGTCGCTCATCCTGTTCCAGGTCCTCTTTCGTGAAATGGATATCCATCGTCAAATCTTTCCATCCGGGATGCGGCTTGATGGGAAATTTCACCTTCGGCCACACCAGTGTGTCGGCCGGATTCTCCCTGTCCATCTGGATTTTTCGTGTGGTCGTTTGCATAAGTTTCGGTTTTCCGCAAAAGTAGAAAAAGATAACGGAAATCCAAAACTGTTATACATAACTATTTGGGGATTATTTTAAAAATACGAAGAAGACGGCGAGCACCAGGCAGGCAAAGGCGGCCAGGTGATTCCAGGCGATGGGCTGTCCCTTGAAGACCAGGGAGACGATGACGGTGAAGACCGTCAGGGAGATGACCTCCTGGATGACCTTGAGCTGCATCAGGTTGAAGGGCCCTCCGTTCTCGTTGAAGCCGATGCGGTTGGCCGGCACCAGCAGGCAGTATTCAAAAAAAGCGATTCCCCAGGAAAAGAGAATGACGGCAATCAACGGCCAGTCGCTGGAGATTTTCAGTTCGTTGAGTTTGAAATGCCCGTACCAGGCAAATGTCATCAGGATGTTCGAAAAGACGAGCATCACTATTGTCCAAAATCCATTCATCGCAGTGCAAAGATAGAATTTTTTTTCTTACCTTTGTCTGATTGGTTTTGCGCAAATGAAAGGTCTTCCCATACTTTTTTTGACGACGGTTCTTGCCGTCTGCGCCTCCTGCACGGTGCACACCGCGGCCCCGCGTCCCACCGTCCCCGTTGTACGCGAGATTGTTGCAGACAAAGAGAACGACGCCCACAAGCTCCTCAAGGGGCTTCAGCCCTCCGCCAAGGAGGGCAGCGTTTTTATTCTCGGTGACCCCGCCGACGTCATTCCCCTCACGGAGGCCTTCCTCTGCGCCGACCGTTTTGACAACGCTACCGGCATCACCGCCCCGGACGGCCTTCCCGACTTTTCCGGCGAGTGCTTTTCCGGCATTCTCGACGAAGCGGCCGCCCCGTACAGCGAGCGCCTTGCCGGCGACGACGGGACGCTCCTGCGCGAACACTGCGTCAAAACGACGCTTACTGCGTTGGATACGCTTTGCTTCCTAAGCCCCTATGACCGCGAGGGCGGCATCCCCAAAACACCGGCAAAACTCCTGATTCTCGCATCCTCCGCACTCGCCGCCTACGGCCAGTTCGACGTGGATACCCTTTTTGTGCAGATGGGTTGCCGGGTACCGGTGCTTTCGCCCCTGCAGTGTATGATGGACGAGATGTTTGCGGAGGCGGAAGGCGATTTCAACCTGGGTGTGCTGACGGCGCGGGAGAACCTCTCGACGGGGGTGTATTCGTCGGTCTTTGCTTATCGCTGTCACGTGAAAAACCTGCGCGCTTCCGCCTGCACGGTGCTTGCGCCCCGGGATTCGAGCGATACCCTCGCCGCGTTCTTCGACGATTATATCGCCGCGGGCGTAAAGGGAAAACTGGATTACCTGATTGTAGATGCCTACGGGCAGGATGCGGCGGCGCTGCGTGAAAAAGTGGATTCGCTGCTTTCCGTGATGAATCCGGAGTCGCTGCGCTATCGCGGCGTCGTTTCCCAGGATGTAAAAATCCTCCTGCCGGACGAGTGTGTGCTGCGCCGTTGTTATGCGGAGATGCGTGCGCGCGGCCTATTCTCGTTCCGCATTGCCTACCCCCGCGCGGAGGCCTTCCTGACCGCGCCGATGCTGATTCCTTTTTCCGGCCGCTATGCCGCGCCGGAAACCCTTGATATCCTCAATGCCAATTCCGGGAAAACCTGCTCCTTCTATGTTCAAGATTAGTGTTGCCGCCGAGGAGATAGAATTGATGCCCCTGTGCGCTTTCCCCGGGGAAATCCACGTGATTGACCGGGAAGGCCGGGACCTGAACCAGGCGATTGCCTACTTGAAGAACCAGGAGATGATCGGTTTTGACACGGAGTCCAGGCCGGTGTTCTCGCCCGGACAGCGGAACCACGGCGTGGCGCTGCTGCAACTTTCCGGGCCGGACCACGCCTTCCTGTTCCGGACGCAGAAAATCGGGATGCCCAAGGGACTCTGCAAGGTGATGGCGTCGCGGGATATCTTGAAAATCGGGGCGGCGGTGCGTGATGACGTGCGCGGACTCCAGCGTTTCAACCGCTTTGAGCCGCACGGTTACGTAGACCTGCAGTGTATCGCCTGGGAGTGGGGCATCAAGGACAAGAGCGTCAAGAAGCTGGCGGCGAATATCCTGGGGCTCAAGGTCTCCAAGGCTCAGCAGTTGAGCAACTGGGAGGCGGAAACGCTCACGCCGGCACAGCAGATGTATTCGGCGACGGACGCCTGGGTCTGCCTGGAGATGTACCGCAAACTGCTCGCTACACCCAAATCACCCCTCGGGGTACAAAATCTGGAAGTCGTAGGACAATGACGAAGATTTATCTGAAAAAAGGCAGGGAAGAGTCTCTGAAGCGTTTTCACCCCTGGGTGTTCTCCGGTGCGGTCGCTCAGATGGCAGGACACCCCGCCGAGGGGGACCTTGTGGATGTCTATGCCGCGGACGGGTCCTATCTGGCCACGGGACACTATCAGATCGGCTCCATCGCCGTACGCATCCTGTCCTTCCTGGCGAATCCGCACGATCCCGCCTTCTGGACCGATTCGCTCGGTGCCGCCGCGGCAGTGCGGCAAGCCCTCGGACTCTTTGAGGGGGACACCAACTGCTTCCGGCTCGTGCACGGCGAGGGGGACGGCCTTCCCGGCCTCATCATCGACTGGTACGACGGCGTCTGTGTGATGCAGGCGCACAGTGCGGGCATGTTCCGCGCGGCGAAGCAGATTTCCTTGGCCCTGCAGGAAATCTTTGGAGACCGCCTGAAAGCGGTGTATAACAAAAGCGAACGGACGGCGCCTTTCAAGGCGGGGCTGGAACTTATCGACGGCTACCTTTACAAAGCGCCGGGATTTGACGCGCCGGAGCTGGAGGTGCTGGAGAACGGCCGCCGCTTCCTTGTGAACTGGGAGGAGGGGCAGAAGACGGGCTTTTTCCTCGACCAGCGGGAAAACCGCGCGCTGGTAGGAAAATATGCGGCCGGCCGGCGGGTGCTCAACCTGTTCTGCTATACCGGCGGATTTTCGGTCTATGCGATGGCCGGCGGCGCGCAGTGCGTCACGAGCGTCGATTCATCGGCGCGCGCGATGGCGCTCACTGCGCAGAACCTGCGCCTGAACGGTGCGCCGGAGGAGGCGGTCCGCAATGTGACCGACGATGCGCTGGACTTCCTTGCGGCGGTCCCGGAAGGGGAGTACGACCTGATGATTGTCGATCCTCCCGCCTTCGCGAAGCATCGCGGCGCCCTGAAAAACGGCTTGCGCGCCTATCAGCGTCTCAATGCCGCGGCGATTGCCAAAGTGGCGCCCGGCGGGCTGATTTTCACCTTCAGCTGTTCGCAGGTGGTGGACAAGGAAACTTTTGCGCTGACAGTCTTTTCCGCGGCGGCGCAGACCGGACGCCGGGTACGCATCCTGGACCGTCTCTGCCAGGGGCCGGATCACCCGGTGAACATTTACCACCCGGAAGGGGAGTACCTGAAGGGCCTCTTGCTCTATGTAGATTAGTTAAATTAGTATAGTATGGTTATCGGTTTTGACAATGAGAAGTATCTGCGCATCCAGTCCGAGCATATCCGCGAGCGGATTGCGCAGTTCGGGGACAAGTTGTATATGGAGTTCGGGGGCAAGCTCTTCGACGATTTCCACGCCAGCCGCGTGCTGCCGGGGTTCCAGCCGGACAGCAAGCTGAAAATGCTGATGCAACTCGAGGACTGCGTCGAAATCGTGATTGTCATCAGCGCCGTCGATATCGAAAAGAACAAGATTCGCGGCGACCTGGGCATTACCTACGATATGGACGTCCTGCGCCTGCGCTCCGAATTCGTACAGCGGGGCTTCCTCGTCAGCGCGGTGGTCATCACCCATTACAACGGACAGGCCAGCGCCGAGGCCTACCGGCAGAAGCTCGAACGCATGGGCATCCGGACCTACTATCACCACACCATCGAGGGTTATCCGCACAATGTAGCCCTGATTGATTCCGACGAGGGTTTCGGCAAGAACGATTTCGTCGAAACCACCCATCCGCTGGTGGTGGTGACGGCCCCCGGCCCCGGCAGCGGCAAAATGGCGGTCTGTCTGAGCCAGCTCTACCAGGAGCGGAAGCGGGGCGTGAAAGCCGGCTACGCGAAGTTCGAGACCTTCCCGGTCTGGAACATGCCGTTGATGCATCCCGTGAATATCGCCTATGAGGCTGCGACGGCGGACCTCAACGACGTCAATATGATCGACCCCTTCCACCTGGAGGCCTATGGGAAGACGGCGGTGAACTATAACCGCGACATCGAGATTTTTCCCGTCCTGAATGCGCTGTTCGAGGGGATTTACGGCGAGAGCCCGTACAAATCCCCGACGGATATGGGGGTCAATATGGTGGGGAACTGCATCAGTGACGATGCCGTCTGTACCAAGGCCGCCCTGGACGAGATTATCCGCCGTTATTATTGGGCACTCAACAAATTGGCTGAAGGGGACTGCAACGATGCCGAGGTCAACAAGATTTCCCTGCTGATGAAGCGGGCCGGCATCGACACGACTTTCCGCCGGGCGACGGTCGCCGCGCGCGAGCGGAAGGAACGCTGCGGCGTTCCTTCGTCCGCCATCGAACTGGCGGACGGCACGCTGCTTTCCGCGGAAACCAGCGCGCTGCTCGGCCCGAGCGCGGCGCTCATCCTCAATGCCACCAAGTACCTGGCCGGGATTGACCACAGCGTGAAACTGATTCCCCAGAAGATGATCGAGCCCATCCAGAAGACCAAGGTGCAATACCTGCACGGCCACAACCCCCGCCTCCATACGGACGAGGTGCTGGTGGCGCTCTCGATGCTCAGCCAGGAGGACGACAACTGCCGCCGGGCGCTGGACAAGCTGCCTGAACTGCAGGGATGCCAGGTCCATTCCACGGTGATGCTCAGCGAGGTGGACCAGAAAATCTTCAAGAAACTGGGCGTGGGACTGACCTGCGACCCGGTCAAGAAAGGCTAGCCTTTTTCAATGAGTTCCAGCAGGCGGTCGATCGCCTCGCTGTCCGGAACGTGCCGCAGGACGGGTTCTCCTTTGCGGTAGATAGAGACTTTGCCGCCGCCTTCGCCCACATAGCCCCAGTCGGCGTCCGCCATTTCCCCGGGACCGTTCACGATGCATCCCATTACGGCAATCACCATTCCCTTGAGGTGGTCCGTGCGGGCTTTGACCTGCTCGAAACTGCCCTGCAGGTCGTACATCGTCCGTCCGCACCCCGGGCAGGCGATGTATTCGGGGCGGTAGAACCGCCGCCGAGCGCCCTGCATAATTTCATCCTTGAGGTGCTCGTCCAGGCCGGCGGATTCTGGGATTTCGTCGATTTCCCGGTTGAGCAGTGCGGGACCCCAGTCGCAGGCCGCGCGCAGGATATGTTCTTCTTCCTGCGGCAGCCCCGGCATCGGCGTACCGCCGTAACGCGCCGCCAGGTAAGCGGCTACCGGCAGTTCTGCGACAGGAGGTTCGGTCAGTGATACGCGCAGGGTGTCGCCGATGCCTTCCCGCAGCAGCGACGCGATGCCGATGCAGGACTTGATGCGGCCCTGCTCGCCGTTCCCCGCTTCGGTGACGCCGAGGTGCAGGGGAAAGACATAGCCCCGCTCCTGCATCCTGCGCACCAGTTCCCGGTAGGCCTGCACCATCACCACGGTATTGCTGGCCTTGAGCGACACGACGACGTTGAAGAATTCCGCGTCGATGCACATCTCCAGCCATTCCATCGCCGCGAGCGCCATCGCCTCCGGGGTATTGCCGTAAAGGTCGGTGATATATTTGCCCAGGGAACCGTGGTTCAGGCCCACGCGCACGGCGGTTCCGTGTTCCCGGCAGACTTCCAGGAAACGGGCGAACTCGCGCCGGGCCGTGTCGTGGTCGGGGTGGAAATTCCCGGGATTGATGCGTACTTTCTCTACGATTTTCGCCGCCTCGAAGGCCGTGGCCGAAGAAAAATGAATGTCCGCGACCAGCGGCACTTCGCAGTCCGCCGCCCGCAGCCGGTCCCGGATTTCCTTTAATGCGGGGATGTCGCCCAGGCCGGGGACGGTGATGCGCACCATCTGCGCGCCGGCGGCGGCCAGTTCCAGGCACTGGGCCACCGTAGCCGCTACGTCGGAGGTGTGCGTGTTGCACATCGTCTGGATGACGGGGGGCAGGCCGTGCCCGATTTCCAGGTGTTTACCGATTTTGGCTTTCAGGTACTTCGGGGGCTGGTTTTTCGCTTTCATCTGTCTTGGGATAAACGATATCGTAGGCTTCCCGCCGGAGCATATTGACGGTCTTGCCCTTCCGCTTGGTCAACTGGAAATGCACGCCGGCATAGACCATGATGTCCAGTGGTGCGGCAAAGCGGTAATAATAGGTGTTCCGGGGGTAGGGGTGATACTGCTCGTCCAGGTAGTCGGGAACATAGATGTCGCTCCAGCTCCAGCGCACCATCGCGCCGAGGTGAATCTCCACCGGGTCGAACATCAGGGCGATGCCCGCCCCGCCGTGCAGACCATACTCCCAGCGGATTTCGTAATCCTTGAAGGCCGTGTGGTACTTGGCGTCGATGTAGGGGTCCTGGCTGGAGGGCCATTCCCGGTTGATGGACACGCGGTATCCGCCGTATGCGCCCACATCGGCGAAAATCTTGATGGGATCCACATCCACGTGGATTTCCGCCATCGCCGGAATCGTCACCACCCGCATATCGCATTTGGTGATACCGTTGTCGTGGTAGGTGCGGCCCGTGGTCGGGTCCGTCTTGAACTCGAAGCCGCTGTGGCTGTATTCGGCGCCGATTTTCAGGGCAAAGTACGGCAGGTAGCCGAACATTTTGCAGTGGCGGGTGTAATAGACGGAAAGATACTCCGGCGAGAAGAGGAAACTCGTGGGCTTGGAGGGATTGAAGAGCATCGTCGAGAAGGTGACGCCCGCATTCACGCCCAGGGTGGTGTAGTCGTTGATCAGCGTACCCTTGCGGACCTGCACCGTGTCCAGGTACTCTGCGCTGTAGAAGACGGTATCCTTTTGCCGTTCGCGTCCGGAGAGGAGCAGCGGCAGCAGAAGCAGTAAGGCAGGGAGGACGAATCTTTTCATCAGTCTTTCAGGATTTGTTTGACGGAGGCCGTCTGCGAAAGTTCGGTCATCTCCGGCAGGTCAATGAAAATATCGTCTTGTATCTTGAGGAAACGCACCTTTTCCGGCTGCCGGTGCTCCAGCAGGGAACCGGTGTCGACGATGGAATTGCGGTTCAGGTCCTCGGTGAAGCGGATGCAATACTTGCCCTTCTTGAGGTAGGGGAACAGCAGGGTGCAGGGCCCGTCGATGATATAGGAACGCAGCACGTCCTTGCGCGTTTCGTTCAGCAGGTCCACGAGCACTTTGCCGGGCACGTCGCTGACCACCAGTTCAATCGAAGAGGCCTTATCGTCGTCGGGCAGTTTGACCTTGACCTCCGTGCTGTCGGACCAGAACCCGTTGATGTCCTGGAAGGCCCTGTGCGGCAGTTTCAGGCGGTATTCCCAGCCGGCAATCAGTTTCTCGCGCGGACGGATGATGAAATGCCGCAGGTTCATGCTGTCCTTCTCCACGTCGTATTTCCCGTCGATGAGCTTTTGCTTCGGGTTGACCATAATGAACTGCAGCGAATCGAACTTCTCATAGATGATGGGGTCGCGGAATTCCAGGTCGAATCCGTTCTGCTCCACCGTCTCGCCCTTGACATTCAGCTTGTACACGCAGATGGTATCCTCGTGCTTGATTTCCTTGCGGGCATTGTACCCGACGGCCTTTTTCTTCTTGCCCTCCTGGTAGAGCTTCACGTGCTCCAGTTTCGGCTTCAGGGCGCCGGTCGTATCGGTTTTGCGGTAATTGACGAACAGGTGCAGGGTGTCCGGGACGGGACGCGGGTCGTTCACCCAGATTTCCAGGCTGTCCTGTTGGATATTGAACTGGGTGATGATGCGTGAATCCGGATAGCCCTTGATCCACAGGGAGTCGATCCAGGCGTCCGGGGCCATAAAGGTGATGTAGGAGGAACGGTCGCTCACCCGGACCTTGTTGACGATATACTGCTTGCTGGGCCGTTCCCGGAACAGGTTCAGGGTGTAGCGGGTCTTGCGCGCCAGGCAGGCCGCGGTGTCCTTCATCTCGTATTTCAGCAGCTCGGGAACGGTATCGTTCACCTTCAGGACGGGCTGCACCAGCGAATCGTAAAAAGCAATCAGGTCCGCCTGCGGGTCGTAAAGATTGTCCCCGGCATCGTCGCGAACGGCATAGAGCCGGTACAGGGTGTCCTGCAGGTAGGACAGCGCAAAGTAGCCCCACTCGTCGGTCTTGACCGCGGCGACAGGCCTCTCTAAAAAGACCGCGGAATCCGCGTGGTTTTTGTAAAGCATCACCGTGGCGCCCGAAACAGGCTTGAGCGTGCTGCATTCCTGCACGATGCCGGTGATATAGAGGGAATCGATGCGGTCTCCCGTCGAGAAGACATAGGTATAGCCCGGGTACATATTCCCTTCGTTGTTGTCGGCGATGGCGCCGGTCAGGTCCAGGGTGTAGGTGGTGTTCGGACGCAGGTCTTCCTCGAAGGTGACGACCAGGTTCTTGCCTGTAATGCGCGCCTTGACGGCTTTCGAAAGCGGCGGCGACAGGTAGATGTTCTTCTGCTCCTTGATGGTGACGTACTCGTTGAAGGTGAAGACGATTTTGGTCTTCGCTGTCGGGACGTTCAGCGTGCCGGGCAGGGGAACGATGTTGGTGATGTAGGGCGGGATGCTGTCCTTGGGACCGCCGGTCGGCGCCTGGGTCGTGTTCGCGCAGGAGGGCGCGAAAATCATCGGCGCGAAAACCGCGGCGGCGGCAAAGAGGGGAATCAGACGCTTGAGTTTCATTTTCCGCCGTTTTGTTTCTGTTTACGAAGGTATTCGCCCACGCGGGCGCGTGCCGTTTTCGTCCGCAGGAAGTTCAGCCATTCGGGCCGGGGTGTTCCGCTCCGGACGGTGATGATTTCTATGCGGTCGCCGGAAGAGAGGCGCGCGTCGAGGTCGCAGAGGCGCCCGTTCACTTTCGCCGCAATCGCCTTGTTGCCGATGTCGCTGTGAATGCTGTAGGCAAAGTCCAGCACGGTGGAACCCGAAGGCAGGGAGCGCTGCTCGCCGGACTGTGTGAAGACCACCACTTCCGGCGATACGAGGCCCTTGTGCATCATATCCAGCAGGGCGGTGGGGTCCGCGTTGCGGTCGGAGAGTACGGCCTGCAGGCGCGAAAGCCACTTGTCCATTTCGGAATTTTCCTCCGAGGAGAAGCCTTCTTTCTTGTAGGCCCAGTGCGCGGCGATACCCTTTTCGGCGATATCGTCCATTCTTCGGGAGCGGATCTGGACTTCCACCCAGTTGCCGCCCGGCGTCCGGATGGTGCTGTGCAGCGCTTCGTAGCCGTTGCTCTTGGGCTTGTCCAGCCAGTTGCGCAGGCGGTCGCCCTTTTCCGTATAATGCAGGCGGAGCAGCGCGTGGATGCGTCTGGCGCTCGCGTGCTCGGATTCGCCTTCCACAGGGTCGAAGATGATGCGCGCGGCATACAGGTCGAAGATTTCCTCGAAACTGACGCCCTTGTTGTTCATCTTGTTCCAAATGGAATACGGGGTCTTGACCCGCTGGCGGAGGCTGTAGTGGAAGCCTTCCGTATCGAGCATTTCCCGCAGGGAATCCATAAAGCGCTCCAGGTCGCGCATCCGGATGGCGTTGCTGCGCTCGATCTTTCCGCTGATTTCTGCCCAGTCTTCCGGCTCGCGGAACCGCAGCCAGGTGTTCTCCATTTCGGATTTGATGCTGTAGAGACCGAGCCGGTGGGCGAGCGGGACGAAGATATACATGATGTCCGACAGGATTTTGTCCCGTTTGCGCTCCGGCTGCGCCTCGATGGTGCGGCAACTGTGCAGACGGTCGGCCAGCTTGATGAGGATGACGCGCACGTCGTCGCCGAGCGTCAGCAGAATCTTGCGGAAATTCTCCGCCTGGAGGTTCTGCGTGCTCTTGAATTCCTTCCGGCTCTCGTCGTCGAGCACGTTCTTGATTTTCACCAGTCCTTCCACCAGGGCGGCAATCGTGTCGCCGAACAGGCTCCGGATGTCACCCAGGTCGTAGTCCGTATCTTCAAAAACGTCGTGCAGCAGGGCGGCGCAGATGGATTTGTAGCCCAGGCCAATCTCGGTAATGACGATTTTCGCCACCTCGATGGGATGAATCACATACGGCTCCCCGGTCCGCCGGCGGATGTTCTTGTGCGATTCGCCCACGAACTTCAGCGCCCGTTCGACGGTGGCCTGTTCCTCGGGGTCCGGGCAGCGCACCCGCACGAGCGCGAGCAGGGACTCGCGCGCCTCCTTGATTTGCCGGTTATCCTTTATGTTGAACTGCGAGAAGCTCATTCTTCAATCTTGTAAAAGTCCACATTGTGCAGCGCGTAGGTGAGTTCCGCGCCGTAGATGATGATTTGCCAACTGAAATTCAGGTAAATCAGGAAGAGCGGGAAAGCGGCAATCACACCATAGACGTCATTGAGCCGCGACACGAACACCTGCGTGTTCAGGTACAGGTACTGGAAAAGCGTGAACACCGCACCCGCGAGGGCCGCCGCCTGCAGCGCTTTGCGGTACTCCACCTTCGCCGCGGGAATCCACTTGTACATCACCGACAGGGTGAGTACCGCGACGATATAAAAGACCGTCCAGCCGATGAGCTTGGGCAGAATCTTGAGTCCGGAAAGGTCCAGGCCCATAAATTTGGTAATGTTCGCGTAGTAGGCGATACCCGCGCCGAAAATCATCACCAGGAAAGGCGTCAGGATCAGCGCCAGCAGATAGAAACCGACGCGCGTGTAGAGTTTGCGAGGCGGTTTGAGGATGCCCCAGACGTTGTTGAAGACGCGCTCCACCTGGAACATCAGCCACAGGATGGCCCAGAGGAACATCAGGGCACTGATCAGGCCCACCGTTCCGCTCTTGGCCACGTCGATGATGTTGCCCGCCTTGTCAATCACCATATCCACCAGGTCCTGCCGGTCCGAGAAGACCGCGTACGCCACTTTTGTGACGTGTTCTGTCAGGCCCAGACCGCCGGAAAGGGCGAAGAGCAGCGCCACGACCGGCACGATGGCCAGCGTCACGAAATAGCTGAGCGCCACGCACTGGAAGCCCATCCGGTTTTCCGTGAAGGTGGTCACCGTGAGCCGCGCCAGTTTGATGAACTGTACAAAACGCCGCCACACCGCCGACATTCCCTCGGTATCGATGCTCCACAGCCTGTCGCTGAATACGTCCTTGATGCGCTTTGTCTTCTTCGGGCTCATTCCACACTAAAATAAGGTAAGTTGCTCTTCCGCAACCCTATTCGGGGCCTTCTCTTCCGGCAGCATGGCGCGGAAGGTCTCTTCGTCGATGACGGCGATCCCCAGTTGTTCGCACTTTTTCAATTTTTCCGGCCCGGGTTTGCTACCGGCGAGCAGGAACGCCGTCTTCGCGCTGACGGACGAACTGTTCTTTCCGCCGTGCCGCTCGATGAGGGCCTTCATCGCCTCGCGCGAGATGCTGAAATTCCCGGAAATGACGATACTCTTGCCTGCCAGCGCGTCCGAAGCCGCTTCGGAGGCAGCCGCCGCCGAGAATTGCAGACCGTGCGCGCGCAACCGTTCAATTTCCCGCCGATGCTGCGATTTCTCCAGGTATTCGCGGACGCTCGCCGCAATCACCGCGCCGATGTCTTCGATTTCCAGCATCTGCGCTTCCGTCGCTTCCATCAGCGCGTCGATGCTGCCGAAATGCCGCGCAAGTGCCCGTGCCTTCGTTTCGCCGACATGCCGGATGCCCAGTGCGTACAGCACCCGCTCGAACGGTACGCTCTTCGACTGTTCCAACGAGTCGAGAAAGCGTTGCGCCGAGCGTTCCTGCCAGCCTTCCAGGCAAATCAACTGCTGTTTGCGCAGGTCGTAGAAATCGGCGGGCGTACGCGCCAGACCGCAGTCGTACAGTTGTTCGACGGTCGCTTCACCGGCAAGAATGTCCATCGCCTTGCGGGTGGTGAAATGCAGGAGGCGCCCCTTGATCTGCATCGGACAGCCGTCCTGGTTGGGACAGAACCAGCGGGCCTCGCCCTCGTCGCGCACCAGGGGGGTTCCGCAGTCGGGGCAGGTCTTCGGGAAATCGGGCTTTACTGCATCTGCAGGCCGTTTTTCCAGGTTGATGCCCGTAATTTTCGGAATGATTTCGCCGCCTTTTTCCACGAAGACGCTGTCGCCCACGCGGATGTCCAGCAGCTCCATCTGGTCGGAATTGTTCAGGGTGGCGCGCTTGACGACGGTGCCGGAGAGCTGGACCGGTTCCAGGTTGGCGACCGGGGTAATCGCGCCCGTGCGCCCCACCTGGTAGTCGATGCTCAGCACCGGCGTGCAGGCCTGTTCCGCCTTGAACTTGTAAGCCACCGCCCAGCGCGGGGACTTGGCCGTATAGCCCAGAGCCCGCTGGCAGTCGCTTTCGTTGATCTTGATGACAATGCCGTCGGTCGCATAAGGCAGGTCCCTGCGGGCCGTATCCCAATGGTCGATGAAGGCTTTGATTTCGTCGATATTGCGGCAGAGGCGCCGGTCTTCCGATACAGGAAGCCCCCACGAGGCGGCTTTGCGCAGCGCCTCATCGTGGGTGGCGAAGGCGACGCTCTCGGCGGGAATATGGTACAGCGTACACCAGAGGCCGCGGTGCGCAACCTCCTGCGGGTCCGTCAGTTTGAGCGAACCGGAGGCGGCGTTGCGCGGATTGGCGAAGGGGGCGTCCCCGTCCGCTTCGCGCTCGGCGTTCAGTTCTTCGAAGGCGCTGTAGGGCATCAGGATTTCGCCGCGGATTTCCAGGTCGGCGGGAAAATCGCCGTGCAGCGTGTGGGGAATGTTGGCAATCATCCGCACGTTGCGCGTGACGTCGTCGCCCTTTTCGCCGTCGCCGCGGGTGAGGGCCCGGAAGAGCTTTCCGTCGCGGTAATTCAGGCAGATGGCCGTGCCGTCGAATTTTAGCTCGCAGCAGTAGGTGAAACTGCGGTCCAGGAGCTTGTCGGCGCGGGCGGCGAATTCCTCGATTTCGCCGATATTATAGGTATTGCCGAGCGAAAGCATCGGGTAGCGGTGCGCCCGCTGGACGAATTCCCCGCTGATGTCGCTGCCCACGCGGTGGGTGGGGGAGTCGGGGTCGTCGAACTCGGGCCATTGCGCTTCCAGGGCCTCCAGTTCGTGCATCCGCTGGTCGAACTCGTAATCGCTCATCGTGGGGGCATTCTCCACGTAGTAGCGGCGGCTGTTCTCGCGCAGCAACTCCCTCAGGGCCTCGATTTGTGCTTTTGCGGCGATATTATCCATAACTTACAAAATTAGTAAAAATTTTCTAATTTTGGGGTCACTATGCAAGGAAGAATCGAATTATGCGGAATGCGCTTCCGCGCGTACCACGGGGTGCTGGAAGAGGAGCGGCGTTGCGGCGGGGACTTCGTCGTGGATTTCAGCTGCGCCTATCCCTTCGACCAGGCGCTTGTCACGGATGATTTGTCGGATACCCTGGATTACTCGGCGGTCTATGCGGTCATTGCCCGCGAGATGGCCGTGCCGTCGCAGTTGCTGGAGCATCTGGCGGGACGGATTGCCGCTGCGCTTCGTTCTTCTTTCCCGGAGATGGGCCCTGCGCGTATCCGAGTGGCCAAAATGAATCCGCCCCTCGGGGGAGAGGCGGATCATTCTGCGGTTGTGCTGGAATTTTAGGCCTTCCGTTCTTCTTTGTAGGTGAATCCCATAAAGAGGATGGCCAGCGCGCAGGCGCCCAGCAGCAGGGCGAAGGTCCAGTTCCAGCCGACGGCCTGTGAAACGGCGCCGATGACGATGTTCGCCAGGATGGCCGTCCCGAAGAAATAGCCGAAGAATCCGGTGAATCCCGCGGCTGTACCCGCGGCGTTTTTCGGGGCCAGGTCCAGTGCCTGTACGCCAATGAGCATCACCGGTCCGTAGATGAAGAATCCGATGCCGATCAGCGCAATGATGACCATCGTCAGGTCGTCGATGAATAGCCAGTACAGTACGATGAATATGGCCACCAGCGCCATGAAAATCATCGTGGGCAGGGCCCTGCGCCCGTGGAAGAGTTTGTCCGAGAGCCAGCCGCAGAGCAGCGTCCCCGGGATGGCTGCGAATTCATAGGCGAAGTAGGCCCAGCCGGCGCTCTTGAGGTCGATGCCCTTTTCGGTGAGGATGGTCGGCGCCCAGTCCAGACAGCCGTAGCGCACCATATAGACAAAGGCATTGGAAAGGGCGATGAACCAGAGGAATTTGTTGTTGAGGACGTACTGGAAGAAGATTTCTTTGGCGGAAAGGGTTTCTTCCGATTTCTCGGAATAGTTCTTGGGGTAGTCGTTCCGCCATTTTTCCACGGCGGGAAGGCCGCAACTCTGGGGCGTGTCCCGCAGCAGGATATAGGCCAGCAGGGCGATGAAAATGGCCGTTGCCGCCGGGAAAGCAAAGGTGCCGACGAGGAAGTAGAGTTCCGTCTGGCTTCCGTAGAACCAGCTGCCGAACCATGCGGCGCCGTAGGTGGCCATCGGTCCGACGAGCGCGCCGCCTACATTGTGGGCACAGTTCCAGATGGACATCATCGTGCCCCGTTCGCTGACGGAGAACCAGTGGGTCATCACCCGGCCGCAGGGAGGCCAGCCCATCCCGTTGAACCAGCCCACCAGGAAGTTCAGGACGGCCATCAGCAGGATGGCCATTGCCTTGTGTTCAGCCCCCAGCCACTGGATAGGGACAATCATAAAGCACATCGAAATGGCGGTCAGGATGAGGCCCAGCGGCAGGAATACGCGAGCGTTGGAACGGTCCGACACGCTGCCCATCAGGAATTTAGACAGGGCGTAGGCAATGGCGTTCGTGGAAAGGACCACGC
Source organism: uncultured Bacteroidia bacterium (assembly GCA_902774145.1). Lineage (GTDB taxonomy): Bacteria > Bacteroidota > Bacteroidia > Bacteroidales > UBA932 > Cryptobacteroides. The sequence goes on from CACYHC010000028.1 coordinate 15,153, forward strand.
CCAGTTCGGTCTTGTCAAAGCCCAGCGGCTCCATAGCCGGAATGGCCATGGAAAGGTTCTTGCGCACCAGATAAAAGCCGGCATAGCCGATGAATGCGCCGATAAAAACCTGCCACCGCAGGCGTTTGTATTTGGCGTCGGCCTCCGGGCCGGTCTGTTCCGGCTTGTACGCCGGCTGTTTCAAAATGCCTATCATGCCACAATGTTTCTTTGTCTAGCAAAATTAATCAATTGTGCCACGCCTTCCAAAAAAATCGTACCTTTGTACGGATGAAGCCCTGTATATGCGCACAGAATTCGGATTGATAGAAAAGATTTCGGCGATGTTCCCCGCTCCGGCCGGCACGAAAGGAATCGGCGACGACTGCGCCGTCCTTCAGCGCGGCGACGGCTTTGATACGCTCGTCTCCACCGACTTACTGACGGAAGGGATACATTTCCTGCGCGACCGCATTCCACCGCGCGATTTGGGCTGGAAAGCTGCGGCGGTCAATCTCAGCGATATCGCGGCGATGGGCGGAACGCCCGTCGGCACCTTCTTGTCGCTCGCCCTCCCGAAAGATTGCGACGACGCCTTTCTGGATGCCTTTTTCCAGGGTTACGCCGATGCCGCCGAAGTCTATGTCACGCCCCTGCTGGGCGGGGACACCTGTGCGTCGGCGGGCGCCTTGACGCTCAATGTCACGGTGTTGGGCGAATGCCCGCACGGACGCGCTCTGTTGCGCAGTTCCGCCCGCCCCGGCGACCTCATTTATGTCACCGGCAACCTTGGCGACAGCGCCGCAGGCCTGAAGGCGATCTTAGACCGTATCCCCGGATCGGCCGGGACGCGCTCGCTGATGCGCCGTCATTATCATCCTATTCCGCGCATCGCTGAGGGTCTGGAACTTGCGGCAAGCGAAGGCGCCGGCGCGGCGATGGACCTTTCAGACGGTCTGGGTTCGGACCTGCGTCACATCCTCAAAGCCTCCGGCTGCGGTGCCCGCATCGATGTAAACGCACTTCCGCTTTCCCCGGAACTAAAGCACTTCTGTCAGGAAACCGGCGCAGACCCGCTGGAACTGGCACTTTGCGGCGGCGAGGACTACGAACTGCTCTTTACCCTGCGGCCCGGAACGGAACCGCCCGTCCCGTGCACAGCCATCGGTGTAATTACTGCCGGGTGCGAACTCGTCTGGGAAGGAACGGACCGCGATTTCACCGGCTTCCGGCATTTTTAGGCATTTGTAATTGTGTGCGGAAATCCATACCTTTGCAACTCGAATAAGTAACCTAAATACAATTTTTATGAAAAAGTTTTTTGCCGTTGCGGCGCTTTTTGCCTCTCTGTTCCTGGCAAACTCCTGCGTGGAGATGAAGGGAGATTTCATTTACGATCTCAAAGTCAGTTTCTTTGACAACTTTGACATCCTGACCCGTGGATTTGATCAGGCCTTCAAAGAGGCTGGATGCCACCTGGAAGGCAGTTATTGGATGCTCTCCGGAGAGAAGAAGGCCTGCGATTCGAAGGTGAAAGACGCGTTCCTTGCCCGCGCCAAGGATATCGACCTTAACCGTGAAGCTCAGGAGGGCATGATCAAACTCCTTGACCTGAAAGGCGAGACCATTACGCTTTCCGCCCAGTGGGGCTCGGACAAGTATGAACTTGCCTCGTACACCTTCACGAAATAGCTTCCGTTGACGGAAAAGAGCCGGCCTGTCACGGCCGGTTTTTTTGTGTTCCGATTTTTCCCTATTTTTGCGCCGCTATGTTTTTAAAGATACTTCTTCTGGTTTTGTTCTTTGCCGTGATGGCGGGCGTGGGCGTGTATTGCCGCAAGAGTGCCTCCAACGTGCAGGGATTCGTGCTGGGCGGCCGGAACGTGGGTTCCTGGCTGACGGCCTTCGCTTTTGGTACTTCCTATTTTTCGGCGGTCATCTTCGTCGGATACGCCGGACAGTTTGGCTGGAAGTACGGACTTTCCGCCACCTGGATCGGTATCGGCAACGCCCTGATCGGGTCGCTGCTGGCCTGGCGGATCCTGGGCCGGCGCACGCGCCTGATGTCCCATCACCTGGAGAGCGCCACGATGCCGGATTTCTTCGGCAAACGCTTCGGCAGCAGCGCCCTGAAAGTGGCGGCTTCCGTCATCGTCTTCATTTTCCTGATTCCCTATACCGCATCGTTATATAACGGCCTTTCGCGCCTTTTCAGTATGGCCTTCAGCGTGGATTACGTCTGGTGCGTGCTGGGTATGGCCCTGCTGACGGGCATCTATGTATGGGTGGGCGGCTATATGGCCACCGCCGTGAACGATTTCATCCAGGGCCTGATTATGCTGGGTGGCATCTGCGCCGTGATTGCGGTGGTCCTGAGCGGCAACGGCGGATTCAGCGCCGCGTTGCAGACGCTGTCGCACATTCCTTCAGAAGCGGCGCCTGAACTGGGCGGCGCCTTCGTTTCTTTCTTCGGCCCGCAGCCGCTGTATCTGCTGGGCGTTGTGCTGCTGACCTCGCTCGGCACCTGGGGGCTGCCGCAGATGGTGGGGAAATTCTACGCCATCCGCAGCGAGGCCGCCATCCGTAAAGGCACCTTCATTTCCACACTCTTCGCGATTATCGTCGCGGGCGGATGCTACTTCCTCGGCGGATTCGGCCGCCTGTACGCCGGAAGCATCGAATACACGGCCGCCGGCACACCGGTTTACGACAGTATCGTTCCGTCGATGCTTTCGTCGCTGCCGGACCTGATGATCGGCGTCGTGATTATCCTGGTGCTTTCCGCGTCGATGTCGACCCTCTCTTCGCTGGTGCTGACCTCCGGCTCCACCCTGACTTTAGACATCATCGCTCCGGCGATGGGCAAGAAAACCTTCAGCGACCGCAGCCAGTTGCTCTGCATCCGCCTGCTGGTGCTATTCTTCATCGCCGTTTCCTCGGTGATTGCGATTGTTCAGGCCAAGAGTTCCGTCACCTTCATCGCGCAGTTGATGGGCATTTCGTGGGGTGCGCTCGCCGGTGCATTCCTGGCACCTTTCCTCTACGGTCTGTACTGGAAGCGGGCGAGTGCGGCATCGGTGTGGGCTTCCTTCATCGCAGGCGTTGGGGTGATGTGCGGCTGTATGTACTGCACCTTCACCGGCAAGGTGTTCATCAGCCCGTATTTTACTTCCCCGATCAATGCGGGCGTGCTGGCGATGCTGCTGGGGCTGGTCGTCGTACCGGTGGTGAGCCTGTTCACGAAGGTGGACAAACCGGCCGTCGACAAGATGTTCAGCTGCTATGAGAGCACGGTAACGGTGCCCGCTTCTACCTCACTGACAGAGGATTAGAATACGATAGTGTAGCCGACCCCAAGGAGATGGCGCGAGCCGTTGGGCCCGTCGGTGCCATAGAGGTGGTACATATAGAAGATGTCGAGGAAATTCCCTTTGCCCAGTGCGATGTCCGTGCCGGCATAGTGCAGGGAACGCACCCAGCCCTTGCCGTCGAAACTGCTGAAAAATTCGTACATCAGGTAGGGCGTAAAGACGCTCTCGGGAATCTTGTATTGTCCGCGGAGCCGGATGCGTAAGGTGTTGCTGATGCTTTTCGCCTCCGGGCACCAGGCAAATTCGTATTTCTCCCTTAATGCAAAAGCCAGGTTTCCCTGCCCGAGCGTTTGCGTCAGGCATAGGACGCCCTTGTGCTGAGTGATTTTGCCCGCCGATGGAATCTGCCAGTATTCATAACTGAGGTCGCCCTTGAGCCACTTCGTGAAATTGTAGCCGCCGCCGGCCATCGCAAACCAGCATTCCGTGCCGGTAACATTTTGATAGGAACGGTGCTCGAGCCGCGCCATCAGATAGGGGGCGCCGAAGGATTTGACCAGCTGGATGCTGGTCCAGGTTCCGAAATCGTCCGTGGATGCCTGGGCGCGGGCGGGAAGGCTCCCGAGCGTCAGCGCCGCAACGGCAAGGAAGGCTGCGACAATACGTTGTATTTTCATAGGCGCAAAGTTACGATTTAATACTGTTTCTGCAAATGCAGGCGGTGGTCGATGCAGCGGGGGAGTTCGCGCTCGAAATGCGTGACCATCAGAAGCGTCTTGTGGGGCCGCTGCATAAACGCGTCGATGAGCTCCCGCACCAGGGCGCTGCGCTTTTCGTCCAGCCCGTGCAGGGGTTCGTCCAGCACCAGCAGTTCGGGGTCCTTGACAAAGGCGCGGGCAATCAGGCAGAGCCGTTGCTCCCCGTCGGAAAGTTGCAGGAAAGAACGCTCTTCCAGCGTGGAAATCCCCAGCTGGCGCATCCAGAAACGGCATTTTTGCGCTTCTTCCGCCGATGGGGTCCGGGGGAGTCCCGTAGTGTCGTACAACCCGCTCGCCACGAGCTCAAGCGCGGAGATATTGCGCCGCCATGCACGGTGCAGTTCGGGACTCACATAGCCGATATGCCGCTTGATTTCCCAGATGCTCTCGCCGCTGCCGCGCTTGTGCGAAAAGAGTGAAATGTCGCAGGCATAGGCCTGGGGATTGTCGGCGCAGACCAGCGAAAGGAGCGTCGATTTGCCCGCGCCGTTCTCGCCGGTAATGGCCCAGCACTCGCCTTCGCGCACCACCCAGTCCAGAGCGGCGAGAATGGTCCGGCTACCGTAGCGGATGCTGACTGCATTGCAGCGCACGATTTCGGGCGCATCGCCGCGGGGGTAAAACGCTTCGGCGGAAAGGTCTTTGGCAGGCAGCCCCGCAAGCATTAAGCGCATCGCGTCGATATCCGGTTCCGGCAGCGGCCCCGGCGGAAGCGTCTTCCGCTCGCCGATAAAGGCGGGCACAAGGTCCAGTCGCGGCATCAGCAATTGAATGCGCATTCCCGTCTGGGCGGCCAGTTCCCCCAGTATCGCGGCGAGGTTTTCGCGCGTGGCGGCGTCCAGACCGGTGAAGGGCGCGTCCAGGATGAGCGTCTTCGGAAGGGAGAGCAGGGCCTTCAGCAGGCTGAATTTGCGCAGTTCGCCGCTGGAAAGCGAAATGATGTATTTGTCCAGCAGCGCGTCCAGGCCGAAAAGCGGCAGCAGTTTGTCCGTCAGCGCTTTGCGTTGGATGCGCCTCGTCCGTTGCTCGGCTTCCCCGTACCAGGCGGCGCGGCTGTCGGCAAGGGCGTCCGCCTTGTCCAGCAGTTGCCCGAGGGTGGGCGTATCGTCGTCGATGGCCTGCGCGTTCCAGCGCAACTGGTGGTAATATCCGTCATCCAGGGTGCCGTAGGAGTCGCGGAAAGAAATCAGGTAGTGGTCCGTCGGATGCTGCATCGCCTCCCGGGCCGCCCCCCGGCTCTTCCCTGAAGCATTTTCTCCGTACAGCAGGGAATGCGTCATTTCTCGAAGTGCTGGTAGTCCTTGCAGCTTTTCCAGTCGCCGCCCCAAGTGAAGCCGTGCGCCTTGAAGAGGCGGCAGCATAGGTCGTCTTCGGTAATCTTGTAGGCGAAAGCGTTGCGGCGGTCCAGGTAAGGGCGGCCCGTCGCGGGCTCAACCACCTCGGTGCCGTCTTTCAGCGTCTTGTGGTAGGGGTTGTAGAGCGGGTTGATGTCCACCGCCAGCCCCGCGCCGTGCTTCGATACCTTCGTCGTATGGGAGATGAAGCGGAAATTGAAGGCGGAAGAATTGTTCGCGCGCATCGAGGTCTCGTCGTCGGCGTCATAAATGTCGATAAGCCGCATCCGCTCAATGGGATAGCCCGCTTCGTAGAGTTGCCAGAGGATTTCCAGCACATCCGCCGCGATGCTGCGGTTTACCACCATTTCGCCGACGATGCTGCGGTCCCCGGCATCCTTGTGCAGGACGCGCAGATAGCGCAGTTCGCTGCGGGGGACGGTGCAGTCGGCCTTGAAGGATTTGCCTTGCATCGCCGCGAAGACGGAATCCGGGATTTCGCTGACGGTAAACCATTTACCAAGGCTTTGCCCGTCGAGCAGCGCCTGCGGCACCACTTCGCCCGGACCGGGCAGGGGAGTGTCGGCGCCCCTGCAGGCAATCGGCAGCAGCAGCGCGAGGGTCAGCAGCGCCTTAAGCAGCGTTCTTGAAAGTTTCATAGGCGGCGATGATGCGGTCGGCGACTTCGTCGGGCGTAAGGTCGGAAGTGTCGAGTACAAAATTGAAATTGGCGCGGTTGGCGCAGTCGGCGCCATAGAAAAGTTTGAAGCGTTCGTTTTCCTCCTTTTGGCGGTCCAGCAGGTTCTGCATCACCTTCATCTGCTCGCCGCCGGGCTCGCTGGAACGCTCCTTGTCCGCAAACACGCGCTGCGCGGCCACCTCCGGCCGGCAGGTCAGGAAGACCTTGAAGGACTTGCCGATAAAGAACCAGGCCAGGCGGGAGTCGACGATGATCATCGTCGTGTCGTCCTCGTTCATCTTGCGCAGGCCGTTGTCAATCAGGTCGTCCACGCTCTTGTCCAATTTGCTGCGCCGGTTGAGTTCGAGCGTATCGATGCCCATTTTGGCGGCGATGGCCCGCTGAATCTTTCCGGTGGAGTAGTATTCCATCCCGAGCCTCTCGCACAGGATATGCGCCACGGTGCTCTTCCCCGAGCCCAGGTCGCCTGTAATTGAAATGATTTCCTTCATGGCACAAATTTACGAAAAATATCGTAGCGGTCAATCTTGTCTAAGACCTCCATCGTGTTATCAACGGCCTCCGGGTATTCGGCAAAGAGCGTGCGCATTTCCTCTTCACTGATGAGTTCTGTCGGATTGGTGGCTACCAATTTTATCCCAAGTTCCTGCCCCAATTTGGAAAGTTCGGATGCAAGCATTTTATCGACTTTGCTTTCAGGGTAGATAAAGTAGATCTCAAAATATAAATCGTCGCCAAACACCTCTTTATATTCTTTGGCAATTTTCCGGGCATCTTCGATTCCGCTCGTCAAGATGGCTTTAGAGACTTTGCTACGCAGTCCTTCGCAAAGGCAGATGAGTCCATCGTGATACTTCTCCAGGATTTGAAGACTCATTCCGTGCTGAAAAGTCTGCCTATACATTTTCGCCAGGGAACAGAGTTTTATCAGATTTTGGTAACCGGTTAGATTCTTCGCCAGAAGAATGAAGAAGTCAGATTTAAATTCGCAACCGACAATTGGTTTTATCTCAGGATACTGTTGCGCAGAGGACGGGAATTCTGGTGCGCCAATCATCCAGGATGGATCGGTTATGGTAAGCCCGGACAGGCCTAATTCCAAAGCCTTTTCATACGGGTCTGACATGGTTGAGATGCTGCCATCGAACCACGAATAGTATACACAAGAATGTAAATGAGCGAAAGCCATAGATTGAAATGTTTGTTTATAAAATATCGCCGGTTTCCAGAAATTGTTCTTTGACGACCGGATCTACGATTACTGATTCCGTACACGAACACAAATCGTCATGGAATACCTCTTATTCATTATTCTTCGGCTTAAGGAAAACCATTAATAATAGCATTGCCGCCAGGAGAAGGACATACAGGAGGGGATAGTATTTCACCCTGCCAAGGGCGATGGCTCCCGGGTGAAATACGGCAAATCTAATGGCGGACGCCAGCGACAGAATGCAAAGCACAAGGGCCGTCCAACGCACGAAGCGGCCGGCGCCGATTTTCTGCCCCACCGCGCTGAATGCAAACAATCGCATAAAGTACGCCGATAAAAACACCAGCAGGGGTTCCGTGCAAAAGAGCAGTTTCCAAAGGAACGGCTCCATATCCGCATACTCCTTGCTATATACGACAAGGCCGATGCGCTCCCTTGCGACGATGGTTGCGGTATAGCAGAATACGGCGAAAGCCAGCAACAGCAAATAGCCCCAACCCTTACTGCTATCCGCGGAATCCTTTTGCACTGACTGAACGAGGAAGCCTCCGCCCAGCATTGCGCAATACATCAAGGCGATGGGCGTAACGCTCTCCGCAAGGGCGACATAAGCAACGGCAGCAGCCACTGATATTGCGGCGATGATGCCGATTCCCCACGCCGGCACGCTTTTCCAAAATGCCCTCAGCATAACGCCGCCCCAGAAATACAATAAAGGGAAAAGTATCTGATTCATCGCATTCAACCCCGGGATAAGCGGCTGCTTATCCCAGGGCGTTATAAGAGACGCGACACCGGACAGAACATCGATGAAACAAATCGCTCCGATTACAAGGAAACTTGCAGAAGAATGAGTTGTCATTGTTTGTGAGTCTATTGAGTCATTATTTCGTCAACAGGATAACAGTATTCATCGACAAAGTGATGAATGAGTCCTTTATCCTGAATATACCGGAACAGGCCTTCCTGCATTACGATTTCCGCTCCTTTCCATAAGCCGATGTGGGTTTGGGAATGAAGGGGCCAGGTGTTGTCCAGACGGATAAAGAAACACTCTTTGCCCGTCTCCCGGTCTATTTCTCTTGAGATGACGCAGGGGTTGATGGCCATTGCCGCCTTGTGCTCTTTATCGGTGAGCGCATAGGAAACATTCCCATTGTAGGTCAGTCTCTTGGACTGCCCGAGTTGGAGGGATTTCATCGTTTTGACCACCCTTTCGCTC
>CACYHC010000029.1 GCA_902774145.1 uncultured Bacteroidia bacterium
AGGGCGGCCATTAATTTGTCCCAGTTGGCGGGCAATTCGATTTTGATGGTGGCATAGCCGCCGCCGGGCATCGTCTGCACCTTGTTGCGGGCCGCATCGCCGGTAATGAGGAAGGCGGTCATTCCGCGCTTCATCGTGGGGATGGTCAGCTGCTCGCCTTCGGGAGAGTCGTACCACTGCGGGGTAGGTGTCATCTCGCCGCCTTCATCCTTGCGGATATGGCCCTGGTACTGCCGCAGGTTGTGCTGGCCGCCGTCTTTGGCGCCGCCGGGATTGGCGTAATAGTTGGCAAAAGCCCTTTCTTTTACCGGACGGCGGGAATTGTCGATCAAAACCTCATCCAGGGCTTCCGGACTCTTGTATTTTCCGGCAAGAATCGCCGCCACCGGTTCTGTCATCAAGATGGTGCGGAAGGTGAACTGGCGTCCGCTGCCCAGGGCGAACTGGCTGCGCTCGCTGATGTCCCAGGCGATAAGCTCCATGACCTTCTCGGGGTTGGTCGTAGAAGGCGCCATGTTGTTGCCCCAGAGAAGCGTCGAGCCCAGGGTGATGGTATTGTCGTTGAGGTCGAATCCCTTGCGGACGTGGTAGGGCTTCCAGCCGATGCGGAGGCAGGCGGCATCGTCCTCCACCATACACCAGGACATCGGATAACCGAAGGTGCCCATCCGGTCCTGCTTTACATAATAGCCGCAGAGGTTCATCAGCGCCAGGTTCATGAAGCGGCCGATGGCGATGTTGGCGGCCTCGTTGATTTGTCCCTGCCCGCTGTCGATGCCGAGTTGCCGGGTTACCGGCCCGTTGAGCCAGCTGTAGGGAATCCAGGCGTGGGTGCTGGCCAGGGTCCGGCGGAAATTGCCGTCTCCAAGACCTTGGGTCATGGCAATGAGGACAGGCATATATTCCGGCTTACAGCCCGCCATGACGGCGTTCACGGCCACGTGCCAGACTTTGGTGTCCCGGTGCGCAATGGGCAGAACGGCCACGGTCTCGTCCCATTTCCTGTCGGTATATTTCAGGAAAGACTCCACTTTCTCGAAGGTGGGAGGAACGATGGGCAGACCGTCGGACCACTTCATTTCTTTGAAGTACGCGTTGATTTCATCCAGCGAGCCAAAGAAGGCATCGTCGCGGATATCGCCCTTGTTGCCGGAGATGCCCTGCGAGCGCTCTTCTTCACTGATGGGTTGGGTGAGCGCCTCCACGATTTGCGGCCACAGGATTTCGCGCGTGTTTTTCGTCAGTTCGTCGGCCGTATGCGTAGCGAAGGCCCCTGGATACAGCGCCACCCGCATCACGGGGACACCGTTGTTGAGGGCCGTATATTTGGCCTGGTCCACGAAGCCGGGGCCTGCGATGATGACCGAAGGAATGCCCAGATATTCGGCGGCGATGCAGGATCCCGTCTCCTTGGGTGTACAGAGTCCGCAGCCGCCGTTGCCGGAAATCACGGCATCAACCCGCATCTCCTTGAGTTTTGCCTGGAATTCTTCTTTCGCCTTTCGCGTTACGCCGGGAGCCGGATACGGCCCGGCGATGCCGATTTCATCCAGGAGGATGACCTTTGCCGACGGATAATTCTCCAGAATGAGCCGTTTGATTTCCGGATGCGTAACCTTTGTCATAAAGCTTACGCCAACCACGGCGATGGTCTTTCCCTCCAGGGTCTGGAGTCTCGGCGCCTGCTGAATCATTTCAACGGACGAGCGCCCCACGGGGCTGACCACCGCATACCCCGGATCCTCCTTGGCGGCGGGAATGGGTTTTGCCGTTTGCTTCTTGGGTGTGGCGGCGGGCTTTGCCGCTGCCGGCTTGACCGCCGTCGTTTCGGCCTTTGCAGGCGGCGCGTCGGCCAGTTTGCAGTTTTCATCACAGACAATACGCTGTGCATTCAATTCAAAACAAAGGCAGGAGCCGGCCAGGAACAGGACGAATGTCCGGAGCGCGTGGACTTTCATAGGTGTTCAATTTTTGACGGTTAACTATTGTTTAGATACCGTCGGGCGCTCAAAGTAAAATCTGTCGTTTAAACTTTGCGCCGGGGGGCGGTGAAGGCGAGGGAGTCTCCCCAGGCGTTGTAGAGAATTTTGTGGCCGATGGCGGCGAGGCGCACGTCCAGACAGTTTTTGCACGCCTGGGGCGTATCCTTCACACAGGCTTTGTCCGGGTAGATGAAGTAACTCTCGCGGTACGCTTCGGGGGTGAGGTTGGGCATAATGACATTGGCCCCGGCGAGGATGGCTTTTTCCCGGCCCTGAGGGTCGACGGTCTGATTGGCGGTGGCCGCCACCATGTTGATTTTGGGCATCACCAGGCGCGTGACGGCAATCATTTTGAGCGTCATATCCATACGCTCCTTTGCGGAAGGGATGAGGTCTTTGAAACGGAACAGGGGCGTGTCCGGATGGGGAATGAACGGTCCCAGTCCCACCATCGCCACATCCATATCGCGAAAAAAGAATACGTCGGAGGCAAGCTGGTCCGGCGTTTGGAACGGCAGGCCGACCATGACGCCGGTACCTGTTTGGTAGCCGATGCGTTTGAGGCTTTCCAGGCAGTCTATCCTTCGGCGGAAACTGTGCGTGCCGTTCTTGGGGTGTATCTTGTAATAAAGCGCTTCGTCCGAGGTCTCTATCCTGAGCAGATACCGATGGGCTCCGGCCTCGAACCAGCGCCTGTAGGTATCTTCGTCCTGTTCTCCCAGCGACAGGGTAATCCCCAGGCTCCCGCCGTCGATTTTCTTGATTTCGCGCACCAGTTGCGTAATCCTGCGGACAAAGTCCGGATCGCTGCGCTCCCCGCTCTGAAGGGCGACGGATCCGTATCCGAGTTCGTGGGCGAGACGGGCGCAGGAGAGCACCTCCCTGTCCGTCAGGCCGTAGCGCTTCACCTTGGGGTTGTCGCTTCGCAGACCGCAGTACAGGCAATTCTTTTCACAGGTGTTGCCGTATTCAATCAAGCCTCTCAAGTGGACACAATTGTCCAGATGACTGAGTTTTACCTCCAGGGCGCGTTGGAGAAGGCGCTCCGCATCGGCTCCCTGTGCCGACAGCAGCCGCTTGACGTCTTCCTTGTCCAGCTGCGCTTTGTGCAGGAGATTTTTGAATCCGGAGTCCATAAGCGCAAAGATACACAATTCCACGACAGAAATTTTGCAGTCTGTCAAAAATCCGCTAATTTTGAAGCATGAGCGAACACCATCATCATCACCATCATCATCACGCCCCGGCCGTGGGAGACGACCGCGGCTTGCGGCGTATCTATATCGTTTCCATTGTCCTGAACCTGGGTTTCGTGGCCGTAGAGGCGGCTGCCGGTATTATCTACAAGTCCTTGGGGCTGGTCTCCGACGCGGGACACAATCTCAGCGACGTGGCCTCGCTGCTGCTGGCCCTCGTCGCCCTGCGCCTGATGCAGAGCCACGCCAGCAAGGGATATACCTATGGCTACCGGAAAAGCAGTGTGCTGATTTCCCTGGCGAACGCAGTGCTGCTGCTCGTCGCCGTGGGGGCGATTATTATCGAAAGCATCCGGAAATTCAGCCACCCCGAACCCCTGGACGGCGCCGTCATCTCCTGGACGGCCGGCGCGGGCATCCTGATCAACGGGCTGACGGCCCTGCTCCTGATGAAAGCGCAGCACCACGACCTCAACGCCAAAGGCGCTTACCTGCATATGCTCGCCGATACGCTCGTTTCCGTGGGAGTGGTCCTTTCGGGCATCGTCATCAGCCATACGGGCTGGTATGTCATCGACCCGGTCATCGGCCTGGTCATCGCCGTCGTCATTTTATTCGGTACCTGGGACCTGCTCAAGGAGAGCGTCCGCCTGAGCATCGATGCAGTGCCGGAGGGCATCGACGCGGAAGAAATCGCCGCGCTCATCCGCAACTGCGAGGGGGTCGTGGAAATGCATCACCTGCACATCTGGGCCATCAGTACGACCCAGACGGCGCTGACGGCACACCTGGTCGTGGAGAAAATGGAAGGCGCCGATGCCGTCGTGCACGCGGTCAAGCACGTGCTGGCGGACAGGGGCATCACCCACAGCACGCTGGAAGTGGAAACTACCGTTTCCCCTTGCGGCGAACCCTCCTGCTGCTAAAAAATCTTTGGCAAATTCCCCGGTATTTTCTAAATTTGGGGACTATGCGAAAACTGATAACCTTTTCCTTCCTTCTTCTGGCGGCCTGCGTACTGCGCGCCCAGGAGGTCCGTCCCGCTCTGCCCGGTATTCCTGATAAGAGCGTTTCTATCCTTGATTTCGGTGGCGTGTCCGACGGCGTGGAACTCAATACGGCGGCTTTTGCCCGGGCCTTCGAGGCCCTTTCCAAGGAGGGCGGCGGCCATCTGGTCGTTCCTGCGGGCGTTTTCCTCACCGGTCCCATCGAACTCAAAAGCGGCACCGACCTGCATTTGGAGCGCGGCGCCATTATCCTGTTCTCCCCGGACAAGAAAGATTTCTTCGATGGGAAAAAGGTCCCGCCCTGCATCAGCGCGTCCAAACAGCACGATGTGAGCATCAGCGGCGAGGGCATCATCGACGGAAACGGCGCCTGGTGGCGGCCGGTCAAGCGGAGCAAGGTCAGTGATACCGAATGGAAGGCCTTCAAGCGGATGGGCGGAACCCTGAGCCCCGATGAAAGCCTCTGGTACCCCTTCGGACTCAAGCATTACGAGGACATTGCGCCCACCTATAGCGCGCAGGAAAAACTCCGTACGCACCTCATTCGCATCAGCGACTGCGAGCGGGTCAGCGTCAGCGGCGTCATCATCCAGAACGCGCCGAAATTCCACCTCGTTCCCCAGCGCTGCAGCGATGTAACCGTTCAAAACGTCTTCGTGCGCTGTCCCTGGAACGCCCAGAACGGCGACGGCATCGACGTGATGCAATGCGTTCGCGTGCTCATCAGCGGCTGCACCGTGGATGTGGGCGACGACGGTATCTGCCTCAAGGGCGGCGTCGGCCAGAAAGGCCTGGAAGAGGGTCCGTGCAAGGATATCCTCATCGAAAACAATATCGTTTTCCACGCGCACGGCGGTTTCGTCATCGGCTCGGAATTCTCCGGCGGAATGCAGAACATCACCGTGCGGAACAACGTCTTCAGCGGTACGGACACCGGCCTTCGTTTCAAGAGCGCGCCCGAACGCGGCGGCCTTACGCAAAATATCCGCATCAGCGATATTTCGATGACAGATATCAAGGACGAAGCGATAGTCTTCCAGACCGATTACGCCGACCGTCCCGCGGGAGGCAAGGAGAAAAAGGCTTCGAAAAAGGACGCCTTCGTCCCCGAATTCACCGATATCGCCATTTCCGGCGTCGTCTGCCGCGGCTGCCATACCGCCATCCGTGCCAAAGGCACGCTGGAGACTGTTCACGGCATCTCCGTCTCCGACTGTGTGTTCTTCTACACCGACAAGGCGACGGATATCGACGTTCCGGAAATGGTCAAAACGAAAAATGTCAGAATGCTCAGTTATTAACCCAATAATCAGGAGAGAAAGATATGCCAGCACCTTCACCCCATATCGGGGCACAATACGGCGAGATTGCCAAGACTGTCATTATGGGCGGGGATCCGCTCCGCGCCAAATTCATGGCGGAGAGTTATCTGGAGAATCCGGTCCTTGTGAACGAGGTCCGCGGTATGCTGGGTTATACCGGCACGTACCACGGCAAGCGTTTAAGCATTATGGGACACGGAATGGGAATGCCTTCCATCGGCATTTATACCTATGAACTGTACAATTTCTATGACGTGGATACCATTATCCGCGTGGGCTCCGCCGGTTCCTACAGCTACGACCTGCACCTGGGAGACCTCGTTCTGGCCCAGGGCGCATGTACCGATTCCAACTACGGCGCGCAGTTCAACCTTCCCGGTACTTTCGCCCCCATTGCGGATTTTTCTCTGCTCAGGAAAGCCGCTGACGCCTGCGAAAATCTGGGGGTGAATTACAAAGTGGGAAACATCCTTTCTTCGGATGTTTTCTATCCCGATACGCCCACGACCGAACAGTGGCGTAAAATGAAGGTCCTCGCGGTGGAAATGGAAGCGGCGGCGCTCTATATGAACGCGGCGCGCGCCGGGAAGAAAGCGATTGTCATCTGCACGATTTCCGACCATCTGCTGACGGGCGAGGAGACGACGCCGGAAGAGCGGCGTACAACCTTTACCAATATGATGGAAGTTGCATTGTCCCTGATAGACTAAAAACGATGAAAAAAATTCTTGTTCCCCTCGTTATCCTGGCCCTGGCCCTCTCCTGCAAGGAAAGGCAGGAAGCGCCGCAGTGGCAGAATCCTGCCCTGGATAACATTTTCACCCGGGTTTCCGTCCGGGATTACACCTCGCAGAAAGTGGAGGCGGACAAGGTGGACCTGATGCTCAGGGCCGGAATGGCCGCACCCACGGCCCGCAATACGCAGCCCTGGCATTTCCTGGTGGTGGATGACCGCGCCGTGCTGGATGCGTTTGCCGCCGTCAATTTCAACAAGCCCAAGATCGACAAGTGCGCGCTGGCCATTGTTCCCTGCGGAGATTTGTCGAAGGCGATGGAAGGCGTGGAGCAGGAATTCTGGGTACAGGATGTGTCGGCGGCTACGGAGAATATCCTGCTAGCCGCGCACGCCCTGGGCCTGGGTGCCGTGTGGACGGGGCTCTATCCCAGACAGGAGCGGGTGGAGGATGCGTCCCGCGTATTCGGCCTGCCGGAGCATATCGTGCCGCTCTGTGCCATCCTGATCGGCTATCCCGCCGAGCAGCCGGCCGTGAAGGAAAAATGGAACCCTCTCAACGTGTCTTACAACCAGTTCGGACAGGGTAGGTAGTGAAGGCTTTCGTGCGTGGGATTTTGCTGGCGGCCGCGGTGCTCTTTCTCGGAGGAACGGCGCTGCGGGCCCAGAACTTTACCCTTGAGGGTAGTGTGTTCTTCCGGGATTCGACGATTACCCCGGCGGCATACATTACGGTGTACTGTCCTTCGCTGGGGACGGGGACGCTGACGGACGAACAGGGCTGCTTCTCCCTGCGCCTTCCGGTGCAGGGGACGCACAAGATCGAGTTTTCCCGGATGGGGTACCGGACGGTGGAGTATGAAGCCGTTTACGGGGGCGCCGGCAATCTGCAGATGCAGCCCGTATATATGGAACTGCAGCCGATTTTCCTGGCATCGGCGTATGTGACCCCGGACGGAAAATCCCCTGCGGATTATATCCTGTCGCAGGTTTGGAAGACGGCGAAGCTCAACAAGAAGCGGCTCGGCGACTATGGCGCATACGTGAACTACAACCTCTCCACGCATCAGATGCCGCTGGTGTCGCAACTGGCTTCGGGTTTTATGCGGCAGATGGCCAAACCGGCGGTTTATCTGACCGGCTACGGCCCGCTCATCAATTTCATTTTCAATAACGATGACGTGGCGGTCAAGGCCTCGCTCAAGCGGACGGTCATCGGCGGAAAGACGAAGGATACGGAGCAGCGCCTGATCAGCAGCAACAAGGTGCTGCCGGACGGCGTACGCAAGAACGTGCTGTCGCTCTTCAGCCTGGTGGACCTCTACGGCATGCTCTACGACGAGGGAAACGAATGGGGCAAGAAGTTCGCCGACAAACACAAGTTCCGCCTGACCGGCACCTACGAATACGCCGGCCACCTCGTCGACGTGCTCTATTGGAAGCACCAGTACAGCGGGGTTTCCGTGACGGTCCATATCGTGGAGGACGCCTGGGGCATCCTGCGCATCGAGGTGGGCCGCGGGACGGAAGTGGTGCGCTGCGAGGCGCGCGATATCGGCGGGGAAATCTATATGCCGGTCACGCTGGTCTTCAAGCCCAGCCTGTCTCTGATCAAGAAAGAAAACCTGCCCAAGGTGGTGGACGATCTGGAGCAGAGCAAGGACATCAGCAAGGGAACGGCCCGCCGCGCCCGGAAACTCATTGAAGAAAACAAGGACAATCTCAATCCCTCCGTTACCATCGGTTACAGCGTAAAATATTTCAAGCCATGATGACCACCCACACACTCAAGCTGCCCTGCTATATGACGGATTTCCGTTCCCGTCTGCGTCCTACGGCCTTTATGGACCTTGCCCAGCAAATCGGCGAGGATGACGCAGAAGCGGGCGGTTTCGGCTTTTCCTTTTTGCGGGAGCGCGGCCTGGCGTGGGTGCTGGCCCGCCAGAGTGTGGAATTTTACCGTCTGCCCCTTTTCAAGGAGGAGCTGGAAATGCAGACCTGGCACCGGGGCGTGACGGGGCCCTTCTATGTCCGCGACTACCGCCTCATCGGGGCGGACGGGGAAATCGCGGTGGCTTCTTCGAGCTCCTGGGTACTTCTGGATTTGAATACCCGGACAATGGTGTTGCCCGGGAAGGTGGACCTCCCGATGGTGGAGGATGCAGCGCCCGGTCAGCGGGCGCTCGAGGGGTATGCCGCCAAAGTGATGTCCCCGCGCGGAATCCCTGCCGTCAAGGCGGGGGAGCGGACCGCCGTTTTCTCGGACATCGACTACAACAACCACGTCAACAACGTGCGTTATATCGGCTGGGCGATGGATGTCCTGCCGCTGGACCTGCTTGCGGAAAAACCGCTGCGCAGTCTCTCCATCAATTTCAATCACGAGGTCCATCCCGGAGAGACGGTGGAACTCTATCTACAAGAAAACCCCTCCGGCGAATTCTTCGTGGAGGGGCGTGTGGAAAGCCGTCAGGCTTTTATTGTTCGTCTTGCAGTTTGAGGTGCTGCACATAGATGGCCTTCATCTTGGCGGCACGGCGCTTGACAGAGGGTTTCTCGAAGTTCTTGCGCGCACGCATCTCACGGACAGCCCCCGTCTTTTCGAACTTACGCTTGAATTTCTTTAATGCGCGTTCGATATTGTCGCCTTCTTTTACCGGTACGATAATCATTCCTTAAATCACCCCCTTTTTCTTTAGCGGGTGCAAAGGTAAGTAATTTTTTCTAAAAAGCAACATTCCGTCGGTGGCCTTTTCCCGGATATGCACGATTCGGTCCTCCCGCAGCGCAACGCTCGCCGGATCAATCAGGTAGATGGGGCATTCGGGACGGGCGAAGGTGTAGAGGCTTGCGGCGGGATAGACCTGCATCGACGTGCCCACAATCAACAGGATGTCCGCCAGCGCGACGATGCGCGCCGCTTCCTCGATCTTGGGGACCTGTTCGCCGAAGAACACGATGTGCGGCCGGAGCTGCACCCCTTTCGGCGAGAGGTCGCCGAGCGAAACCTTTCCGTAGCCCACGTCCATAACCTGTTTTTCGGAATAGCCGTCCTCCCAGGTGCAGCTGTTTTCCGGGCGGACCTTCGTGACCTCGCCGTGCAGGTGGATGACGTGCGTGCTGCCCGCCCGTTCGTGCAGGTCGTCCACGTTCTGCGTGATTACGTCCACGGTATATTCCTCTTCCAGTGCGGCGATGGCTTCGTGCGCGGCATTGGGCCGGCAGTTCCTGAGTTTTTCCCTCTGCATGTTGTAGAAATCCAGGACCAGGCGGGGATTGCGGCGCCAGCCCTCGGCGGAAGCCACTTCCATCGGATCGTATTGGTCCCACAGACCGCCGTTGTCACGGTAGGTCCCCAGTCCGCTCTCGGCGCTGACCCCGGCGCCGGTAAGTACGACAATGCGCTGTTTCATAATTCCTTGTTATCGATTTTAAAGTAGTCCCGGCGGGCCCAGAACTCGAAAAGGGGATCCAGGATTTCGGCCTTGTCATTTTCGTCGAAACTGAGGATTTCCTTTTTGCAGAGCGCGTCTTTCACCCGGCAGACATTGGCCGACGAATGGAGCGCGTAGCGGCGGATGACCGAAGCGCTGCTGAACTGGTCGTGCCCTTCGAGCAGGGCGCGCAGCAGGCTGACCTGGAACCCGGTCAGGTCGGCCATCCGGGCCCGGAAGTGCGGTTCGTGCAGCGAGACGAGCGCGTCGAGCGCCGCGTTCATCGCCGGAGCCATCAGGTACCCGCGGGTCGCCGAATCGCAGATGGCGCAATACTGGTTCAGGTAGCCCAGGTGGCAGCGCAGCAGGCGGCAGACGGCCAGGAGCAGGTTCCGGTCGGGCACTTTGCCCCCGGTCAGGAAAATTCGGTTCATATAGTCGGCGATTTCCTTTTCGTCGACCGCCGGCAGCGGCAGCACCACGGCGCTCTTGTGGAAGAAATGGCGCTTCCCGGTCAGGTATTTCATCGCGTTGACCGCAGAGCCGCAGAGGATGAAGCTGACGGGAGCGTCCGCGTCTTTCGCTTCGAAGGCGGCTTCGAGCCGGGAGCAGATCATGTCGCTGCTACCGGTGAGCAGTACGTTCTGGAATTCATCCAGGACAATGATGAATTGGATACCGCGCTCGCGCGCGAGCGCGTAAGGCAGTTCCACTACCGCCCGGACATCCCTTTCGTCCGCGTCCCAGCTCAGGGAAAGGATGTCGCTGCCTCCGCCGTAGCGTTCCGGGTCGAAGATCAGGTGCGAACGGTCCAGATGCCTTTCCGCCAGGTCTGCATATTCGACGGGTGTGGAGCCGGTGGCCGCGAGAATCGCCGAGCCCAGCCGGAGGGCGAAGTCGGAAGCGCTGCGTACATCCAGCAGGGAGCAGCGCACGCTGACGGTCTTGCGCGAGAGTGTCCGCAGGTTGAAGAGGGCCTGTTCGACGAGTGAGGTTTTGCCGGTCTTCGGCGGGGCGTACAGAATGACGTTTTCTCCCTGCGTCAGCAGGTTCCCCAGGGCGGAAAGTTCCTGCCTGCGGCCGATGAAATTCTTGCCCGTCGCCGGACGGCTATAGTTAAAGTCCATAAATACAAAGTTAAAAAATTTTGCAATAAAAAGAAATTCAACTAAATTTGCGGGCTTAAAAAATGAGATGACCGCCAAGCCATTGAAAAAGAGCTGTCCCGGAGGCAGCCGCTTGCGGCCGGAACTTTAAAAAGAATAAAGTTTTTATGTACGCAATCGTAGACATTGCAGGCCAGCAGTTCAAAGTGGAAGCTGGAAATGAAATCTTTGTCCCCAGGCTGCCTGAGGCCAAGGATGCCGATGTAGCGTTCGACAAAGTGCTGCTCGTCGAGGACGGCGGCGCCGTGAAGGTCGGTACGCCCTATGTGGAAGGTGCAGTGGTCAAGGCCACCGTTCTGGATGATTCCGTCAAGGCGGACAAGGTGTTGGTGTTCAAGAAGATCCGTCGCAAAGGCTTCCAGAAACTCAACGGCCATCGCCAGAAGCTCACCAAGATCAAGATTAACGAAATCGCTTAAAGAAAGAAGACTATGGCACACAAGAAAGGTCAATCCAGTTCAAAGAACGGTCGTGAGTCACAAAGCAAACGCTTGGGTCTTAAGAAATTCGGCGGCGAAGTCGTAAAGGCCGGAAACATCATCGTGCGTCAGAGGGGTACTGTCCACAATCCTGCCCGCGGGGTGGGGATGGGCAAGGACCACACGCTGTACGCCCTGATTGACGGTACCGTGAAGTTTACCCGGAAGAAGGACGACAAGTCCTATGTTTCCGTAATTCCGTTCGAAAACTAGTTCGAAGGGAGTCCTGTTTTTGAGAAAGACTTACGCTTCGAAGGGAGTGTAGGTCTTTTTTGTTTGAAAAGAATCGAAAAGTCCTATGCTGACACTGAAAATGCTCCGCGAAGAAAAGCGGAAAGTGATTGAAAAACTGCAGATCAAGAATTTTGACGCGGCGCCTGTCGTAGAAAAGGTCCTGGAACTGGACGCCCTGCGCCGCTCGGCCCAGACGGAGAGTGATGCGCTGCTCGCAGAGCAGAAGCAGAAGGCGGCCCAGATCGGCGCGCTGATGAAACAGGGGCTCAAGGAGGAGGCGGAGAAGGCGAAGGCCGAGGTCGCCGCCCTGAAGGCCCGGAGCGCGGAGCTCCTTGCGAAAGGCGAAGCCGCGGCCCGCGAGCTGGAACAGCAACTGGTGCTGCTGCCCAACCTGCCCTGTGACCTCGTCGCTCCCGGAAAAGGCGCCGAAGACAACCAGGTCGTGAAAATGGGCGGCCCGGAGGTGAATCTTCCCGAGGGTGCGCTGCCGCACTGGGAGTTGGCCAAAAAATACGGCATCATCGACTTCGACCTGGGCGTGAAGGTGACCGGAGCCGGCTTCCCCGTCTATCGCGACAAGGGGGCGAAGCTCCAGCGTGCGCTCATCAATTTCTTCCTGGACTGCAATACGGCGGCCGGTTATATGGAGGTGGAGCCTCCGGTGATGGTGAACGCCGCATCGGGTTTCGGTACCGGCCAGCTGCCGGACAAGGAGGGTCAGATGTACCACGCGAACCTGGACGATTTCTATATGGTTCCGACCGCCGAGGTGCCCGTCACCAACCTGTTCCGCGACGAAATCCTTCCCGGCGGCAGTCTCCCGCAGAAACTGACGGCCTATACGCCCTGCTTCCGCCGCGAGGCCGGGTCCTACGGCAAGGATGTGCGCGGCCTGAACCGCCTGCACCAGTTCGACAAAGTGGAAATCGTGCGCGTGGAGCGTCCGGAGGACAGTTATGCCGCGCTCGACGAGATGGTAGCCCACGTGGAAGGCATCGTGAACAAGCTCGGCCTGCGTTACCGCATCCTGCGCCTGTGCGGCGGCGATTTGTCTTTCACCTCCGCCATTACCTATGACTTTGAGCTCTGGTCGGCCGCCCAGGGGCGCTGGCTGGAAATCTCGTCCGTGTCCAATTTTGAAACCTACCAGGCCAACCGCCTGCATCTGCGCTATCGCGACGAGAGCGGAAAACTGCAGCTCTGCCATACGCTGAACGGCAGTTCCCTGGCGCTCCCGCGCGTCGTCGCCGCCCTGCTGGAAGACAACCAGACCCCTGACGGCATCGTGATTCCGGAGGTGCTTCGGCCTTATACCGGATTCGACAAGATTGATTAAGGACTGCACCATACTCGGCATCGATCCCGGAACCAATTTATTGGGTTTCGGGATTGTGCGTGTAGTGAAGGGACGCCCGGAATTTGTGGATATGGGGGTCCTGGACCTGCGCCGCCAGAAGGATGTGTATGTCAAACTGGACAGCATCTACCGGAAAGTGGACGCCCTCTGCGCCCTGCATCAGCCGGAAGAACTGGCCATCGAGTCGCCCTTCTATGGCAAAAACGCCCAGGTCATCCTGAAACTCGGCCGGGCGCAGGGTGCGGTGATGTGTGCCGCGCTCGCCCACGGTGCGGTGGTGACCGAGTATGCTCCCCGGCGGGCGAAAGAAGTCATCTGCGGGAACGGCGCCGCTTCCAAGGAACAGGTCAGTCTTATGGTACAGAATACGTTGGGCATAAAATTTGAGGCAAAATACCTGGACGCGACCGATGCGCTTGCCATCGCGATGTGCCATTTTTATCAGCTCGGGAGTCCGCTCGCCGCGAAGGGCGGCGGCAGCTCCTGGGAGAAATTTATCAAGGAAAATCCAGACCGAATCCAATGAAACTCTTGCTTCGCAGCCTGGCGCTCGGGCTTCTTCTGCTCAGTGCCCCCGCCTTTGCCCAGCCCGTTACCGTGAAAGCCGTCCTGAAAGACGCTTCCAGCGGTGAGCCCGTCAGTTTCGCCACCGTATCCCTTACCCGGGAAGGCGCTTCCAAGGCGGACAAGTATTCCCTGTCCTCGGACGCCGGTGTCGTAAGCATCGTCGGCGTGCGCCCCGGAAAATACAGCTTCAAGGCGGAACTTATGGGCTACAAGCCGCTGACGATGGCGATTGCCCCCGCCGGCGGGGAACTGGACCTCGGCACGCTGAAAATGGCGCCCGAGACGGAAATCCTCGATGCGGCGACGGTCACGGCCATCGGCAACCCCATCGTCGTCAAGAAAGATACGGTGGAATACAACGCCAACGCCTACAAGACCACGGACAACGACGTGCTCGAGGACCTGCTCAAGAAACTTCCGGGCGTGGAGGTGTCGGAAAGCGGCGCCATTACCTGGAACGGCGAGACAATCAAGAAAATCACCATCGACGGCAAGACCTTCTTCCTGGACGACCCGCAGCTCGCCTCCAAGAACATTCCCGCCAAGGCCATCAACAAACTGAAAGTCATCGAGCGGAAGTCCGACCAGGCCCAGTTTACGGGCATCGACGACGGCGAGGAGGAAATGGTCATCGACCTCAGCCTCAAGAAGGGGATGATGAAGGGCCTCTTCGGGAACCTGATGGCGGGTGCCGGCCACGACATTCCGGCCCCGTCCAATACGATGAACGACTGGCGCTTCCAGGGCGCGGGTTTCCTCGGCCGTTTCAAGGACAAATCGCAGATCAGCGTCATCCTCAACGCCAACAACACCAACAACCGGGCCTTCAACGACCTGGCTGGCGCGATGATGCAGGGCGCCCGCGGCGGCGGGGGCGGATACGGCCAGGGCCAGGGCGGCTGGGGCCGGTCCAACGGCATTTCCACCTCCTATATGGCCGGTATCAACGGGGCCTGGGACCTGCTGGACGACAACATGAGCCTCGGCGGCAACTACCTCTTCAACCGCACGGAAAAATTCGTCAAGGAAAGTTCCCGGAAGCGTACCTACCTAGATTCCGGCGACCTGCTCTACAATTCCGACGGCGCGAATACCACGGTTTCCAACGGCCATCGCTTCGGCGTACGCCTGGAGCACAAATTCTCCGAAAACACCTCCATCCTTTTTGAACCGCAGGTGAATTTCGGCGACGGCTTCTACAACCAGGGCAGCAACGCCGAAACCTACCGCGACGATACCGGCGCCCGCATCAACAGCTCCCAGACGCTGAATACGGGGCGCAACCGCAATGTCTCGACCAGCGGCTGGCTGCTCTTCCGCCAGCGGCTCGGCGCTCCCGGCCGTACGCTCACCGCCTTTGCGCGCTACAACTTCTCCGACAACCGCCTCTACGACGGCATGAACCTGAGCAATACCTGCGCTTACGACGAGGGCGGGGAGTCGATCGAACGCATCCGGCAGCATTTCACGAACAATATGCAGAGCGCCAGTGTCGGCGGCCGCATTACCTATACCCAGCCGATTGCCGGTAATTTCTTCGCCGAGGCGAATTACGGCTACAACTGGTCGCAGTCCACTTCGGACAAGGAAACCTTCGACTTCGGTCAGGGGAAGGACGTCAAGAATTACGACTACTCGAACAACATCCTCAATCGGAGCAGCAACCACGAAATCGGGGCCAACGCCCTGTTCCAGACGGAAAAGTTCCGCGCACAGCTGGGCTTTGCCGCCCTGCCCACCACCACCTACAACAGCACCACCCGTTACAACAGCGAGACCGGCACTTTCGAGCCGATGATCTATAATCCGGGGACCCGCTGGTTCTGGTCGCCGCAGGCGATGCTCTGGTGGGAGATGGGAGACAACTCCAATGCGCGCCTCTTCTACCGCGGACGGGCCAGCCAGCCCTCGACTTCGCAGTTGATGCCGGTGCCCGACAATACCAACCCGCTGATGGTGTCTTTCGGTAACCCTACACTGAACCCCTATTTCACCCATTCCCTGCGGGGCGGCGTACGCTACAACAACAAGAAAAGCTTCACCTCGTTCAACCTGCGGCTCAATGCCTCGGTGGTGCAGGCCCCCATCATTTCGGCCAGCTGGTACGACGCGGCCGGCGCCCAGTTCTCGATGCCGTTCAACGACAACCAGCGGCCTTCGGCCAGCGCGGGCTTCAACGCCTTCCTGAACCTGCCCATTGCCCGTTCCGGCTTTACCATCGAGAACTTCCTGCGGGCCAACTGGGCGATGAACTCCTCCCTCATCGGCAAGGACATCGATATGACCACCTACTACAGCAAGGGCTATTATGCCTTTATGGACGAGTTCGTGGAGCATTTCTCGGATCCGGACTACTATGCCGCGCACATCACCCGGAACAACATCCATAACCTCAGCGCATTTGAGCGCCTGACCCTGACCTGGCGCAACGACGCCCTGGAAATCTCGGCTTCCGGCCGTACCCGGGTGAACCACTCCTGGTATACGGTTTCCCGTGCCGGGTCGGAAGGAACCACCTGGAACAACCAGGTGCGTGCCGGCATCAACTGGACCTGGGACCTTACGGGCCTGACCCTCAAGAGCCAGTTCAGTTACAACTGGTATAACGGCTACTCCACGCCGCAGCCCGCGGAATACATCCTGGACGCGGAAATCCAGAAACTTCTTTTCAAGAAGCAGTTTACGCTCGCCCTCAAGTGCTATGACATCCTCGGCCAGGCCAAAAACCTGAACGTGACGGACAGCGACAACTACCACATCGAATCCGTGAACAACACCCTCGGCCGCTATATCGTCCTCTCGCTGACCTGGCGCTTCGGCAGTTTCGGCGGCCAGCGGATGGGCGGACCGATGGGCGGCCCCGGTGGCCCGGGCGGTCCCGGCGGCGGCCGTCCTCCTAGATTTTAGCAACTTTTTTACTATATTTGTAAGTTTTCTATGGTTTTTGATTTGCTCAAAGCGTTTTTGATTGGGATCTGTGCCTCCGCGCCGATTGGTCCCGTCGTCATTTACGTGATGCAAATCACCCTCACGCGGAATCTCCGCGCCGGCCTGGCGACCGGCATCGGTTCCGCCGTGGTCGATACCCTCTACGCCGCCGTGGCCCTCTTCGCCGTTTCGCTGGTCCAGGACGTGATTATCGCGCATCAAAGCTGGATTATGCTCTTCGGCGGGCTGCTCATCATTTATGTCGGCGCCGGGATGTTTTTCAAGGACCCGATGCGCAATGCCGGGAAGCCGATTACCGCGAGCAGTTATTTTGGCTATGCCCTCCAGTCGGCGGGTTGCGCCCTGGCCAATCCCGGGGCCCTGGCCTTCATGTTCGCGCTGGTCGCCCTTTTCTCCGACACGGAGGCCACCAAGGCACCGGTCTGGATGATGGTGCTGATGGTTTTCTGCGGCGCCCTCACCTTTTGGTTCTGTTTCGCCTGGGGCATCAACAAGTTGCGCAAGAAGATTGACAAAAGCCTCATTTACAAGCTCAGCAAGATTACCGGATGCCTCGTGATGATTCTCGGGGTCGTGCTGGTCGTGCGGGGCATAATCCTTTTCCTGCAATGAACCGTTTCCTGAGCAACTGGGTCGTCAGGACACTGCTCTGCGGGGCGGCCGCCGTGGCCGTTCTGCTGCTTTTCGTCAGTCTGGCGCTCAATATCGCTACCCGGCACAACCGGGAGCTTTCCGTTCCGGATTTCACGAATATGACCTGGTTCGAGGCCCTGGGCGAAGCGTCGCTTTCCGGGGTAAAGGTGCAGGTCTCCGATTCGGTCTATGTCCGCAAGGCCCGTCCCGGGGTGGTGCTGAGCCAAAGCCCCGCGCCCGGCGAGCACGTCAAGAAAGGCCGGCGCATTTTCCTGACGGTCAATGCCGTCACGCCGATGAAGGTGACGATGCCCGATGTGCGGAAGACCACCCTCCGGCAGGCGAAGTCCGAACTCGCTGCAGCCTCGCTGAGCCTGGCGCGCCTCGAGTATATCGGCGATATCTCCTCGAACCGTGTGCTGGAACAGCTCTACCGCGGCCGTCCCGTGCGCCCGGGCACCCGTCTCAATGCCGGCTCGCCCATCACGCTCCGCGTTTCAACGAATGGTTCCGAACAGGCCTGGATGCCCGATGTCAAAGGCCGCAAATACCTCAATGCCGTCGACCTGGTGCAGGAAAACTACCTGAACCCGGTCCACCTGCGCTTCGACTCATCCGTCCGCAATTATGCGGATTCCCTCAGTTCGGTGGTATATGCCCAGGACCCCGGCCCTTCCGAAGGCCCCTTCCCCCTGGGAATGGAAGTTACGCTCTATCTCTCTCCCGATGCCGGAAAACGGACTGGAAGATAGCTCCCTCGACTTGATGTTCGAGCACTTCCGCCTGGAAGTGGATCCCGGACAGGCGCCCCTGCGCGTGGACAAGTTTATGTCCTCCCACCTGGAGGACACTTCCCGCCACCGTATCCAACTGGCGATCAAGGAAGGCTATGTATTCGTAGGGGACAGGACCGTCAAGGCCAATTTCATCGTCCGGCCCGGGGACGTCATCCGTTTTATGATGCCCTACCGGCGCCGCGGCGTGGAAATCATTCCCCAGGACATTCCGCTGGATATCTGCTATGAGGACGACGACGTGCTGGTCCTCAACAAGCCCGCCGGGATGGTGGTCCATCCCGGACACGGACACTATGACGCCACGCTGGTAAATGCCCTGGCGTTTCACCTGGGCCTGGCGCCCGGAAAGGCGGACGACGAGCGGATGGGGATGCTGGTCCATCGCATTGACAAGGACACCTCCGGCCTGCTGGCCGTGGCCAAGAATGACGAGGCGCAACTGCGTCTGGCCAGACAGTTCTTCGACCACAGCATCGACCGGCGCTACCGGGCCATTGTCTGGGGAGACCTCAAGGACGACGAGGGAACGATTGACGCGCCCCTCGCCCGCGACCCTTCCGACCGTCTGCGTTTCAAGGTCATGAGCGACCCGGAAAAAGGGAAGCGGGCGGTTACGCATTACAAGGTCCTGGAGCGCTTCGGTTTCGTGACCTTCATTGAATGCAAGCTGGAGACGGGCCGTACGCACCAGATCCGCGTGCATATGAGCAGTATCGGCCATCCCATTTTCGGCGACGAGCGCTACGGCGGTACGGAAATCCGCAAAGGAACGGTCTACGCCAAGTACAAACGCTTCATCGCCAACTGCTTCGAACTCTGTCCGCGGCAGGCGCTGCACGCGCAGACCCTGGGGTTCGTGCATCCGTCCACCGGAAAATGGCTGCAGTTCAGCGCCCCTCTTCCCGCCGATATGACGGCCCTCCTGGAAAAATGGCGCCGCTATTGCGCCCAAATGCCCGCCGAAGAAGAATGAAAGCATCCGTCCGCATAGGGCTTTTGTCCCTGCTTTCGGGCGTGCTGCTGTCCGCCCCCTGGCTCGTGCCCCACAGCGCGCCAGTGGCGCTCTTTGCCTTCGTGCCGCTGCTGCTGGCCGCGCGGGAGGCCCGCCGTACCGGAATGCGCGGATTTTTCTGGTGCCATTATGCTGCTTTCGTGCTTTGGAATGCGCTGACGACCTTCTGGGTGTGTAACGCCACCCTCGGCGGAGGATTGTTTGCGATTATTGCGAATGCGCTGAAGATGTCCCTCATCTTCGAACTGTTCCGCCTTGCGCGCCGCAAATGGTCCGGCGTCCTGCCTTACCTTTTCCTCGCCGCGGTCTGGATGGCCTGGGAGCACCTTTATTTCGACGTGCAGATTTCCTGGCCCTGGCTGGTGCTGGGCAACGCGCTGGCCGGCAGTACGGAGCTGGCGCAGTGGTACGAATTTACGGGGGTGATGGGCGGCTCGCTCTGGATCTGGGCGTCGAACCTGTTCCTCTTTGCGCTGGCCGTCCGCCTGCCTTCCCGCCTGCCGCTGCGTCGGCGGGTGGCGCTTCGTATCGCCGGATGGAGTATTTTGCTCTTGCCGCCGGCGCTCTCCCTGGGGATGTATGCGTCGTGGCACGAAGTGAATGAGGGCAGCGTTCCCGTGGTGGTCGGTCAGCCGAACTTCGACCCCTACCACAAGTTCGAAAGCATGAGTCAGCGCGAACAGGATGAGGTTTTGCTGCGATTGTTTGCGTCCGCGC
Organism: uncultured Bacteroidia bacterium; assembly: GCA_902774145.1. GTDB lineage: Bacteria > Bacteroidota > Bacteroidia > Bacteroidales > UBA932 > Cryptobacteroides. The sequence continues at coordinate 19,586 of CACYHC010000029.1, forward strand.
GTGCGGATTCGTCGTCGGCGACCCTTTTCCTGGCGCCGGAGACCTTTACCGCTTCATATATCCTGAAAGGCAGTTCGGGCCCCAATGAAACCGCTCTGCGTTTTGCGCAGTTCCTGCAGGGACATCCCCACGGCGCGGTGCTCTTCGGCGCTTCTACCTATGATATCTATGGTCCCGGTCCGGCCCCTTCGGCGGTGGCCCGGAAATTCGGCGGCGGCTGGCTGGATGCACACAACAGCGCCCTGCTGCTTCCTGCGGGCGGCCCGGTGCAGGTGTACCACAAATCCCGCCTGGTGGTGGGGACGGAACTGCTGCCTTTCCCGAAGATTTTTGTGCCCATCGACGATGCGCTCGGCGGCGTAATGGGCCGCTGCACGGGACAGAAAGAAGTCGGTCTGCTGCATTTCGGCGCCGTTCCCCTGGGCTGTGCGGTCTGCTATGAATCCATTTTCCCGGAATATTGTGCAGGTTACGTGCGCAAGGGGGCGAAGGCCCTGACGGTCATTACCAACGACGCCTGGTGGGGGAATACCCCGGGGTACCGGCAGCATTTCAGCTATTCGCGCCTGCGCGCTATCGAACTTCGGCGCGATATTGCCCGTTGCGGCAATACCGGCATCAGCGCCTTCATCAACCAGCGGGGCAACGTGCTCTCGCGCACGCCCTGGTGGCAGGAGGCGGTGCTCGAAGGCTCCGTCAACCTCAGTTCACGGAAAACCTTCTTTGTCCGTTACGGGGATATCGTCGGGCGCATTGCCTGCCTCGTGGCCGCCCTGCTGCTCTTGTCGCTGCTGGCGGCCTGTATCGGCGGGAAGCGGAAAATCAGTGCGTGATGTAATCTTCGGGGTGCTTTCCCGTCAGATGCATTTCCTCGTAGAGGGCCTGGATGCGTTTCATGTCGGCGCGGGCGTCCTCGGTCAGTTCTACCTTTTGTCCCCGGCCGATGCGTTTGGTCTTCCAGTCGAAATACCCCATATAGACAGGGACGTTCGCCTTGGTGGCAATCATATGGAAACCGGTCTTCCAGTTCTTGACGGGCTTGCGCGTGCCTTCCGGCGCGATGGCCAGGTGGAAATGATCCGACTTCTCCATTTCGTGAATCACGCTCATCACGAGTTTCGTGGGGTTGCTGCGGTCCACGGGGACGCCGCCCATCGCGCGCAGCAGCCAGCTCAGCGGGGGGATGAACATTTCCTTTTTGATGAGGCATTTCGCCTTCCCGCCGATGGACGCATAATATAAATAGGAAATAAAGAAGTCCCAGATGGAGGTGTGGGGCACGCCCAGCATAATACACTTGTCCTCTTCGGGGAGGGGATCCACCCCCGTCCAACCCAGCAGCCTGAGCAGCCAGCCACAAAATTTCTGATGCATAAACAATGTTTTTTGGGGATTTTTCCTGCAAAAATCATACCCTGAAAATAGGGCGAAAATTTGTTTTTACGAAGGAAACCCCTTATTTTTGAAGGCTTGTTCAAACTTATTCAGATGAAAGACTTTATCCCGGCCATTGACGGCTATTTCTCTCGCCTGCGCGATGCGCTTGCCCTGGTGGACCGCCAGGCACTCAGTGAAATTATGAATGTCCTGGAGGCGGCCCGCCTGGAAGGAGCGGCGCTACCGTCTTCACTGCCTCAATGACAATATCCCTTCCCTGATGGCCATTGCCAACGACCTTTCCTACGACAATGTGTTCGTCGAACAACTCCGGAATTTTTACCGGGAGGGGGATGTCGTGCTGGGAATTTCCGGTTCCGGGAACTCGGAAAATGTGGTCCGTGCCCTTCGCTGGGCGGCTGAAAATGGTGCTGTGACCATCGGTTTTACCGGGTATGACGGGGGCGCCGTCAGGCGGATTTGCCGGTATAATTTGCATATCCCGTTGAATGATATGCAGATAGTGGAAGATTTGCACCTGGTTGCCAATCATTGTATGATGAAGATTCTTTGCGGGGAATAAAAAAAATCGAAAAAAAACTTAAAAAAAATTTGCACAGAAAAAAAAAGTGTGTACCTTTGCAACCCCGTTCGAGAAACGGACGGCAACAAGATCTTTGAAAGACTGATTGGAAAGTACAAGCAAGTACCGAGAAACAATAGTAAACGAGAGCGTTGATTCTTTTGGAATCAAGAAAGCGTCAGGTTCAAGCTGAGAATTTGATTTATACAAAGAAGAGTTTGATCCTGGCTCAGGATGAACGCTAGCGGCAGGCTTAACACATGCAAGTCGAGGGGCAGCGCGGAGTAGCAATACTCTGGCG